>DASRGL010000316.1:0-10292 GCA_035651115.1 Chthonomonadaceae bacterium
GAGGACCATATCCAGCTCTGCCGCGCCCTGCCGGATCGCCTCCTCCGCCTCGAACGCTTTCGTGGCGGTCGTGTTCGCGCCGAGCGGAAACCCGATGACGGTTCCCGCCCGCACGCCGCTGTCTTCCAGGTCCGCGGCGGCCAGCGACACCCAGCAGGGCGGCACGCAGACGGAGATAAAGCCGTGTTCCCGCGCCTCCACGCACAACTGACGGATCGCCGGCTCCGGCGCGTCCGGCTTGAGCAGCGTGTGATCAATGACGCGGGCGAGTTCCTGGCGCGTGAGTGTCATGCTTTTGTGGCGGCTTTGAGGGAAGCCACGTAGTCGCGGACGCGGGGGATAAGGTCCGGGGCGTCCCGATGCGCGTGGATGAGGTCCACGAGCGCGCTGCCGACCACCACGCCATCCGCGAAGGCGCAGATACGGCGCACATGCTCCGGCTGCGAGATGCCGAAACCGACGCAGACCGGAGCGGACGTGCGCGCTTTGATCCGGGCGACCACGTCGGTGAGTTCGGCGGGAACATCCTGCCGTGCGCCGGTGACACCGGTGCGCGAGACACAGTAGATGAACCCGGTAGACAGGCGGCTCACGATGTCTATGCGCGCCTCCGTGCTGGTCGGAGCGAGCAGAAAGACCGTGTCCAGGCCGTTCGCCCCCGAGAGGCGTTTCCAGTCCCCGGCCTCTTCCGGGGTCAGGTCGGTGACGATATTGGCGTCGCCCCCGGCGGCGCGGGCGTCGGCGGCATACCGGTCCAGTCCATAGCGGCGAATCGGGTTGTAGTAAGTCATCACAATCATCGGCAGATCAGGCGCGGCCTGGCGGATGGAACGCACGGCAGCGAGCGCTTTCGCCGTCGTCATGCCGCCCTCCAGCGCGCGCTGCGAAGACGCCTGAATGCTGGGGCCGTCGGCCAGCGGATCGCTGAAGGGGATGCCGAGTTCGACAGCATCCGCGCCCCCTTCCGCCAGGGCCTTCACGATCTCGACCGTCTGCTCGGCGGAGGGATCGCCTGCGGTCACGAAGCAGACCAGCGCCTTCTCGCCGCGCTGCCGCAGCGAATCAAATCTTTCGGATAGACGACTCAAGGGTTCTCCTCGGTAGTGAGATTAGGCTGCCCCTGGCCCTGAAAGGCCAGTCTGGAATTGCCAGGAGAATATGTGGCTGATGAATGCGCCGGTCGCTCAGGCCAGTCCGAGCGAACGCACGACAGTCTCCATGTCCTTGTCGCCGCGCCCGGACAGGTTGATGATCAGGACGGTCTCCGGCGTCAGCCTGGCCTTCATCTTCTCCAGATAGGCGACGGCGTGGGCGGTCTCCAGCGCGGCGATGATGCCCTCGGTGCGCGCCAGAAGCTGCAGCGCGGTCAGCGCCTCGCTATCCGTGATGGCGGCGTACTGCGCCCGTCCGGTGTCCTTGAGATAGGAGTGTTCCGGGCCGACGCCGGGATAGTCCAGCCCCGCCGAGATGGAGTGCGAGGGCGCAACCTGTCCATCCTCGTCCTGCAGCAGGTAGCTGGAAGAGCCGTGCAGTACGCCGGGGGTTCCCGCCGTGAGGGGCGCGCAGTGCCGTCCGGTCTCCAGCCCTTCGCCTGCCGCCTCGATGCCGACGAGCGCAACGCCGCCATCTTGCAGGAACGGATAGAAGATGCCCATCGCGTTCGATCCGCCGCCCACGCAGGCCAGAATGTAGTCCGGCAGCCGTCCCTCTTTTGCGAGTATCTGCGCGCGGGCCTCCTGGCCGATGATGGACTGAAAATCGCGCACGAGCATGGGGTAGGGGTGCGGCCCGACGACGGAGCCGACGATATAGTGCGTGTTGCGGACGTTCGTGACCCAGTCGCGCATGGCCTCGTTGGTGGCGTCCTTGAGGGTCTGCGTGCCGCTCTTGACGCTGATGACCTTCGCGCCGAGCAGCCGCATCCGCGCGACGTTGAGCGCCTGGCGGTGGATGTCCTCCTCGCCCATATAGACCTCGCACTCCAGGCCGAACCGGGCGCAGACGGTGGCGGTGGCGACGCCGTGCTGCCCCGCGCCGGTCTCCGCGATGATGCGGGGTTTGCCCATGCGCCGCGCCAGCAAGACCTGCCCGATGGCGTTGTTGATCTTGTGCGCGCCGGTATGGCAGAGGTCTTCCCGCTTCAGGTAGATGCGGGCGTTGTAGTGCGCGGACAGGCGCTCGGCGTGATAGAGCGGGGTCGGGCGGCCCACATAGTCGCGCAGATAGTAGTCCAGTTCGCGCTGAAATGCGGGGTCTACGCGCGCCTTCGCATATTCGGCGGTCAGCTCGTCCAGGGCCGGGATGAGGGTCTCCGGCACGAACCGCCCGCCGTAATCGCCGAACCGCCCTCGCGGGTCCGGCACGGCTGTCGCAGGGAGGGAAGTCGGGGCCGTCGCCGTCGCGCTGCTCTCAGGCATGATGAAATACGCTCCTCGGAGAGATTGCTGCCTTCATTATACTCTATAGACCGGGCCTGCCCAGCCTCCGCCCCGGAACTGCTCGCAGCGCCCCTTGAGAAAGGGAACGAGGGCAGGCCGCGATTTTTTTTCTTGCTCCCTTTCCGCTTTTTCCAGAACCATCGGAGTAAGGGCAACGGTTCGATCCATAGGTTCCCTCACGGGTTTTCAAGGAGAGATGGAGGCAGTCTGAGTCCGTAGGCCGTGGAGCCGGGGCGGCTGCCTCTATCTCATATTTTCCGCGCCATGTCGAAACCTACTTCCCCTTTTTCGCCGTAGTACCAGAGGATGCCTGCTGCCCCGCTTACACACTTACACACGTCGGCCCGTTTGTGGTAGACTAGGAGATACGTCACAGCCATCGCTCCCGCGCGTTTCCTCACGCAATGTATCGTGACGACCGAGCGCGCGGGTTTTAGAGACAGACCGCACTCTTTCGCGTCCGTACCAGGAGGTAGATTTTGAACCATCGAGAATCCAGGAGCCGTCGCCCTCTCCTCTGGCTTGGCGGCCTTGTCGCGGCGGGCGGCCTGCTGCTGCTCGGCGCGGGCGCGCGGCGCGATGCGCCTCGTAACAGAGCCGATGCGCCGGCGGCGAAACCTGCCGCCGCGCGGCTGGCCTACGACCTTGCGCCGGGCAGTTCGCACCGCTACAATATCACCGCGATCTTCACCGGCCACTTCCCGCCGTTCACCCAGCCCGACAGCCCGCCCATCACCCTGAAGGCGCAACTGGCCTATGTCGCGCATGTCAAGAAGCAGGACGACAAGGGCGCGGAGGTCGAGTTCGTCGTAGACTCCGCCGATGTCAGCCTGCTGGAGAAGGAGCCGGGGCCGGACGGCAAGTCCGATCCGAATTCGGAAGTGCCGTTCCCTCTGCCGCTCTCGCAGGTGCAGGAGGCGCTCAACGTGACGGCGACGCTGCGCCCGGATGGTTCCGTCGCCAGCGTCTCCGGCGGCAACGCCCCGCCCGTCAAGATTGACCTCGGCTTCGACCTGCGCAAGCTGTTCCTGCTCATCCTGCCCGTCACGTTCCCGGATAGGCCCGTCGCGGTCAACGATAGCTGGAACTTTGCGGACGGCTTTCTCGGCAACAAGCCGGGCAAAGTCAGCTACACCGGGCAGGTGGCAGGCATCACCGCCGGGGGCAAAAACCTGACCTACCGCATCCGTCAGAACGCGGAAGCCCTCATTGACGACAAGCGCGACAAGGAGGGCAAGGTCACGGAGAACGCTGCCGACGCGGTGGATACCACGACCGGCAAAGTCACCGTGACCGGCGACATCGCCTTCCTCGCTCCGGCGACCCCACCGGCCAGGAAGGGCGCGAACGGCGCTGCCGCGCGCTTCGGACGCCTGACCAACGGGCAGCTTGTCATGAACGCCCTGCTGACCCGCAAGCGCACGGTTCCCGATCCGAATAAGCCGGAAGAGCCGCTGGAAAGCAAGATAGATGTGAAAGCGCGCCTGCTGGTGCAGGCTGCCAGGCCCGCGACCCAACCGACCAGCGTCTCTGCGCTGCCCAAAGCCAGGATGCCGGTCGGTAAAGTAAAGGAAAGCATAAAACCATGAATCTCTTGCGACTCTCCTCGCGCCTTGTCGTTATCGGCGCGCTGCTTGCCGCGATGCCGGTCACGCTGCCGCGCCTCGCTCATGCCAGGGTCGTCGTTCAAGCGGAAGAAGACGCCGCCACCCATACCTGGCAGTTGCAGTTTAAGAAGGGCGATGTCCTTAAGTACCGCACGGTGACGAATATCACCGGGCCGCTGCCCAATGACCAGGGCGATTTCCACGTGGATGTGACCACGCTGCTGTCGCAGGAGGTGAAAAACCTTTCGGAGAAGGGCGAGGCGACCGTCGTGACGACGATTCAGAAGAATGAGGCGGCCATTAACGGGCAGAAGCTTCCTGATGACCCGGCCCAGTATCCGATCATTACCGAAGTGTTCAGTAAGAACGGTCTGGTACTCAAGCACGAGGTTGAGAATGCGCAGCCCGGCCTGGAGAAGTTCGATGATTTGACCGCGATGTTAAGCAACATGCCCACGCCTGACAAACCTGTCAAGATCGGCGATAGCTGGAAGACCGAACTGGAGAACCGGCTGGTCAAGGGCAAAAAAGTGACTCTGACTTCGACCCTCGTCGGTAAGGAGAAAGTCGGCGATGCCGACACGTTCAAGGTCAAGGTGGAGACCGAGATCCCGATGATGGAGGACGCAGGCGAGAAGGATACGATCAAAGTCGCGGGAACCTACAACATAGATGCCGCCGCCGGCCGTTTCCTGCGCGCCGATTACACGGTCGAGAATGCGGAACTGCCCACGCAGGTCGGCCCTGTCCGCGTCAAGGTCAAGCAGACCGTCAACTATGTCGCGCCCGGTTCCGAGAATGAAGAGAAGTGATACGATTGCAGCCCGTGGTTTCAACCGCTTTTAGTAAAGTCGCCCTCACCCCCATCCTCTCTCCCAGAATTGGGAGAGGGGAGGACGAGAGCGCCAGTTTGTCCCTCCCTTTCTACTCTGGTACGAGTTGGAAGGAACGGAGACGACTTGAATACGGACACTCTCCCAAGCTTGGGTGTAGCGGCGTTGCTTGCTGCGCCCGGAAGGTGAGGGCCGTCTTCTGCCTGCTGGCGCTGTCCCTGGCAAGCGCCGGTTCCGGCGCGCGGGCGCAACAGACGCCGTCCTCTGCCGCCGACACCCGGACTTTCACCCCGACCCCGCACTTCGAGAAGGGGCAGATGCGCCGCTATCGGACGCTGAGTTCGATGACGCTGGCGTTCACGGCCCCGGACGGCAAGGACGCCGGGATCGGGCAGAGCATGGGCCTGGAGATCACCCTGCGCTACCGGGCGCAGGAGGTTCGTCCCGACGGCACGGTGACGCTGGCGGTCGTTTCGGAGGGCGGCAAACTGGTCAATCCCCCGGAAGAGCCGGTGACGCTGCCCCCGGAGAAAGAGACGGACAAGGCTCCCCGCACCGCCCTGCTCGACAAACAGGGCCGCATTCTCGGCCTCAAAAGCCCGGCCTCGAAGTCGAATGCCGGGCCGCTGGGCGGGCTGATCGAGCAGCCTGCGAACCTGTTTCTCCAGCTTCATCTGCTCTCCTTCCCGGACAGGCCCATCAAAGTGGGGGACACCTGGACGGCGCGTTCGCCCCTGCCCAATGCAAAGACAGGCCAGAGGGCCGAGAGCGGCGCGGGAGAGAAAGAGTCCGACAGCGCGGATGACCCGAATTTCATCCACACCCGGATGACCCTGCTCGGCACGGAGATGGTGGACGGGCAGGAGACGCTCAAGATCAGGCAGGAGATCACGGTTCCCTTCGAGGCGCAGGCGGATGCAGAGGGCCGTGCAACGACCGACTCGGCAAAAGCGGCCAGCCACGTCACGGCGCGCATCCTCTTCACGCAGACGGTCAATGCGCTGCCGACCGATGGACAGGTCGTGCGAACTCAGGGAGAGATCGGCGGCTGGATCAAACTGGAAGGCGCCGTTGTCAAGCAGGCCCCCAGCGATACCCTCAAGATCGGCGGCCAGATCGCCGCCGCGCGCGTGCCGGAACCGACCGGCGCAGCAAAATGACACCGGCGCGTCCGGTAGCCCACTGTGGAGAAGATCAGGATGGACACCCCTTTTCAAAATGACAAGGTAGTTCTGGGCGCGCGGACGTTCGCGGCGCGCTGCGGTCTGTGCGCGCTGCTGATCGCGCCTCTGGCAGCCTCCGCCGGGCAGGGCGGCAACAGCCCGGTGATGCTGCGGATGAAGTTCAAGCCGGGCGACGTGAACAGATACCGCATGACCATGCAGATGAACATGACCATGCATATGCCCAATCAGCCGCAGCCGATGACCGTCCCGGTGAACATGATGATGACGATGGAGCAGAAGGTGGACAGCGTGGATGCCAAAGGCAATGGCACGGTCGTCACGACGATCCAGAACCAGCAGGTGACGGCAAACGGGCAGACGGCTCCCTCGCCGCAAGTGCCGCCCGTCACGATGCGCTTAAGCCCGCAGGGAAAGATACTGTCTACACAGGGAATGCCCGCGAACCAGGTAACGAACATGATGGGCAATCCCTTCGGAAGCGGCGGGGCCAATGGCCTGACGGTGCTGCTTCCCGCCAAACCGGTCAAACCCGGCGACTCCTGGACGCAACCCGTCCGCCTGCCGGGAAGCGCCCTCAGCGGCACGACGAAGAACACGCTGATCAGGTATGAAAACGTGGGTCAATTCCGCACGGCCCGCATCCATACGGTCGCCAATCTGACGCTCAAGATGATGATGGACGGGCAGGGCCAGCCTGCGAAAACGGCCAGCAAAGCGGCCAGCATCATCCAGGGCAACATCAAGATCGCCGGAGACAACAATTTTGCGGTCGCGGAAGGCAAGCTCGTGCGGATGGCGATGAACGGCGATGCCGCCATGAAGATGCAGCAGAAGAAGGCGGCCGGCGCGAAGGCAGGGACGGCGCGACCGCCGCAGAACATGACGATGAACATGAAGATGACGGCGGCGATGGACCTGCTGGAGTAGAGACGAAGCGCGGAAGAGGCCGGGAGGAGGCAAACGATGACGGCAGCAGCCACATCGAGACTTTCGCTGCGGGAGCAGTCCGGGGAGTTTCTGGACTACCTGGAGGACTGGCAGAAGCAGATCGCGCCGATGAGTCTGGCAAGCCTGATCGCGGAGGCGGGCGGGCCGGAGCATCTCGGCATTTTCTGCGTGGATGTCATCGTCGGCTTCTGCCATGAGGGGCCGCTGCAAAGCCCGCGCGTGCAGGGCATCATCGCGCCCATCGTGAAGCTGTTTACGGCGGCGCACGACGCAGGCGTGCGAGACTTCGTGCTGACCCAGGACGCGCACGACCCGAACGCCGCCGAGTTCGCCAGCTACCCGCCGCACTGTATTCGGGGAACTTCGGAGGCGCAGACCGTGCCGGAACTGGCCGGGCTGCCCTTCGCCTCCCTGTTCACCGTGCTGCCGAAAAACTCGATCCACTCCGCCATCGGCACGGAACTGGACGCCTGGCTGGATATGCACCCGCAGATCACGCACCGGATCGTCGTCGGGGACTGCACCGATCTCTGCACCTATCATCTGGCGCTGCACCTCCAGTTCGATGCCAACGCGAGCAACCTGCGTCTGCCGGTGATCCTGCCGATGGACTGCGTGGACACCTACGATGTCCCCGTCGCGGCGGCAAGGGCGGCGAACATCCCTGCGCATCCCGCCGAGATTTTCCACACGCTGTTCCTCTATAGTATGGCGATGAACGGCGTGCGCGTCGTGCGGACGCTCGGCTGAATCGTCCGTGCGTGGGCGCGAGGGCCGTTTTCCCGTGGTGAGAAGGGAAGGCATGGCTGGACAGAGAGCAAGCGGGCGCGTTGCGGGCAGGCTTCTCGCGGTGATGCTGGGCGGGCTGCTGATTGCCGCGCTGGGCGGGCTGTGGCTGCTGCGGCGCGGCACGGCGGGCGGCGCGCTGGCGAACGGCGGCGAACTGGTCGTCTGGGTCTCCGGCGACACGCACGGCTATCTGGAACCATGCGGCTGTCGGCGCGACCAGGCGGGCGGCCTGCCCGCGCGCATGACCCTGATAAGCCAGGATAGAGCTCCCCTGCGCCTGCTCGTGGACGTGGGCAATATCACGAGCGGCAGCCGCAGTTACGAACTGCTGAAATTCGACTATCTGCTGCGCGGCATGGCGGCGATGGGCTACGATGCCGTGAACCTGGGTCGGACGGAGGCCAATCTCGACCGGGACACGCTCCTACAGAAGATGCAGGCCAGCCGCCTGCCCTTCGTCTCCTGCAACGTGCTGGACCGCCAGACCGGGAAGCCTCTCGCCGCGCCCACACTGGTCAAGACCGTCGGCGGCACGCGCCTCGGCATCACGGGCGTGGTGCAGGCGGAGGGGGATGCGGTCGGGCCGGGGCTGACGGTGCGTCCCCCGGAAGAGGCGCTGGCGGAAATCCTGCCGGGCCTGCGGGCGCAGAGCGATTTCATCCTCGTGCTGGCCTTCGCGCCCGCCGACACCTTGCGCGATCTCGCCGCCAAGTTCCACGAAGTCGGGGCCGTGCTGGGCGGTGACGTGCCGCAAGCCTCCGAAAAGGCGGAGATCGTCAACCGGGCCGCGCTGTTCAATGTCACGAACAACGGCAAGGTGATCGGGCGGCTGACGTTCCGCCGCGCCGCCGACGGCCCCGGCCTGACCCTGACCGACGCCCGCGCCCTCAAAACATCGGACACGATCCCGCCCGCGCCTGCCATGACCGCGCTCATCCGGGAGTTCAAGAGCGTGCTGCGTGACCGCAATATCGAACTGGCCGCGCAGGAGGGCCTCGATCCCATCCATGCGCAGACGACGACCGCCGACACCTACGCCGGGGAGGAGCAGTGCCGGTCCTGCCATGCCGCCGCCTACCGCATCACGCACGCCTCCGGCCATGCCCACGCCTACGAGACACTCGTCAAGAAAGGCTCCGAATACGACCCCGAATGCCTGCGCTGCCATACGGTCGGCTACGGCGCGCGGGACGGCTTCCTCAATCTCCAGAAGACGCCGAACCTGGCGGGTGTGCAGTGTGAGAACTGTCACGGGCGCGGGACGGCGCATATCCAGGCCGTCCAGTCCGGCCAGGCGGGCCGCGCCGCCACCCTCATGCTCCGCGCCATCACCCCGAATAGCTGCGTGCGCTGCCATGATGAAGAGAACAGCGCCAACTTCCACTTTGCGACCTTCTGGCCCAAAATCCAGCACGGCGCAGAAAATTGAATTGAACCACAGAGGCACGGAGACACGGAGAAAAACAGGAGGAAAGACAGAGATTAGGCTTGCTTGCCTTCTTCGTGTCCCTTTATGTGCTTGGTGGATTCTGCTCTTGGCTTTTCTCCGTGAATCCTCCGTGTCTCTGTGCCTCTAGCGCAGCGGGTGGTTTATTCTTTCCGGCGGGCCTTTTGGACTTCGACAGCCAGCAGGAGCGCCGCGCCGACCAGGAACCAGGCTGTCTGGTCTTGCTGACCCAGGAGGCGCACGCCGCTGAGCAGCGCGCCGATGGTCAGGACGCCCAGGCCGGTTCCGGTGAGCGTCGCCTGTCCCCCCGTGATGGCCGTGCCGCCCAGCACGACGGCGGTGATGGCGGTCAGTTCGAGGTACTGCCCGGCGTCGGGCGTAGCGGTGGCTTTGAGGGCCGTGTTGAGGACGGCGGCGAACCCGGCCAGCGCGCCGCTTAATGTATAGACCAGCGTCTCCGTGCGGGCGATGGGTATCCCGGCGAGGCGGGCGGCGGTGCGGTTGCCGCCGAGGGCCAGCAGTTGGCGTCCGAAGGTCGTCCGGCGCAGCAGGAGTCCGCCGAGCGCCAGGGCGAGCAGGCCGATCCAGAAGAGCAGGGGCAGGCCCGCCACGTTGGTCAGGTCGAAGGTGTCGTTGAGGGCGCGGGGCAGGCCGGAGAAGCTTCCGCCGCTATTGAAGAGGGAGGCTCCGGCCCGCGCCGCCGCGAAGGTCGCCAGCGTGACCAGGATGGGCGGCAGCTTCGCGCGTGTAATCAGCAGGCCGTTCCCCAGGCCGCACAGCGCGCCCGCCGCCACCGCGCCGAGACAGGCCGCTCCAAGACCCCATCCGGCCCGCACCGAGAGCCAGCCCAACGCCATCGAGCAGAGACCGACCAGCGAGCCGACGGAAATATCTATGCCGCCCGTCGCGATCACCAGCGTCATGCCGGTCGCGACGACGGCCAACTGCGCGGACTGCTTGGCGAGCAGACGCAGATTCGCCTCCGTGCGGAAATCGGGCAGCCGCCAGGCGAAGCCGAGGAACACGACGGCGAAGACGACGGC
>DASRGL010000317.1:0-11349 GCA_035651115.1 Chthonomonadaceae bacterium
CGATGGCGACCGATTCGGCGATCCGCACCTCTTTTTGCGTGCTGGTCTGCGGGTCGCGGCGCGTAGGCGTGAAGGTCTTGAGGACGGCAGCGACTTTGCGATGCGGCCCCATCCAGCGATGCAGGACTTCCATCCACATGCCGAGCGTAAGCGTGTTGTAGCCTTGCAGGTCGAAATCCTGCCGCCAGTGAAGAGGCGCAGTCGGGTCGAGATTGGCGGCGGAGAGGCCGGTGGCGTGGACTTCGCGCGGCTCACCGAGATAGCCATCGGCGAGGAGTTTGCGGATCAGGCGGTCGCCCTTCATGCCGTTGGGCGGCGGGCAGAGCATGGCGACAAGATCAGGACGGCTTTCCGACGCGACCAGCATCGCGCGGGCCTCTGCTGCGGTGCGGGCCATGCGCGCCTGGCAGAAGACGTGCTTGCCCGCCTGTAATGCCGCGATACTCATCTCGGCGTGCATGTAGGGCCAGGTTCCGATCAGCACGGCGTCGAGGTCGTCCAGCGCGATCAGCGCGCGCCAGTCGGTGAGGACGCGCGGGATGTTCCACTGCTGCGCGACCTTCTCGCCGCTCTCCTGCGAGCGGTTGCAGACCGCCGTGATACGCACGTCAGGTATGGCGGTCAGGCCGGGCAGATGGCGGTGCTGCACGATGCCGCCCGCTCCGATGATGCCGATGTTCACTGGTTTCATGTTTGCCTTCTGGCCGAAGCGTTCCGTGGTAGCAGACCCTAAAGCGATTTCATGCGTGGCGTTAGCAGGAATCCCATTAACCATCGCGTAATTCTGACTGACTGTTAAATGACGCCCTGCTGCCGTCAAGTTATCCAAGATGCTTTCCGTGTCCTGCCGCATTTCCGGGAGAAAACGACGATGCCACGACCCTCCTTGCGAATCGAACTGTTCGGCACGCTGACCGTCCGGTACGGTGATGAGGCTGTCTCCAAGTTCCGCACGCGAAAAGATGCGGAACTGTTGGCGTATCTGGCGCTGCATTCTGACCATGTCCATACCCGGGAAGAGTTGATCGAGTTGCTCTGGCCGAAAACTAAGCCAGAGGTGGGGCTAAGTCGGCTGCGTCAGGCATTGACTGGTATACGCCGCGCGCTGGAAAAATTAGGCGTCTCGACCGAGGACTTCTTGCTTGCTGACCGACCGACTGTGCGCCTGGATTCGACCCTGATTCGGGTGGATGTCCTCGACTTCAAGGCAGCGCTGGCAGATGCGCAGAACGCCCTCGATTCCAGCGAGAAAACGGCGTGGCTGCTTCAGGCGGTCGGGCTGTACCGTGATGAACTGTTGAAGAGTTTCTACCAAAATTGGATACTGACCGAGCGAGAGCGTCTGGCGGAACAGCATCTATCGGCCTTGCGTCAGTTGATGCCTCTGCTGACGGAGGCGGGCCGATGGGAGCAGGCGATAGAGTTCGGACAGCGCGCAGTCGAGGGCGACCCGTTCCACGAGGAGACGCGCTGCGAACTGATGCGCGTCTATGCCGCCACCGGGCAGCCAGCCGCCGTCGAGAAGCAGTATCGGGAACTGCATCGCGTCCTGAAGCAAGAGCTGGGTGAGAAGCCTTCGGAGGCGGCGCGTCATCTGGCAGTGCGGCTCTATCAGGAAGCGAAACGTCGCTCCGAAGAGGCCTTCGCCTGGCGGGAACTCCCGAAATGCGCAGGTAACGGGGCCGATACGCTTCCTGATAGGCCGGAGGCCGAAGTTTCCAGGAACGGCCATACGCCGCCTGTGGTCCCGCAAAGGCGCGCGCCCTCTCTCCTCTGGCTCGCCCTGGCCCTGCTCGCGCTGGCGTGGTACGCACTGCGCAAGAGACCGATCCTGCTGCCCGAAAACACGCTTCCACCTGTCCCGCCTCGCGTTGCCCAATCTCCCATGCCGTCGAAAGCGGACGGGCCTTTCGCGTTGCCGCCTCTGCGTCTGCAATACTCTGCGACGCCGATACGACATTCGCCCCGGCCTCCCCTGCGCCGTTTGATTGCAGCGCGCCCATCGGCTCCGCCCGCTTTTCGGCCTGAAAAACCGCCGATAGCGTCGCCTCGCTACAGGCTTATCATTCTGCCCTCTCTTACCAATGAAGGGAGCGGGGCCTCGCGTATCAATGACGCCGGTCAAGTGGTGGGGAGGGTCTTCTACGCCAGTGGCTATAACCGGGCCGTGCGCTGGGAGAACGACAAGGCGCATGATCTGGGAACTATTAACACCTGCTACAGCGTCGCTGCCGATATTAACTCTATCGGGCAGATTGTCGGCAATGTCGGCGGGGGAGCCTTCCGGCTTGCTCCCAACCAGACCTTACTGCTGCAGCGAGACGACAATGGCCCCTTGCCCAGCCCTACCTATTTGCAGGCCCGAGGCATCAATAATCGTGGGCAGATCGTCGGCCTCTCGGATACCGACCCAGAGTTCTCCCATCCGCGCGCCTTCCTGTATAGTGAGGGCAAGATAACCGACCTCGGCACGCTTGGCGGCAAAAGCAGCGAAGCGTATAAGATCAATAGTGCCGGGCAGATCGTTGGCAAGGCTGAGGATGCATCCGGTATCTGTCGAGCCTGTCTCTGGCAGGGAAATAAGGCGAAAGACATCAGCAATGGCCTCAAATGGGGGAGCCAGGCCAATGACATCAATGAGCAGAGATGGGTAGTCGGCATGGCGCAAGATGAGCATGGATCGTGGCGCGCTTTCTTCTGGTCGCCGGAAACGGGAAGAATCGGGATCGGAACGCTGGGCGGGCTGCGTAGCGAGGCGCGGGGCATCAATCGGAAAGGGGAGGTTGTCGGTTGGAGCGACACGCCCGGTGGTGTTGAACATGCCATTCTCTGGACAAAACAACAGGGGATCCGCGACCTGAATGCCCTGATAGAGCCTGGTTCCGGCTGGATTCTGAAGTGCGCGAACGCTGTCAACAATAAGGGCGAGATCGTCGGTGTGGCAACTCAAGATGGCTGGCAACGCGCCTTTCGCCTCGCGCCGATAGACGCGGCTATCGCTAAATCAAGGACAGCACGCGCTTCAACGCCCGGTCCACGTGCGCCATCGTCTCGGCGTCTAGTTCTCCGATAAGACTGTCCAGCCGTTCTTTGCTGACCGTTATCAGTTGTTCACACTTGACAAAGGAGCGTTCGCGCAGGCCATTCTCGGCAGTCGGCTCGATGGCAATATGCGTGGGGACATCGCGCCCTCGCGTCGTCACGGCAAGTACAATCGTGTTCGGATACCGGGGATTGGCGTTGAATGGATCGTTCTGCACGATGAGGCCGGGCCGTCGTCCGGCCTGTTCGGAACCGCGCGCCGGGTTCCAGTCCAGCCAATAGATCTGCCCGCGCTGTATCGTATCGCTAGGGTTCCTCACGCAGCACCACCTCCGACTGCGCCGCAAACGCATATTCAACATCGCACTCTTCCGGGAACTGGCCGAGCAGTTCTGCCGCCTCGTACATCTCTCGATCTTCTTCTTCCCGGATGACCGCCGCCAGGCTCTCCTGCACCAGCGTGTTCAGGCTGATGCAGCGTTTCTTCGCCAGGTCTGTCGCCGCCGCATACAATTCAGGCCGCAATCGCACCGTCAATGATCGGGCTTCCTTCGTCGCTCCCATAGTCTTCTCCCTCTTTTGGTGATTAGCTTTATGATACCAGATTTTGCTACCAAACTCTCGTTTTTATCTCCACCTGCTCCCTAACCAGCGAAAATTCTCGATAAAATCTTGTCCGCACCGCCAAATTTAACGATTTTAACGGTTTTCACCCGGCATTTTTCACAGTTTGCAAACGGTCGGCCTGTAGAATGAATAGCGTTCCAGTTTAAGTTTTCTCATTCAAAAGGAGGCTGTACACAATGGTTTTCGATGGCAACACAAGTCAGCAAAGTTGGTTCATTTGGGCGACTCAGAATTTTCTTTGGAGAATTACGAATCACGGTCCCGATCCAATCCAACTGCAAGTAAAGCAAACCCATCCACCAGTAACGGTTCAGGGCGGGGACTCGCCTCGGTATCCTCTGTATCCTGGGTCTACAATGGCCGTGGAAGCTATGATGGTGGCTGTTGACGTACTTCACAATGGCTCCGACCCAACTGTAGTAGGATACGCACCATTTGGGCCAAATCCAGCCAGAGCGAGGATAGAGTTCGAGAAGTTATAAACTGTCTGGTTGGAAGGTGTACATATTATCCTTGCCCCTGACCTCGGTGCTTGGCGGCATTGAAAGGTGATCATACTATTACAAGGAGAGCATCCATTTTCTTTAGCCAAATTGGCAAAGGGAGCAATCACGATACTAAACCCTACACGATTTGGCTTCGACTTTCGCCCCATTCTGCTCCACGGCAATCAGGCGCGGTTTAATATGCGCTACGATCCGTAGTAACGTAGGCCACTCAACAAATTGTTGCAGAGGCGAGTCGCCAGACATATTCTATGCTTTTCGAGAGATCATGCAGGCGGCTCGTTCCTGAACTCGGTTGTTGTACCGCTTCCTAGCCTTGTGCATTATGGGAATGCGATCTTTCTCTCGTTGGAAGGATAAACCGATGATTTCATCTTCGTCCGTTAGGTTCAAACTGCTCTTGCTGGTTTTCGGCTCATTTGCACTCTGCACTATTATATTTATTGGCTGCGGTGGAGGGAGTGGCAATTCTATTCCCCCTCCAACAAGTCGAGCCAGTATGGACCCGCTTCCTGCCAAAAGTAATGCGCAACTTGCGCAATATAATCTGCGGGGACGCTGGCAAAAGCAAAACCTCACATACTACATCAAGAAATTCTCTACTGACCTGGATCAAAATAGCCAGCGTCAAATTATTGCTCAAGCATTCAACACATGGGCTGCTGTCATTCCACTTACATTCCAAGAAACCCAAACGGAAAGTGGATCTGATTTTGTTATCGGGTTTGGAAGCAGAGGACACTGCGAACTATATAGTCAATGTCCTACTGAGACGGCATTTGATGGCCCGAGCGGAATTTTAGCGCATTGCTACTTTCCTCCCGGCTCTGGTGGCCCTAATGCAGGTAAAGCTCATTTCGATGAAGACGAACAATGGGCTGGTAGCACTCCTGTAAGCAACCAAATTTCCTTACTAAGCGTTGCAATACATGAATTGGGACATGGTCTCGGGCTGGACCACTCTGAAGATCAGAACGCCGTCATGTATGCATCCTATAATCCAGGCAACATAAAGACCCGTCTGGCAACGGATGATATCACAGGCATACAAAAACTCTACGGCGCTAAGGACGGATCGCAACCGCCAGCTACGCCGCAACCACCCCCTAGCAATCCGCCTACAGTTCCTAGTCCAGGCAATCCAAATCAAGAAGATACGGACGGAGATGGTGTACCAAATTCTGTAGAGATATACAATTTGGGTACTAATCCAAACGACCCTGATACGGATAAAGACGGATTGCCTGATATCGAAGCGTACTATGGTCTAAATCCTCTTAATCCTGATACGGATGGAGATGGGCGTAGTGATGGGCAGGAGGTACGCGAGGGAACAAATCCGTTTGTTCCTGATAGCAACGGCAATGTCAGTTTCGCTGGTGATTATAATGGGACAGACACTGTTGGCTCCTCCATTAGCATTCGTATCTACGGTAATGGAAGGGTTGAGGGAGTGTATTATACACTCCTCTACGGTTACCCTTATAACATCTACCTGTCTGGTGCTGTCTCTCCTCAAGGTCGCATTCAGATGCTTACATCAGATTATCTATTCGCCTTCGATGGACAAGTTGGTGCGAATGGAACCGCGTCTGGCGTGGTTGCTTACTATTATGGAGGCCAAGCGAATTGGGTACTACAGCGAACCGGACGCTCTATGACGCCTGCTGTCGTGAAGAGAGCCAAAGTAACAGACTTTCTCAAGTTGTCGCGGCGTACGCGCGATGCGACTAATGACTTTATCTCAAGAGTTTTCTATCGTGTACAGTGGCATTAGAAGGTCTGGCGTTCTACCGGGTTGAAGGCTAGTCCCATACCATCGCGTACAGGATTCGTCTTTGACAGAAAATCTTTCTTGTCCTTGTCGCTATCGGGGCGCTTGCTGGCAACGGAGCAGGCGCGAATATGCCGAAAGGGGACGGGCGACCGTCCCCTCTTTTCTGCGTCTGGCGAAGGAAGAAGTCAGGACTGCGGAGGCGGCTCGTAGGGGCGGAAGCCGCGCACCATCAGGCCACGCTGGTTCTCCTTCTTGGCTTCCTCGGCGCGCTTCTCGTTCTCGGCGCGGTTGGCGGTGGTCGTGCCGCCGATGGTCACGTAGTCGTCGGCGCGGCGATAGCGATGGATGAAGACCGGGCGCGGCTTGTCCGAGTGGTTCTCCTGGGAGCCGTGAATCGTCTTGACATGGAAGAAGATAGAATCGCCCGCCTTGCCGACGATGGGCAGCGCGCGTTCCCAGGGCCACTCGTCCGCCGACAGGCCCAGGTGCGAGAAGGTGTCCACGTGCTTCAGGACGCCCATCTTGTGCGAGCCGGGAACCACGTGCAGCGCGCCGTTGGTCAGGTCGGTGTCCACCACGTAGCTGAGAACCCCTACCGGCCCCTCGTAGCGATGCTCGAAATAGGCGGCGTCCTGATGCAGATGCTTGGGATGCCCGCCGACCGGCTCTTTGTAGAGGCACTGCCCGTTGATGAACAGTTCGATATTCGGGCCGAGAATGGCCTCGACGAGGTCCACCGTCTTCATGTCGAAGGCGGAGCGGAAGAAGGCGGCGCTGGTGTAGTAGCTGATGCGCAGCACCATGATCTGCTTGTCGCGCTGAAAGCCGGGCGGCGCAGGCAGAAAGAGCGTGCCGTCGGGCGTCGTCCAGCCCTCCGTGACCTTCTGCGCCTGGTCGAGCAGCGCAATGGACTGCTGTGCGGTCGCCTCGATGTCGCGCGCCAGTTCGGGAATGTAGGGCTTCATCAGGCCGCGCACGACCAGGCAGCCGTGTTCTTTGTAGATGGCGGCGGCGCGCTGGACATCCAGATCGTCGGCAAAAACTTCGAGGTCTTCGACGCGCACGGTCGGCGCGGCGGGGGAGACAGCCGTCATCGGTTTTCCCTCCAGGGGCTTTTTGTATACAATACCGCAAAAACGCCGGACCGGGTATGGTAAAATCCATCCAGGTTGTATCCGATTCCACACAGGGAGTGACGATGGCCGGGCGGTTTCAGGAAGAGTGGGTGCAGGACACGCTGCATATCCGCATGTTCAAGGCGGAATGGCGGCGCATCGGCGTCGGCTGGAACACGCGAGACGTGCAAAGTACCTACTGGCGCTTCTACCGAAACGACCGCGACGGCGCGTCCCTGGAACTGCCCACCGGCCTCTATCCCCTGCAGGGACAGCGCCTCTATTTTGTTCCCGCCGGAGTGCGGTTTTCCTGCCGAAATGTGTGCGCCCTCCAACACTTCTATGTCCACTTCGACGTAATCGGCCTGCCGACTGTCGCCATGCGCGAACTGTTCCATACGCCGCTCTGCCTGCCGCCCGCGCCTGTACTGGAACAGGCCGTGCAGAACCTGGCGGAAGAGCTGGCCGCAGGACGCCAGAACGAGATCGTGGTGCAGTGCCGCCTGAAGGCCATGCTGTATGAGGGACTGGCGCGCGGGATGGAGACGTTCCCGCCGGAACAGATGGCGCGGTGCGTGCAGCGGGCCGCCGCGCTGGAACCCGTTCTGCCCGCCATCCGCCATATTGAGGAGAACCTGGCCGAACCGCTCACTAACAGTCGCCTCAGCGCGCTCTGCCACATGAGCGAAAACTTCTTTATCCGCCAGTTTCGGCAGTGCGTCGGGCAGACGCCCGCGCGCTACATCACGGAGCGCCGGGTGATGTTGGCCGCGCAGCGCCTCCTCTTCACTGAACAGACGATAGACCAGATCGCCGACGCGCTGGGCTTCGGCAACCGCTTCTACTTCACCCGCGTCTTCGCTCGCCACCTCGGAGTTCCGCCCGCCGCCTACCGCAAGGCCGCCCGCGTCTGAAATTCCCCTGCGGAATCAGTGCGCGTGGAAGAAGTGGTCGCTATGTTCCCAGGCGCTCGTCTGCCAGTTGTCCAGAGCTTCGTACTCTTCGATCCAGGGCGGCAGCGTAAGCAGCAGACGCTCCGCCAGCGCATTGACGAACGGCTCGTACTGCGCCCGCAGCATCGCCAATCGCTCCTCCGCCTCCCTGCCATCGCGCAGGGCGATGCCGACCGAGTCCAGCGCCGCGCAGAGCCGCCGCCACGCTTCCGGCGGCAGCCGATCCGGCGTGGGAGGCAGAGGCGGCGTGTCGAAGATCAGGGCCAGGTCTATGATCGCATGGCGGCACATCGCAAAGGTCAACTGCGCCTGCCAGAGCAGCGGCCCCTGCCAGGAAGGAGCGGACTGAAACCCCAGGCTGAGGAGCGCGCAGGCATCCAGCATCGCCGTCAGCGCGGCCAGCCAGGATTCCCGGTCGTGCTGCGACCGGTAGTAGGCGAGAACCGGATACGAAAGATGGCTCTCCAGCAGGTCTGCCGCCCACCGCTCCCAGTCGTGCAGCAGCGTCCTCAGCGACTCCATGCTCTGCGCTTCGCCGTGCCGCCGCAGCAGTTCGGCGGCGGTCGGCGGAGACCCGGCGCGCGCATCGAGGAGCGAGATGCCGACTTCCCGCCGGGAGAAGGACTGGTAGAGAACCGGCAGATAGCCGATGACGATGGCGAGGAAGCCCAGCCCGCCCCCCGCCTCCGCGACGGACACGAAGCGCGCCAGGGGCGTGCGCGGCGTCACATCGCCGAAGCCGACCGTGAAGAAGGTGATGCCGCTCATGTAGACATCGGACCAGAAGCCCGGACGACTCTCCGGCGCGGCAACCTGCGACCCCAATCCCCACTGAATCAGGGCGAAGCTGAAGACCAGGCAGACTGCCCAGACGCCGAGCAGTACGATCAGCGAGAGCGGCCCGAAGGCTCCCAGAAAGGCTTCGCGCCTGCCGGGGGAGACCCGTTTCGCGGCCGCCGCCCAGACGATCCAGGCAGACGAGTAGAAGAGGCGTGTCAGGCGCACCCGGCGCGTCACCGTGCGCGGCAGGATTATCGTTTCAAACGTGTCCAGCAGCACTACGAACAGAATCGCCAACCCCGCCACAATCGCCACGATCTGCATGTCGCCTCCCGTCTCCGCTCTGACCTACCGCCTGTTGTTTAGTACGCGCGAGGGCGCGCTAATGCTCCACAGGAGGCGTCTGCCAGTAGCGTTCGGCGAGGAGGACGGCCACATAGTCGTCGTAAGGACACCAGGGGGTGCGCAGGCTGCGCGGCAGGAGGCGCTGCCAGCCGCGCGCGGCGTTCTCCGCCACAAAGCGGCGGCGCGCGGCTTCCGAGGTGTGCGATTCGTCCACGCGACGGACGGGCAGAGGCAGCCCCGCCGCGTCCAACGTGCGCAGCAAGGGCTTCGATCCCGTGCCGCCCCCGACCAGCAGCGCGACCGGCTCGAACCTCTGAATCAACACGCGGACTTCTTCCAGCACACTGTCCGCCGTCACGATGGCGCGAAACAGCGTCGCGCCATCCTCCCGCACGACGGCGACGCCGCACTTGGCGCTTCCCGGATCCACGGCGACAACGACACGCCCGGTCGAATCGGTCATGTTCCGCTTTTATCGGGGGGGCGCGAGAGCCGGAAATCGAGGCGCAGCGTATCGGCGGAGGTGAGCGGCTCTTTGGCGACCGCCGTGAGGATGACCTGGCCGCCTTTGCGCCGAATCTGCTCCGTCAGCTTGAGCAGGTCGCTGGTCTCGATGCTGCCGACGCGCTGCTGGCCGGTCTCCGGGTCGGTCTGCGGGATCGTCCCGGCTTTGAGCGCGGCGTCGCGCACCTCTTTGTTGAGGAACTGAACGATGGCGTCGAAGATACGGTCGGTGGGCTGCCCGGCATTGAGAACGCACTGCGCCACCGGCTCGTCTTTGGCGAAGATGCGGCGCACGGCAAACGGCGTCAGTTCGATAAGCACCTGCTCGCCTTCGACGCAGTTGTTGACGGCGTTGGCGACGATGACGACCGGCGTATCGCTGGCCGCGAGGCGATCAATAAGCGCGTTGAGGCTCGCCTCCTCATCGGCGTCCTGCTGGCCCGCCAGAGTCACGATCCGCTTGCTGACGATGCGGACGGCCCGGCCATTGTCTCCCGGCACTGCGCCGTGCGTGATCGCCGCCGCGCTCGCTTCGTCCAGCAGGTCTATCAGTTTGGCGCGCACGGCTTCCGGGCGCAGATGCGGGTCGAGGGTGCGCCGCCCCAGTTCCGCGCCCGCCCGCAGGCTGAATTTGCCCTGCCGCAGCGCCAGATAGCTATGGGTGATGCTCGTGCGCAGGCCGGAGAGATATTCGAACTCCCGGTTTAGCTGCGCGATGCGGTCGCGCAGCTCCTGTTCGCGCTTCTCCTGCTGCTGATTGCCCGCCAGCAGTTGCTTGTTCACCTCTTCCAGCGTCGTGTTGGCTTTGAAGAGTTCGTCGCGGACGTTGATGAGGTTCTTGTTGCCCTCCGTCAGCTTCTCATTGGCCGCTTTCATCGCCGCATTGTTCTTGCTGAGCGCGATATTCTGGCGGGCCAGTTCGACGTTCTGCCTGCCGGTCTCGCGATTGATCACGGCGGCATTCTCGATCCATTCCGTCAGTTTCCGCTTGGTCTGCTGTAGTCTGTGGATCTCCGGATTGAGCGTTGCCACAAGGCGCTGTTCTCTGTAAAGCTGGCGTTGTAGGATATTATACTCGGCAAGCAGCTTCTTCTCCCGGTCGCTGAGTTGGCTCAGCTTCTGGTTGAGCCAGCGCACGCGCGCCTCTTTCTCGGAGACGGCCTGGTTCGCATCGGCCAGTTTGGACTGGGCCAGTTGCGTCTGGTTGCGCGCTTCCCGCAGGCTATTGCTGGAAGCCAGTTGTTGCTCGAGCAGCAGGGCGTTGAGACGCTTGTTCTCCCGAATGGCCGTCTCGCCGCGCAGCACGACCTCGCGCACCGGCCTGTTGATCGCCAGCAGGGTGGCGACGCTCAGCAGCGAGATGAACGCCCCGGTCAGGCTGGTGATGAGGATCGCCGTGTGCTTGGGGCGCAGGCCGAGCCACGAGACGCGCTTTTTGCCCCAGCGCCGCCCCTGCAAGTCTCCATAGTAGGCGATAAATCCGCCCAACACGATCAGGGATAACAGAGCGAGTAGTGTCCAGAACATGGCCCGAACCCCGACTTTCCGCGCACTGCTAACGGGATGCGCGCACGGTAAGGATGAGACCGATGACGGCCCCGGCTATATCCGGCAGGAAGCTCGCCAGCAGCGGCGGCAGGCCGCCCTCCTTACCCACCACAAACATAGAGTGATAGAATATCCAGTACAGGAATACGATA
>DASRGL010000318.1:0-7584 GCA_035651115.1 Chthonomonadaceae bacterium
TCCAGCCGCGAATTCATTCGCCAGGCAGAAGTGGGGGACCACAGGTGAGGGCAAGAGACCGACATGATTACCGAGGAACAGGTGCGGCAGTTTGAGGAGAGAGGCGCGGTAACGATAGACACGCCGCTGACCGAGGCGCAGATTGCGGCGGCATCGGCGGCGCTGGATCGGCTGCTGCCCTACACTCCGCCGAAAGACGGTCAGGCGCGGCATCGGGCCGCGATGACCTGCAGCTACGACACGCCGGAACTGCTCGACATCATCCAGCATCCGTTCTTCGAGGAGGTCGCCAGGAAAGTCCTCAAGGCGGACGCCGTCTGGTTCTTCCAGACCGCCATCGTGACGGCGTTTCCACAGCCCGATACGCCCTTCGATTTCGAGCAGCATGTGGATATTCAGTACTGCCTTTCGGACTGGCAGGCCGTGCCGCGCAACATCGTGTGCAGCTACTTTCTCTGGCTGACCGATGTGAACGAACGCCGCGCGCCGCTGATGTTCCGGCCCGGCAGCCATCTCTTGATCGCCGCCGAGCGGGAGCGCGACCCGGCGCTGAAGGGAGTCACGCCGACCGTCGCGGGCGTCTCGCTGGCGAACCTGCCCGCGCTGGACTATGCCGAACCTGTTCCCCTGACCGCGAAGGCAGGGCAGGTCAGCGTGCTGACGACATCGGCGGTACACGGCGCATCGGTCAACGTGGACAGCGAGCCGCGCAAGGTTCTGGTCCTCACGTTCACGGCGGCGGGCGTGGAGATCGGCCTGCCGCCCGACCAGGCCGCGCAGAAACGCCGGTACGATCAGGAACTGCGGCGACACCTGCGGCCCGAACGCGCGCATATCGTCGCGGCGTGACCCTAGCGAGAACGGAAGGAGCCTGCGCACTCTCATGCCCTATCTGGCCGTCGGCCTGGTACTCTTCTCGTGCCTGCTGCACGCCTCCTGGAACCTGCTCGTCAAGCGGGCGCACGATAAGCTGGCGTTCACCGCGCTCTACCTGGCTTCCGCCACCGTCTTCTATCTGCCCCTCTTTCTCACCCTGTTTCCTCATGCCCATATCACGCCGCAAGGCTGGCTCTGCATCCTGGGAACGGGAATCGTCTATTTCGGCTATTTCACCGGCGTGGCGGCAGCCTATCGGCACGGCGAACTGTCGGTCGCCTATCCGGTCATGCGCGGGGCCGGGCCTGCGTTTGCCTTCTTTGGCGGGATACTGCTCTTCTCCGAGCGTCCGTCCATGCCGGGGACGCTAGGTGTCGCGCTGGCGCTGCTGAGCGTCTGCGCGCTCGGCTGGCGGGGCCGCGCGCCGGGAGAACGGTTCGCTGCGCCGCACGCGAGGCGATTTTCTCCCGCGACGCTGGCGGCGCTGTTCGTCGGGCTGATGTACAGCCTCTACAGCCTGATAGACAAGATCGGCGTAGGCCGCCTGCACATCAACCCGCCGATCTATATCTACCTGACCTATACGACCTCGGCCCTGTTCGTGCTGCTCTGGGTTCTCTGGCGGCAGGGCGGCGCGACCTTACGGGAAGAGTGGCGGGTCAATGGGCGGGCCTGCATGACCGTCGGCATCCTCAACCTCTTTACCTATCTGCTCGTCCTCTACGCGATGGCGATGCCCGGCACGCCCGTCAGCTATATCGTCCCGCTGCGCACCACGTCCGTTCTCTTCGGCGTGCTGTTGGGCGTCCGGGTGCTGGGCGAGGGACGGCTTGCGGCCAAGCTGAGCGCGGCCCTGCTGATGATGGCCGGGATCGCGCTCATGGCCTGGAAAGGATAGACACGATGCAAAACGCACAGACGCCGGGCGTCAAACTCGGCATCTCCTCCTACTCCTACTGGCATTTCCGCGATCCGAAGGTCTCCATCGAGACGGTCATAGACCAAGCCTGCGAACTCGGCGCGTCCGGCGTGGACATCCTGCACCGACAGATGGACGGCGAAGACCGGGCCTACTGCCAGAATCTCAAGCGGCGGGCCTTCGTGAAGGGGATAGACCTGATCTGCCTCTCCATTCATCAGAACTTCGTCTCCCCTGACCCGGACATCCGCCAGCAGAACATCGCCCATACCCTCCACTGTATCGAACTTGCGTACCAGATGGGCATTCCCTGCATACGGCTCAATTCGGGCCGCTGGGGAACCGTCGAGTCCTTCGACCGGCTGATGGAGTTGCGCGGCATCGAGCCGCCCCTGCCCGGCTATAGCGATGACGATGCGTTCGGCTGGTGCATTGACTGCATCGAGAAGTGCCTGCCGAAAGCGGAGGAGTGCGGCGTCATCCTGGCGCTGGAAAACCACTGGGGGCTGACCCTTGCGCCGGAGGGCGTGCTGCGCATTCTCGACGCCGTTCCCTCGCCCTGGCTCGGCGGGCTGATGGACACCGGCAATTTCCTCGAAGCTCCTTACGATAAGCTGGAACAGCTTGCGCCGCGAGCGGTCTTCGTGCAAGCCAAGACCTACTTCGGCGGCGGCGAATGGTATACGCTCGATCTGGACTACAAACGAATCGCGGACATTCTCGCCGGGGTCGGCTATCGGGGCTATGTCTCGCTGGAGTTCGAGGGGAAGGAAGACGCGGCGACGGGCGTTCCGAAGAGCCTGGCCCTGCTCCGGCAGGCGTTCGGGTTGAGAGCAAAGCCGTGAGACGCCGCGAGTTTCTCCGCGCCGCCGGACTGGGGGCCGTTGCGCTGGCCTCCGGCGCGGCAGGGAGCGGGCGCAAGAGGGGAGGGCAGGGGAAGATGGTAACGCCGACACCGCAGCAGTTGGCCTGGCAGGACGCTGAGTTGACGATGTTCCTCCACTTCGGCATGAACACCTTTACCGACCGGGAGTGGGGAGAAGGCCATGAAGACCCGAAACTGTTCCACCCGACGGAACTGGACGCCCGGCAGTGGGTGCGGGTGGCGAAGGAGGCGGGGTTCAAGTATCTCATCCTGACCGCCAAGCATCACGATGGTTTCTGCCTCTGGCCGAGCCGGTATACCGAGCATTCGGTCAAGAACAGCCCCTGGCGTGACGGCAAAGGAGACGTGGTGCGGGAGTTCGCCGACGCCTGCCGGGAGGCGCGTCTGAAGATGGGCCTCTACCTCTCGCCGTGGGATCGGCACGAGCCGACCTATGGCGACTCGCCCGCGTACAATCGCCACTACATCCACCAGCTTACGGAACTGTTGACCCAATACGGAGAGGTCGCGGAAGTCTGGTTCGATGGCGCGAACGGCGAGGGGCCGAACGGGAAGAAGCAGGAGTATGACTGGCAGGCGTTCTACAGCACGATCCGCAAGCTACAGCCGAAGGCGCTGATCGCCATCTCCGGCCCGGATGTCCGCTGGGTCGGCAACGAGGACGGCGTCGCGCACGAGACGGAGTGGAGCGTGCAGGAACCCAACCCGACGTTTCACCCCGGCATTCAGCATCCGGTCTGGTGGCCTGCCGAGTGCGACACCTCCATTCGCCCCGGCTGGTTCTGGCATAAAAAAGAGGATACGCAGGTCAAGTCGCTCTCCCATCTGCTGGACATCTATTTCCAGTCGGTCGGGCGCAACAGCGTACTGCTGCTCAATGTGCCGCCGAACGACCGGGGTCTCATCAGCGGCCCGGACATCGCGCGGCTGCGCGAATTCCGTGCCGCGCTGGACAGGATGTTCGCCCACGATCTGGCGCGCGGCAAACACGCCCGTGCTGACGGCGCCGCGCCCGGCCATGCGGCTCAGCGCGCGATTGACGGCGACCCGGCGACCTTCTGGATGCCGCGTGAGGACGCGCCAACGACCCCACTTGAGGTTGATCTCGGAACGCCTACCGCTTTCAACCTCATCCTGACGCAGGAGTTCATTGCCGAGGGGCAGCGTGTCGAGGCGTACCGCATCGAGGCGGAGACGGAAGCAGGCTGGAAAGAACTCTATCGAGGAACCACCATCGGCCACAAGAAGCTGGATCGCTTCCCGACCGTCACCGCGCGCAAGGTCCGCCTGACGCTGTCGCAATCTCGCGCCTGCCCGCAGATTCGCGCCTTTGGCATCTATTGCGTTTAGAAGGACATGGGAAAGGGAACCGCCCTCATCCCCCGGCCCCCTCTCCCACGCTGCGGGAGAGGGGGAGAGTTTAGCAAAGCGAGCGCGGCTCAGTAGAAGGTTATGGGAAAGGGAACTGCCTGTCAGCGCCGAGAGGCCGGTTTAGAAACGGATGCCTGCCTCCGCAGCAACGCCATGTTCGCCGTCCCTCGTGCCGCGTCTCCAGCTCGCCTCGATAAAGAAACTCGAGAAGTTGACCCCGGCAGCAAGACTGTAGGCGAAACTGCTGGTCGTTCCTCCGTTAGAGTTATCGCCGAATATGAAACCGATGCCCGGCCCGATATAGAAGCGCCGGTCCTCGCCGATGCGCCAGTGATACTCCAGCATCGGGTTCAAAAGGCCGATATTGCTCCCTCCGGTCGCCACATAGCGGCTGTAACGGAGCGAACCGAGCAGGCAGCCGCTTTTGTCGCTGAGGATTTCGCCTCCGATCGCTAAGGTGTAGCCTTCGCGCGCATCTATGCCCGAAGGAAGATCGGTCGGCAGGAATGCTCCGAGAGACAGCCGCCAGCGTGGGTCGCCGCTGTGTTCAGGCATGGATGCGCAGGGTGTGGATCTGCGCTGGGTTCCGCTTTCTTGCCGAATCGATGCGGTCCGGACGCTGCCTGCCTGGCAGCCCGTTCCCGGCATGTCCGAGGCTTGAGTCTGCGGGGAAAGCAGGCGATTTTCACTCGGAAGCCGAAACGAATCGGTTGTAAGCTGCCGATGGGAGACTACGGCAGCTTGTGAAGACGTGGTCTCTTCCGCCCGCAGGGGAGTTCCGGCAAACAGGCACATTCCCATCGCATGGACGAGTGCAGAGGCGCATATCCAACGGTATGGTTCCAAATGTTCCCTCCATGTTCACGCTGCTGGTAATTCTGTCGCTGTTTCGGGAAAAGCAAAACCATGGGCTGCCGACTATCCTGCTACTGCCCCGGCGGACACTTGCAGACCTTGAATGTCACGCTGTCTGTCTTGTCGAAACCACGCACAGTCACGGTCACGTCGAAGTCGTCTTTTCCGGCGGGGAAGTCCGCCGCGGCGGGCGCGGTATAGGTCAGCACACGCTCGATGTAATGGTCGCCGACGGTGACGGAACTCGTTCCTATCGTGATGGTGCGCGTGCCGTCCTTATAGTGCTTGAGCATGGTGCCGTCCAGTCCGTCTCCGGTCAGTTTGCCCGGATTGGCGGACATCTGCACGTCCGTTTCGTTGGCCTGCGTATTGTTGCGGACGGTGAGTTTCATCGTCTCGCCCGCGTAGACGCGCTGTCTCTCGGCCTTAATGGAGAAGTCGTTGTTATCGAGATGCTGGCAGTTGCGCCATTTATGGTTGGCATAGCAGCCCGGCCCGCCGGACACATAGGCTCCCTCATTCGCGCAGGCCGTTCCGTACTTTCCGTTGGCCGTGATCGTGAACGTCCCTGACCATTCGTAGCACGTACTATGCAGCCAGTTGAAATAGGCTTCAGGACACGTAACGCCGCGAAAGTAGCCTATTCCATCGCCAGAGGGGTTGTCGAAGTCCAGGCAGCAAGGCCCGTCGTTGCCGCCGCAGTAGGAGGTGTCGCGCTTTACACACTGACCGAGCGCGCGTCCATCGGCCTGCCTGCTCCCTGCCGTGCGCGTGTTGGCACAGCAGGACGCGCCGCTGCTGGTTTGCGCGGCGGCCCGCCCCCCTGTAGTCGGATTCATATCGCCGGGCAGCGGGGTGGACTGGACGATGATGAGATCGGGAGCCGTGGAGTCGGCGGGAACGACATACTGGCTGACCGGAAAGGTCGTGCGCGGCGTGCTATCGCTCAACTGGATATACACGCTGCCCTCGCTGACATTGGCGGGCAGCGTGCTGAAACCGAAACGGCCCTGGCTGTCGGTATTCACCTGCATCGTGCCGATGCGCACCCAGTGACCGGCGGCGGGAATATCGGGGAAGGTGATCGTATTGCCGCTGATGGTCGCCCCTTGCTGCGCGAGCGCGGCGCGATCCGCCTGCGGGAGCGCCGCCGCCTGCTCGCTGGTCATCGTGATCTGGAAGCGGTACAGCACGCGCCCAACGTAGGCAGATCGTCCCAGGTTGAAGGGGTTGTTACCGGTCGCGGCCTGCTTACCGGAGCCATTGCCGCCGCAGCCCGCCAGCAGACACAGGGCGATGATATAGAACCCGATGAGGTGGGTGAAAGAAGTTCGTTCGGTTCGCACAGTCCTTCTCCTTTGCATAGAGGGTACTTCAGGGAGTGAGCCTCTGCCTCTTCCCGGCCGGGTGAGGAGAGCGACACGGAAAGCGGAAGCGTCAGGGACAGCCCACTGTGTAGGTCCAGGCGGTTCCCTCCAGCGCAGCCGTGACGACGACAGTGACAAGCGAGGTGCT
Source organism: Chthonomonadaceae bacterium (assembly GCA_035651115.1). GTDB lineage: Bacteria > Armatimonadota > Chthonomonadetes > Chthonomonadales > Chthonomonadaceae > DASRGL01. The sequence continues at coordinate 6,423 of DASRGL010000318.1, forward strand.
GCCGGTGTAGCGCAGAGACAGCGCTTGTCCGCCGGATACCGAGCCGGTATCCACCAGAATATCTCCCTCGTAGAAGATCTGGAACTGGTCGGGAATGAAGAAGGCATCGTAACTGAAGGGGAGCGTGCCGCACGTCCGTCCAATGTCGTAGGTATTGGTGAAGATGCCCTGGTTGCCGCTGTTTTGCTGCTCCATGCACTGGCCCAACGGCTTCTGATCCGCGCTCCAATCTCCCGATCCGCCCCCTGCGCGGCTCGTTGCGGCCCCCGGCGTCGTCGTCCAATGCCCGTTCGGAATTTTGCCATTTTGCACCGTGCCGGTCAGTGCGATGGCGGTGCCGTCCTTCGCCGTTCCGACAATGGTAAGGGTGTTTGTGCCGTCAATCGTGCCTGCCAGGCTGGCAGAGCCGAACTCCCGCGCGCTGACGACCCCGACGATTCGTGTGTTATCGCCCTGCGCGCCTGGCGTGACGAAGGTCACGGGCGACTGATAGCCGTCCGCGAGGGGCGATTCATCCCCGACGAACAGATCGTTGGTTGCGATGGGATTTTCCTGGGCCTGGATACGTGTCAGCAGGGCGCCGATGGAGGACGCCAGTGAAAGGGGCGCTGCGAGGGCCGGGGCGAGCGGCGCGCCACTGCCGACAAAGGGCGGCGACGGCGCGATTCCCCCCAGCGCGCGGGTCAATATCGCCGGCAGCAGATCGTTTGTCCCTGCTGCCGAGACCGCCAGCGCAGAGAGAAGGGTGTTGGCGAACGGCAGCGCCGTTGTTGCCTGGGCGGCCTTTTGCAGCGCGGCGAGGGCAGGAACCAGGTCTGTCGCCGAGGGGGCCGCGGCCGCGCGGGAGGCCGCCCTGTTGTGCAGGGCATTGGTATCGAACGGTTTCGGCCCGACTCCATAGACCGATCTGGCTCCCTGGCTGTTCGCGCCGATCGTCAGGGTCACCACGGCGTCTGTCAGGCCCGTCAGGGTTCCCACATAGGTCCCGATGGGCGTCGTCGTAGGGAGAGGAACGATAACGAAATCGTCAACAGTCGCCGCTTGCCCCGCGCTCGCTCGACTGGAAGCCGCGCTGACCGTGGCCCCGCCGATAAAACTGCCGTCCGGCTGATACAGTTTGAGAACGGCGCGGGTCGGCTCCCAGGCCAGGGTCAGGAACGCG
>DASRGL010000319.1:0-5980 GCA_035651115.1 Chthonomonadaceae bacterium
TTCTTGCTACCGACTACGGCCCGCGCATCATGCGCTATGCCTTCGTGGGAAGCGGCGAGGACGGCAATATCTTTGCCACCATTCCCCCGGTCAAGCCCAATCTGCATACCGACCTCGGCGACTGGTTCATTCGCGGCGGGCATCGGCTCTGGCACGCGCCGGAGGAGGTCCCGCGCTCTTACGTCCCGGACGACGCTCCCATCCAGGCGCAGATCGAGGGGAATACGGTCAAGCTGATCCAGCCGGTGGAGAAGGTGACGCTCATTCAGAAAGAGATATGGGTCACGCTCGACCCGCAGGGAACGCACGTCACCGTGACGCATCGGCTGACGAACAAGGGGCTGTGGCCGGTGGAGATGTCCTGCTGGGCGATGTCGGCGATGAACACGGGCGGCAAAGCGATTCTGCCGCAGGAGCCGTATCAGTCGCACGACGAGGAGGTGCGGCCCGCGCGGACGATGACGCTGTGGGGCTATACGAACCTGACCGACCCGCGCTGGATGATCGGCAAGAGTTTTATCACGCTCACGCAAGACCCCAATATCAAGGAGTCGCAGAAGGTCGGCATCCTGAACCGACTCGGCTGGTCGGCCTACGCCCGCAACCGCCAGCTGTTCCTCAAGCGGTTCCCCTACGAAAAGGGCAAGACCTACCCGGACATGGGCTGCAACAACGAGACCTATACCGACGGCACGTTCCTGGAACTGGAGACGCTCGGCCCGATGGAGAAGGTGGAACCCGGCCAGTCCATCACGCATACGGAACACTGGTGGCTCTACAAGAATGTTGACCTGGGCAATGGCGAAGCGGGCCTCGCCGCCGCCCTGCAACCGCTGCTGACCGAAACAGCGAAACAGTGAACTGGGTGGTTCGATTATCTTTTCGCGGATTCGATCTCGCGCGCCAGGAGGAGGAAGCTTTCGTAGCGGCGCGGGGAGATGCGGCCCTCGGCGACTGCCGCTTTCAGGTTGCAGCCCGGCTCGTTCTCATGGCGGCAATCGCGGAAGCGGCAGGCCGTCTCCAGGCAGGGGCGGAACTCGATGAAGCAGTCCGCCAGTTCGTCGCGATCCATCGCGAGGAGTTCGAGATTGCGCAGGCCGGGCGTATCGGCGACCCAGCCGCCGCTGTCGAGCGGGATCAGTTCACGCACGGTGGTCGTGTGACGGCCCTTATAGGTGACGTGGCCGATGTCACCGGTATCGAGATGCAGGCCGGGCTGCACCAGGTTGAGCAGGCTGGACTTGCCGACGCCCGACGGCCCGGTGAAGGCGGAGATGCGCCCGCGCAGCGCAGCGCGCAACTCCTCGATGCCGAGCGACTGCGGCGCGCTCGTGCCTAAAACGCGGTAGCCGATAGCGGTGAACTCGGCAAACTTCTCCCGGAATGTCGCATCGTCCACCAGGTCGCGTTTGTTGGCGACGATCAGCGGCTCCAGGCCATACGACTCGGCGGCGACGAGCCAGCGGTCGAGCCGCCAGAGATCGGGATTGGGTTCCGCGCACGCGAAGACGATGACCAGTTGATCGAGGTTGGTGATGAGGGTCTGCTCGCTGCCCCGGAAGGAGGCGCGGGCAAAGCGGGACTGGCGCGGCAGAATCTCCTCGATGACGCCCTCCTCCTCGTCCATCGGCGTGAAGCGCACGCGGTCTCCTACGGCGACGGTGTCGGTGGTGAAGGGGCGTTTGGCGCGCTGCACGCGGCGGGGCAGGCTGCCGCTGGTGGAGTAGGTAAAGGTCTTTTTCAGGTTGCCGCGCAGAGTGCAGTTGTATCTGCGCGGGTGGCTGTCCTTGTCCGTATCGGCCTGGACGACGTAGACACCGCTGATGGCCCGCAGGACGATACCTTCGTGCGCGCCGCCCGCCGGCCTTTCGGGGGCGGAGGGCGCTTCCTTGACGCCGGAAGCAGGGGACACGTTCCTCACGATGGTTCGATTCTCCTTGGTGCCGCGCTGCGCCCTGATCTCGGTCGGGCGGCGGCAAAACACGCCTCTCAGAAGGCAAAACGCCGCCGGACGAGGCGGAGAGGGCCGACCGGAGGCGTCTGAGACGGGCTAATCGAACACTGGTGAAGATAGCGGCGCGTTGCGATTATGGCGTCTCCCTCCTCCGGAGCGGGCGAATGCGCGGCGCGCTGTCTGCGAACTGGATGGGCGCTCTCTGCCGCATTCGTCCTTCTCCTTCTCGTAAAAGTGCTGCGTTCTGCTAAACGACCTAAGTGAGTATACAGACACCTGGGCGGTTTGTCAAGGCGAGAACCGCATAAATTTGTACGCCTCTTGTCGGCCTGTGACGGTTGTGCTATGATAGCGCCAAACAAAATGCTGTGTACGCCTGAAGAGGAGGAGAGACCCACTTGGCCGAACGCTACACCGTCGCTATCCGCGAACTGCCTTGCGAGGAACGCCCCCGCGAACGCCTGCAACATCACGGCCCCTCTGCCGTCTCCACTGCCGAACTGCTCGCCATTCAGTTGCGCACGGGGACACAGGAACGCTCGGCCATCGGACTGGGGGAACTGCTGCTCAGCGAATTCGAGGGTCTGCGCGGCGTGGCGAACGCGACTATCGAGGAGATGGCGCGCATCAAAGGCGTGGGGCCGGTCAAAGCCGTGCAGATCGCGGCGGCTTTCGAGTTGGGGAAACGGTTGGCGGCCCTGAGCGAGGAGGATCGCCCGGTCATTCATTCGCCCCAGGATGTCGCCAATCTGTTGCTGCCGGAACTGCGGGACGTGAAGAAGGAGCATTTCAAATCCCTGCTTCTGGACACGAAGAACCGGGTGCAGAAGATACGGACCGTCTCTGTCGGCATTCTGGACAGCAGCCTGGTGCATCCTCGCGAAGTCTTCAAAGACGCGATTCAGGCGTCCGCCGCCTCGATCATCGTGGCGCACAACCATCCCTCCGGCGATCCGACGCCGAGCGTGGAGGATAAGCGCGTCACGCAGCGATTGGCAGAGGCAGGCCAGATCCTCGGCATCGAACTGCTCGACCACATCATCCTCGGGGACAATCGCTGGATCAGCCTGAAGGAGCGCGGCGTGCTGTAGAGTGGCATAGGCAGACGCTCCTCGCCTCCGTTCGCCGATTTCCCGATAAGGTATAATGGAAGATGGAAGCAGGCGGAGGGAAGGGAGTTTACTATGGAGCCGCAAACGACCGGGCATCAGACAAAATTGAAGGGGACGACAGAAGCATTGTCCCCGGCATCCGAGTATACGCAGCAAGACGTGGTGAATATACGTCTTCCCCGTAAACGTGTCGCGCTGATGGATGTAGAGATTGATCTTGCTGCGTTGCCAAAACGCAAACCGCATATCGTTCCTGGAAAAGAGTCGGAGGAGGCGGAGTGAGTCAGAACTGGTATAGTCTGGTGTCCTCGGAAACGCCTCTGGATCAGGGAGATATTATCACCAACTGCCCGGTCGTCAGTTGGAGAGAAGGGGCCATCGAGATACGCGGGAACATGGAGGCTGTGCGTCATCTAAGCGAGGCTATCGAGGTAACTCAGATGGATGTCGTTGTGATGACCCAGACCTGTGATCTGACACAGAACAAAGTCCGCTATGTGATTCTCTGTCCCCATTATGCTCTCTCGGTCTATCGAGAAGCCTGGGAAGCCTCTCAGCGCGCCCTTGAACAGGTTCCGACGGCAAAGTCCTGGGCGCGTCATATTGACCATATCGCCGCCGGACAGATATGGAATCTGGCTCTTCTCAATGCGGAAGAAGGCGAAGATTACCAGACCGAACACCGTATCGTAGATTTTCAGGAAGTGTTGAGTCTCCCACGCGAATTCTTGGAGTCTTGGCTGAGTCAGGAAGGACAGCCGCGCCTGCGCCTTCTGCCTCCTTACCGCGAGCATCTCTCACAAGCCTTCGCCCGTTTCTTCATGCGTGTCGGCCTTCCCACAGACATTCGCAAGGATTGGCGATAATCGTTCCCGGCGATCCGACGCCGAGCGCGGAGGATAAGCGCGTCACGCAGCGATTGGCCGAAGCCGGGCAGATCCTCGGCATCGAACTGCTCGATCACATCATCCTCGAGGACAATCGCTGGATCAGCCTCAAAGAGCGCGGCGTCTTTTAGGCCGCTTCCACCCGGTAGCGATGCTGCCGGACGGCCTCGATGTAGGCGTCCACCTCCGGGTCGGGAAAGCCCAGGCGGTCGAGAGCCTGCCGGATCATCTCCGTACCCGCCTCGAATTCGGCATGGATGACGGCATCCGCCCCGGCCTGACGCACCGAGGCGATGGTGAGGCCCTGATGCACGCGCGCGACGACGGGGAGGTTGGGAGCGAGGTGTTTCAGCGTGCGTACCGCCATCTCCGTAGTGACGGCCTCCGGCAGCGCCACGACCGCCAGGGCCAGGTGGCGCGGCTGCGTCTGTTCCAGAACCGTTTCCGAGGAGGCGTCGCCGTAGATCGTTCCTACTTCCGAGCCATGCAGCCCTTCCAGCGCGCCTGCATCGTAGTCCACGACGACGTGCGGCACGCCTTTGGCCCGCAGCGCCTCGGAGACGTAGCGGCCCACGCGCCCATAGCCCAGAACCAGCGCGCGCGCCTCCGTGATCGCCTCGTCCGGCAGCGTCGTTTCCACTTCTCCTTGCCGATTGAGCCATCGGGACAGAGCCGGGATGCGGTTCAGCCGCGCGTAGAGCGGTTCGGCGGCTTGATAGAGGAACGGGGCCAGCAGGAGCGTGAGGAGCGCGGCGGAGAGAATGACGCTGGCGATCTCGCCTGGTATCAGGCCGCGCGCGCTGCCGAGGGTCGCCAGCACGAACGAGAACTCTCCGATCTGCGCCAGCCCCAGCCCCGCCAGCACAGCCGTGCGCCCATGCCAGCCCAGCGCGTAGACGGCGAGAAAGGCGATCAGCGACTTCCCCAGCACGATAGCGGCCACCACGAGCGCCACCGCCTGCCAGCGCTGCGCGAGGAAGCCGGGATCGAGCAGCATCCCGACCGACACGAAAAACAGCGAGGCGAACACGTCGCGCAGCGGGCGCACCTGCGCGGAGACTTCGTGGGCATAGTCGCCCTCCGAAAGGACGAGGCCCGCCAGAAACGCGCCGATCTCCAGGCCAAGCCCCGCCGCGTTCGCGCCCGCCGCCGCCAGCAGGCAGAGACAGAGGACGGTGAGCAGGAACAACTCCCGCGATCCTGTGCGGGCGACCTGGTGCAGCAGCGCGGGAACGCCCTTCATCGCCAGCGCCAGCGTCACGCCCAGGAGCAGGGCCGCGCGCAGCAGCGCGCCCGCCACGCCGAGGAGCGCGCCCGTTCCCTGCGTGGACAGCGACGCCAGCGCGGGCAGAAGAACGATCATCAGCACCAGCGACAGGTCCTGCACGATCAGGATGCCCAGCATCACGCCGCCGTGCCGGGTTCCCAGTTCCCCGCGCTCCTCCAGCACCTTCATCATCACGGCGGTGGAGGAGAGGGCCAGCGCGCAGCCCAGAAACAGGCCGCCGTACAGCCCCCAGCCCAGTCCCGCCCCGACGAGCAGCCCCAGCAGGATGGTTCCCGCGATCTGCGCGCCGCCGCCCAGGACCGCCGTGCGCCAGATGGCTCGGAGTTCCTTGAGCGAGAAGTGGACGCCGACCGCGAACATCAGCAGGGCGACGCCCAGTTCCGCGACCGGCCCGACCGCCTCCGTCTTGGCGACGATCCCCGGCGTGTGCGGGCCGACCGCGACGCCCGCCACCAGATAGCCGATCAGCACCGGCAGGCGCAGGGCGCGCGCGAGCAGGCCGCCGACCAGCGCAGCGGCCAGAGCGATGCCGAGGTCGAGCAGGAAGTTGTGTCCGCTCATGGGCCAGGCCCTCCGACTTCTCGGCAGCGCGGATGATCAGGGGCCACTTCAGACCTCCCGCTCGGTGCGCCGCTCGGCTTCCCGGCGGCGGCGAACCTCCTCCTCGACCTTCGCGCGAATGCGCGCCTCGCGCTCCGGGTCGGCAGAGGAACCCGGCTCCTCCTCACTGTTCAGCCCT
>DASRGL010000320.1:0-6931 GCA_035651115.1 Chthonomonadaceae bacterium
GACGAGCAGCGCCGCGCTGAAACAGACCTCCAGCAGAGGATCGTTGTTGACCGTCGAAGTGAGGGCGATATGGGTCGGGGTTAGCGCGGCGATACCGGCGGCCAGCGTCGCCACAATCGGATCATCGGGAAAGAGCAGCCGCGCCGCCCGATAGATCAGCAGCAGCCCCACAAGCCCGCACAGAATAGAAAAATAGCGCAGGGCGCGCTCGCCGAAGGGCAGAAAGCGCGCGGCCAGGAAGTAGTAGAGCGGCGGCTGATGCCACTCGTACCCGTTGGGCGTCTTTTCGCCAGAACTTCGGGTCGGCAGACGGCCCTCGGCGACGGCCCGCACATAGACGACGTGCGCGGCCTCGTCCGGCGCGTTCTGATACCCGGTCGCTCCAAGCGGCACAAGCTGCGCGTGGGCAACCGCCAGGCCGAGATAGAGCAGCAGCAGCAGGGGCAGCGCCCAGCGCCATAAGCCGGGCGGCGGCTGGCTCGGCGGCGGAAGCGGCGAAAGCGGCGGAGCCGGGGGAATGAGCGGCTTACGACGGGCGATGCGGCTCACGGCATCCCTCCCGCCGCGTCAGGCGTCAGGCGTTGAGTGTTGGGCGTTGGGACCGACTCCGGCAGGCGCAGCACGACCACTCCGTTCTCCTTGAATACGACCCTCCATCCCTCTGTACGCAACGCCTCCCCTAGAAGGTTGCGCCAGCGTTCGGGAGAGTCTTTCACATCCGCGTACCAGCGTTGCAGCGCCTCCTCCTCGTTCTGATTCGGGCCGGAAGGCAGCGCCTCGTCTCTGCCGTTCTGCGGCGACCATTTCAGGTTGATCAGCGCATAGCGGATGCCGTGCGCCAGCAGCCAGCGCGTCAGTTCCTGGCCGGACGGCAGCGTGTCGTAGGGAATATAGGCGGAGTGCGGCCCGTTGCCCCAGAGATAGGGCCGATCCAGATAGAACCCGCGCGTATCTTCATAGAGGAGGATCCCGTCTTCTGGCTGCGTGTTCTTGTTGATCCATTCGACGGCGCTGTAGAACTCCAGGTTGCGGCGCAGGTAGGCATCGGCGGCGTCCGGCTGCCCCAGCATCGGCACGATCTCCGGGATCGAGAGCGTGGTCATGAAGTTCAGCGGCAGCCCGGCCTCAAGGACTTCGCGCGGGCGCGTCGGCAAGGCGAACAGGCCCCAGAACAGCATGGCGGCCTGCCCTGCGACCAGCGCGCCTGCCAGCCAGCCCACCCAGCGACCGACGCCCAGCGCCCAGCGCACCTCCGGCTGCGTCAGGCGCCACACGGCATAGCCTGCGCCGACCGCCAGCAGAGGCAGTATCGCCACCAGATACCGCCCAACCTGCGCCACCCAGAACCAGGCGACGACCTGCGCCACGCCGAGCAGCATCAGGGCGCGCACCGTGCGCGGCACGCGCCGCAGAAACAGCAGCGCGAAGCCGAACGCCGCGTACAGCCCGCCTATCGGCTCCATGAACGTGAAGTTGCCTCTGTTGGCGAACCGCTCCGCGTTGACCAGCAGATTCCAGGGCAGTTGCATCAGGTTTTGCAGCGTCTCGGCGGGCCGATCCCGCGCGGGGGGATAGCCGAAGGAACGCTGCTCGGACTGATAGGCGTCGGCCCTGTCCTGGCTCCAGTACCGGCTCTGCGGAAACAGTTTATAGAAGTAGGGGTAGACCGGGTTGCGCATCAGCACGATATTTTTCAGATACCAGGGCGAGGCGATGGCGATGGCGATGCCCGCGTAGAGCGCAATCGCGCGCAGCGGCGTGCGGCGCAGTATCAGCATCCCCCCAATCAGGAGGAACGGCAGCAGCGCCAGATACTTCGTGCCGAGCGCAAATCCCATCATCGTTCCGGCCAGCACGACCCACCTACTTTCCAGTGCTGGAACCTCCCCCCTTCCCCCTCCTTCGTAAGGAGGGGGAGAACCATGTTGGACTCCCTCCCCTTCGCAAGGGGAGGGCCGGGGTGGGGTCGCTCCCCTCTCCCGCAGCATGGGAGAGGGGCCGGGGGTGAGGGCTTGCAGGGGGGCCAATGCAAAAGCTGCCAGCGTCGTGAACAGACCCAGCCCTAGATCAATATAGGCGGTATGGGCTTCCCAGAACACCGGCGGCGTAGTCGCGAAGAGGACGGCAGCGACGTAGCCCGCTAGAGGAGACAACAGGCGATGGCCGAATGCCAGGAGCGCAAGCACAGTCAGCGCGGCCATTAGAAAGTGGAACAGGTCGGCGAGCGCATAGCCCTGATAGAGCAGGCCCACCGCAAAGAGCATCTCCATCGTGAAGGGAAAGTTGCTGTGATGCTCCGTCGGCAGGCTCGTGATACGCCGGTTGGCCAGAAAAATCTTCGGATCGGCCAGGTGGTACGAAATGGCGTCCCACTCATATCCAGTCGGCGGCAGGAAACAGGCAAGGACGGCAGCGAGGCCGCAGGCCAGCAGCGCGAGCGTACAGAGTACGATCCAGAGGTTAGGCCAGGAGAATGCGCGCAGATAGGTCTGAACGTAGTTGCGTGTCCCGGCTCCGAAGTCGCGGGCGTTGGCAAGCATGGCCCGCGCGCCGACAGCCGCAAGCGCCAGCCACCACACCGTCACCGGCCAGAACGCCAGCAGACCGGCCAGGCCGAGCGCGAAAACGCCGTAGGCAGCCACACCCAGGCCGAACGCCGCCGAATAGACGAACCTTTCGAGGGGACAGTCGCGCAGCACGCCCAGGCGCTCGAGGAACAGGCGTCCCACTCCGCCCGTGATCCAGAGGGCGCAGACCAACAGCAGCAGCGCCGTCATAGCGTCTCCAGCGTCGCGCGCAGGCACGGCCTCTCGTCGGAATTCTCTTTATGCGCTTCGATGCGCCCGAAATAGTGGCCCCAGCAGCCTGCCTGCGCGATCAGCGTCTCGCCGACCCGTTCGCCCTGCTCCAGAACGACGTGCGAGTGTCCCCCGATAATTAGGTCAATGCCGGGTACGGAAGCGGCCAGCAGGCGATCTCTGGCAATGCCGATGTGGGTCAGCGCGATCAGCAGGTCGGGAGCGTACCGGACGCGCAGTTGCGGGACGAGGTTCGCGGCGACAGTGAGTGGATCGTCGAAAACGTAGGCGGAGACTTTGCGTGCGAACATCCGTTCGGTGATCATGGGGACGGTGAGGCCGAAAATCACGACGCGCCAGCCGGAGGCTGTTTCACACAACAGGATGGGACGCACGGGCAACGCATCGTCCCGGCTTTCCACTTCAGAAGCAGCGGCGGTCTCCGGGGGAGACGGGACGGGAGTACGGGTCGGGCGTACATTGGCGCAGAGAACCGGAAACCCGGCGCGGGAGAGTTTGCAGTGAAATCCGACGCGCGTGAGATGAAACTCGCGGTTGCCGACCGTCATGGCATCGTAACCAATGGCGGTCATCCGGTCGAGGATCGGCTCGCCGCCCGGACGATAGGTCACGTTCCCGCTGGAGATCGCATCGCCCGCATCCAGCAGCAGGCCGTTCGCGCCCATCGAGTCGCGCAGCAGGCGCAGACGATTCGCCTGCGCCTCGGTTAAGCGGTTATGAAAATCGTTCGTGTGAATCAGGGTCAGGCTTTCCTGAAGACTTCGATTCACGTTGGAAACATCCACCTTTTCGGCTCTGCTATCCGGACGGCCGTCTCTTGCGCGGCCATAAGCCTATCCTGCTGATAAATCCGAGACCCTGTCCTGTCTCTGTCGCCAGTTCACGGGGCAAGATCGCCTGCGTGCCGTCGCCTTTCGAGCTGCCGGCAGCCTGTTTGACCGCGCCCACCACATCAATCGTCTGCGCCTGGGCCAGCATCGCTTCGACCTGCTCCCGGCGAAGCCGTTCTCGTTCGGCGGGGGAAAGAACACGCGCCTCCCCGTCCGGCCCATAAACGACATGCATCTCTCTGCCGCACTGCCAGCATACCTGCCGACCGGGCATGTTATTCACCGCACAGTGCGGGCAAGGCGTATAATCTGCTGCAGACAACGTCTATCGCCTCCTACTCCCCCGATTCCGTGCAGACCCTCTCATGAAGAGCGTCTTACACGGCCCTGCTACAGTTAACCGTCGGTGAGCTTCCGCACGCTCTGTGGGTCCTCGACGACCAGCGGATATCTCACTCCTTTCCTCTTACGGAACTCAACTCTCAGACGATATATTCCGATAAAATGTTCGCTCCCGGTCGGCAGAGGCCGGAAAGTGGGCCGTAATCGGGATCACTGTCCCGATAGCCGTGATGCGCCGGGGCCGCGCAGAGACTCCAGATAGGTTTTCAGGCTGGCCTCGCGAATGCCGCGCGCTTCCAGGAGGGCATCGCACACTTCCCGCACCGCGCCTTCGCCGCCGTGCGCCTGCGTGACAAGGTCTGCCTGCGCCTTCACCTCTTCTGCGGCGTTGGCTACGGCGATGCGCGTTCCGGCAGCGTCGAAAGCGAGCAGATCGTTCCAGTCATCGCCGATGTAGGCGACCTCATCACGTGCAAGGCCCAGATCGGTTCGCAAATGCTCCAGGGCCACGCCCTTATCGCGCACACCCTGCAAGAGATGAGCGATCTGGAGTTCTTCGGCCCGCATCGCAACGACCGCATCCGCCCTGCCGGAGACCCAAGCGATGAGGATGTCTGCCTGCCGCAACACAACGAGGCCGAGGCCGTCTGCAACATGAAATCGCTTGCTCTGCCCACCGGAACTATCGAACGCGATGGTTCCATCGGTCAGAACGCCATCCACGTCCATCGCGAGAAGGCGTATCCGCGCCAGCTTTGACGACTCCTGACTCATAGCTGCCCCTATTATAACAGGTTGCCGGACAAAAGGCAACAGATATGTCCATGGGAGACTTCGCAGCACGGATATGAAGTGTGTCACACGCCCTATACGTCCGATAATGTTAGATCGCGGGGGAGGTGTGGGAAACAGAAAGCCGATTTTTGAGGAGGGGCTTAAGCCCCTCCTCAAAAATCGCGCGGGCCGCGCCGCGGCCCGCCGAACCCCAAGCAGAACCTTATCCGCGATCTACGGAACGATCACGGCCTTCACAACGCGACGCGCCTCTACGTCCGCCAACGCCTCTCCTACCTCCGCCAGACCATATCGCCGCGAGATCAACCTGGCCCAGTCCACCCTTCCCCCGAACCGCGCCGTGATCTCCATCGCCCGGTACACATGCGAAAAATCCGAACCCCAGCAGCCGCGTATCTCCAGATGCTTCTTATTGATGTGCCGGTGCGGATTGAACGCAATATCGCCGTTGTCCGTATACTGCCCTACAATGACATAGCGTCCGGCATCCCGCGCCAGTTCGCAGCCTTCCACGACGGCCGCCGGATTGCCGCTCGCCTCGATGACAATGTCCGGCCCATAGCCCCCGGCTGCCTCCCGCACCTGGCGGGCGCGCTCCTCCGGCGGCGTCTCCAGCACATCCAGAGTCCAGTCCGCTCCCATCGCTCTGGCAGCCTTCAATCTCTGCTCCGGCGCTCCCAACACTCCTACCCATCCCGCGCCGCTCAACGCCGCCAGCGCGCACGCGCTCAAACCGACCGGCCCGCTGCCCTGGATCAACACCCGGTCGCCAAGCCGTATCTGTGCCAGTTCGATGGCGTGAACGGCTGTCGGCAGGCCGCACCCGCCGCCGATCCAGGCGTCCGGCGTTACTCCCGATGCCAGCCGCACGATCTTCGTTCCCGGACGCAGATAGATGGTCTCCGACCAGCCGCCCGACAGCCCCGGCCCCTCTTCGGCTCCATACGTGATTCCATAAACACGGCGATGCGGACAGCGCGTTGTCGCCTTCGCCACCAGGCAGTACCAGCAGGCGTTGCACGTGCCGTGAACGTCCAAGAAGGTAACTACATCGCCCGCGCGAATAGGCAGGCCATTCACGTCGGACACCTCTCCCTCGACCGCAGCGACCTCCCCGATGCTGACATGCCCCGGAATGAGCGGATACGGTACGCCCGCCAATCTTCCATGCCAGAGATGCACGTCGGTCCCGCAGACCTCCGATGCAATCGTCTTGAGCAGCACGCTGCCCGTTTCGAGTTCCGGTATCGGATACCGCCTGATCTCCAGCGGCAGCCCCGGTCCCGGCATCACAGCGGCGCGCGCCATCGCTTCGTTCGCTTTTCTCGCCCTCCCCATTCGGTTCTTACTCATCCTCTCTCCACGTTCGATCTTGCAGCAAGTGTTCGACGGGAAGGCAGCGATCTCCTGGAAAGGCGCGCATGAAAAAGGCCGATCCGTCGGGATCGGCCAGCCGCATACTCTCACGCAGGCAGCATTGCTAAAACCGTTTGAACCGGAACTTAATCAGCGTCCAGATGGCCTCCACACCGTCTGTCCATCGGATCTTCTTGCCCTCCGCCAGACTCCGCGCCTCATATTTGATCGGAACCTCCACGATGCGATGCCCCAACCGCAGCACCTTCGCCGTCACCTCCGGGCAGAACTCGAAACGCTGGCACGACAGAGGCACTCCCTGCAACAGTTCCCGACGAAACGCCTTGTAACAGGTCGCCTCGTCCGTGAGCCTGGCCCCGTACAACAGCCGCACTAGCAGAGGCAGCAGCTTGTTGATCAGTCGGTTGGCAAAGCGCATCCTCGGCCAGCCAGAAAGGAACCGCGAGCCGTAGACCACGCTGACCGCAGGATCAGAAAACGCGGCCAGGATCGGCAGGTAGTCTTGCGGGTCGTACTCCAGGTCGCCGTCCTGGATGATGCAGATGTCGCCGGTGGCCTGGGGAATGGCGGTACGGATGGCGGCTCCTTTGCCCTGATTGGTGGGGTGGTAGAAGACGCGGACATTCTCATACCGGCCTTCGACCTGCTGTTTGAGAAGGTCGGTGGTTCCGTCGGTGGAGGCGTCGTCCACCAGGAGGACTTCTTTCTCGACGGGGACAGCCAGCACCCGTTCCAGCACAGACAGCAGAGAGGCCCGCTCGTTGTAGA
>DASRGL010000321.1:0-14766 GCA_035651115.1 Chthonomonadaceae bacterium
CAGCGTGCGGGAGAAATGCTCGAAGATGCGCTCGCGGCCCAGGCAGCTCATCGCGTAGTCGCCGAGCGGGTTTGGGGTATCCGTCTCGACGGAACCGCCCAGAGAGACGGGCGTGAGGCCGTAGACGTTGCCGGTGGAGAAGGCGACGATGCGGCTATGTCGGTACTTCTGGCTGACCATGCCCGGCAGGTAGCTGTTCATCGCCCAGGTGAGCGACTCGTTGCCGGTCGCGCCGAACTTCATGCCCGCCATGAAGACGACGTTGGGCGCGTCGGGCAGGCGGTCCAACTGGCTCTGGTCGAGCAGGTCGCAGCGGATCGTCTGGATGCCGAGAGCCTGCAACTGGCCTTCGAGCGGGCCGGAGGAGAACCGGGAGACGCCAAGTACCTGCCGGGAGACGCCTGCCGCCTCGGACGCGCGCCGGATCATGCGGGCCAGACTCGGCCCCATCTTTCCGCCCACGCCGAGCAGAAGAATATCGCCCTCCAGCCGGGCCAGCGTCTCGATGACGCCCTCTGTCGGTTCGCTGAGCCTCTCCTCCAGCTCCTCGACGCTCTGGATCGAATCGGCGAGCGGTTGGGATTGCGTAGCGATCATCGTGATTCCTCAGAAACCTTGCCCCTTCCTGAACCTGTGCAAACGCTTCCGCGACGGATAGTTCATCTATTCGGTCACGAGGGAATGAATTCCTTCGCCAGGCAACCTTCGGGATTGCGTTTCCAGGGTGTCGGGCCGTAAACGACCCGCCTGGGGAGCCTGCGGCTAACCGGTCTGCGACCGGGATCGGTTTTTCCGGTCGCAGACCGGCTGGCGGCGCAGCCGCCCTTCAGACAGGCCGTTCACGGCCTGGCAATGCGGTGGCGATCACGTCTCCCGGACGGGCAGTATCTGATTTGCGGGTACATCGGTCAAGACCTGCTTCTGGCCGGAGAGCCACTGTATCTCCAGATGCTCCACTCTGGTCGCGCTGCCGAGGCCAAAGTGTACCCGATGGTCGCTCTCTCCGCCCCAGCTTCCGCCGCCCAGCACCACGCGCAGCAGCTTCCGCCCGTTCACCGTCGCGATGCAGCGCGTGCCGATGGGCGTGCAGCAGCCGTGCTTGTTGGTCAGTTGGAGCAGCAGCCAGTTCCCCGGCGAGGCCGTGTCGTTGCGCAGCAGGGTCGGGCGGTCGTCGTTGGCCGTCACCAGGATGTCTATGCGCCCATCGTTATTGATGTCGCCGAAGCAGGCTCCCCGATGCACGCGCACATCGTCGGCAGGCAGCGCATCCAGGACCTCGGTGAAGTGGCCGTTGCCATCGTTGAGGAGCAACTGGTTGTGCTGCTTGTAGGTCAGGTGCGGGTCTTCGCGATGCACCAGATGAAAGACGTGGCCGTTGGCGAAGAAGAGATCGAGCAGCCCTTGATTGCGCGTGTCTATGAACCCGGTTCCGAAGGAGAGATAGGGGCGCGTGGGCTGCGCGATTCCCGCCGGGGCGCTCTGATCCGTAAAATAGCCGCCCTCGTTGCGATAGAGCGTGTACGGCTCATTGGAGAAAGTCGTGACGACGACATCCAGGTCGCCGTCCATATCGTAGTCGCCGACGGCGATGCCCATATTGGCCTGCGACTGGCCCGCCAGACCGAAGGCCACGTTCTCCTGCATCCCGACGTTTTTGAACGTCCCGTTCCCCTCGTTGCGGAAGAGAAAGTTCGGCCCCATGTCGTTGGCGACGAAGAGATCGAGCCGCCCATGCCCGTGAAAGTCCGCCGCCGCGACGCCCTGGCTGCGCTGCTTGACCTGGCCGACCCCGGCTTTCTGTGTCACATCGGTGAACGTGCCGTCCCCGTTATTGTGCAAGAGGACGTCGGCGGCGGGCGGATACATCATGGGATTGCACACGTCCCGCTTGCCGTCCGGCCCCCGGCAGGGGACATCGAGCGCGACCGTCCATTCGGCATAGCGCAGCACGTAGAGATCGAGCAGGCCGTCGCCGTCGTAGTCGAACCAGACGGCCCCTGTCGAATAGCCCTGCACGCCGACGCCCGCCTTCTCGGTCACGTCCTCGAACGTGCCGTCGCCGCGATTGCGGAAGAGCGTATTGCGGCCATAGCAGCAGACATAGAGATCGGGATGTCCGTCGTTGTCGTAATCGCCGACGGCCGCCGCGATGCCGTAGTCGGTATCGGCCCCGCGAAAGGCGTCGGGAGCGAGCCGAAACGTGCCGTCCCGGTTGTTAAGATAGAGGCGATGCCGCAGCGGTGCTTTGAACTTCGGCTTGCAGACGCCCAGCGGCTTGGGCTGCGGGAAGTAGATATCGAGGTAGCCGTCTCCATCGGCATCGAAGAGGGCGGCGCCGGCGGCTTCCTGCTCGACGAAATAGTACATCTCGCAGCCGCCGCGCAGTTGATCGAAGGCGAGGCCCGCCGCCGTCGTGATGTCCGTAAACCGGACGGGAGAGACGGGGATTTTGGCAGCCGCCGGGATGACCGGCGTCGGTTTGTGCTTGCAGCCTGCCAGCGCCAGCGCGCCCGCCGCCGCTTCCGCCAGAAAACGGCGGCGTGTAAGGATTCGGTTAAATCGCATTGCAGTTTGTTATGATCCTGCCGGGCATTGAAATACCCGTCTGGCAGGCCTTCGGCCAACCGTCCTGCGAACGGAAATGCGCATTCCGCAGTGCCGCCCCTTCAGACAGGTCGTTCACGGCCTGGCAATGGGGGCAGTCGGCGTCGGCGCGCCGGTCGAGGCGGTCTGAGGAGCCGCCGCCTGCTTGTCCAGAGCTGCCAGCCCGGCGCGCGCGCGTGGATTGTTCTTATCCAGTTGTAATATGGCCGTATATTCGTCCCGCGCGGGGCCGCGCATACCGAGATAGAGATAGCGGTCGGCCAGGGCCAGGCGCAGCTTCACGTTCTCCGGGTGTCTTTTGGCGACGGCCTGGAGCGTATTGAACTGCTGGGCATTGAAATCCAGCATCTCCGCCTCGCGCGCCGCCGCTGTCGCGCGCTTCGGATCGCCCTGCCGGGTATAGATGGCAGCCAGCTGCTGGTACGGGAAGGCGCGATTGGGACTGAGCCGGGCCGCCGTCTCGAACGCTTCCCGCGCGTGCTGGAGATCGTTGGTGCGCAGGTAGGCCGTGCCGAGCCGTTCCGCAAACCGCGCCGCGCGCGGATCGAGCTGGACGGCTTTCTGAAAGAGCGCCAGCGCCTTCTGGTCCGCGCCCGGCTCGCCGCTGGCCTGGATCAACTGCCCCAGCGCATCGTTGAGTTCGGCGGAATCGGGATGCTTCGCCACCGCCGCTTCGAGGACTGTGCGCGCGGCCTGGCTGTTGCGGGCGGAGGTATAGGCCCGCGCCAGGTAGAGCGCGACATCGGCGCGATCCGGCAAGAGCCGCGCGGCCTGCTCCATATTCTTGATGGCGTTGCTGGAATCCTTGAGCGTCATGCAGACGCGGCCTAGCCGGTAATAGAAGTCGCCGGTATTGGGCGAGGCTTTGATCAGTTTTTCAAACTCCGCTTTTGCCAGGGTCAGCTCTTCGGAATGCAGCATCGGCTCGGAGTATTGCAGCACGTCTTCCAGTAAGGAAGCGGCCATGATATAGCGGCTGCTCATGTCCTCCGGCTTCCGTTTCAGGGCTTCGCGGGCGGTCAGCGCGGCCTCGCGATAGCGCCCCTCGTGGAACAGTGTCGCGGCGAGGCCCTGCCAGCCGGAAGGCGATTTCGGCCAGCGCCGGGTGAAATCGCGATAGGCGCTCTCGGCCTGGGGCCACTGCTTCAGCGCCAGGCGCGCGTTCGCCAGCGCCAGCAGCGCGTTCGGGTCTTTGGGCTGAAGCCGGACGATCTCGGCCAGTTGGTCGGTCGCCTTGTCGGGTCGGCCCGTCTGCTGGTAGAGCAGCAGCAGCGCCTGACGGAGCGACACCTTCTTGGGGTCAGCGGCGACTCGCTTCTCCAGATCGGCTATTCCCGTCTCGATTTTGGCGGTCGCCGCCGCGTCGGCCTGGGACTGGCTCGATTGCGCTTTCTGCGCCCGTGTCGTCAGCACTTTCTGGCGCACGATCCAGGCGCCCCCTATCAGGATAGCCCCCGCAATCAGGAGACCGAGGCGCGTGCGATTTATCTGTGTTGCCTGTTCGATCTTCTGGCTCCCTCTCTTACTCGGCCCCTTGAGGCCCTCAGCCCTCCGGCCCCTCTCTGTAAGGATTCCGGCGTGGACAGGTAGCAATTGCCCATAACGGGTGACGACGGAATGAATCGTAGGCCGCAGATGCATGATACAGGCGCTGGTCGGTGGCAATTGCCCGTAACGGGTGACGAAGGTGACGATGGAATGAATTCCTTCGCTGAGTGGCCTACGGCCCAGTGTCCTGCGGACACGTCACGTCTAATTGTTCGTTTCTGCGTCCTCTTCAGTCGTCTCGGCCTCCGGCCAGAGCGTATTCTCGGCATGATGCCGCTTCTGATTTTGAATGTAGCCGATGACCATTTTCTTATCACGCGGACTGACCGCGAAAACCGCATAACTGCTCTGCCAGGCAAACCATTCGCCGGGCTTCAGTTTCTGCGTCACAAAACGCGACGAGCCGCCTTTGACATGCTTCATCAGGTCAGCCAGTGAAATGGTGTTCGACAATCCCACCAGCAGATGGACATGATCCGGCATCCCGCCGATTGCCAGCACCTCACATTGGTCATCCCGGCATACAGCCGAGATATAGCGATACAGATCGCGCTCGATCTCTTCGGTTATCAGAGGCAATCGGTCATGCGTAGCCCATATGAAATGGAGAAACGCCCTCAGCTTATTCTGCCCCATCTTGCGCTCTCCACCGTGTCCGCAGGACACTGGGCCGCAGGCCACTCAGCGAAGGAATTCATTCCATCGTACCCTATGTACTCTATATTCCCATCACATCCAATGCGGATGCCTTCGATCCTCCTTGCGATCTTTGGGGGATGGCGTGAGGGCTAGGGTACGGTCAAAAACTGACGGCCCCACCCAACCGCGCGGGACCGTCAGAAAGAAGTGCGGCGGCGATTTCCGGATGGAAGGCTGCCGCACAGGACTGTTGCCGAAACAGACCGTTACCGGTTCGCCTCGGAAGGCACGTTGTACTGGCAGCCCGTGCCGAGGCAGTAGGTCGGCTTCTGGCCGGTGTTGGCCGTGTTATCCGCGTTGAAGCCCAGCGCCGACTGGCAGGCGTTTTCAGCGGTCGTGTTGTCGGTCACGCCCTGAACCAGGCCCATCGCGCCTGCCTGGAAGAACTTGACATGGCCGTCGGAGAAGGCGTAGTTCGAGCCGCCGCTATGGCGGGTCAGCGGGGGCTTGCCGGTGCTGATGTACTTGGCGTTTGGCGACAGGTCATAGTCCCAGCCATCGCCGTACAGCTTGTCCACGTGGCGGCCTTCCCAACCCCACTCGTTCTCATCGGAGGAGGAGCAGCCATCGCTGCAGTTGCTGGAGGCTTCCGTGATCAGGATAGTATTGGCAGGGAACTCCAGCGCGCCCTGGCCTGCGCCAGATGAGAACGGCCTATTCGTATGGTCCAGCGTTGCATTGTTTCCCGACAGGCGAGCGTTGATAGAATAGCCGCTCGCGCCCGTCGGAGCGGTGTCGCTATTGCCGAAGGTCGAACCATCGGCTCCTGTCGTCAGCGTCGCGGCGCGTGGCGAGGAGGGGCAACGGAAAAGCTGGACATTCTTGATGTAGGGATAGACGGCCTCATTCCATCCTACGATACTATCCGGCGCACTGGGAGTGAAAGGAGGATCACTCGGAGTCGCTGCCGTATCGTAAAAATAGATGGGGAACGTCTCGTCGTAGTCCTGAACATACATCAGGATGCCGAGCGCGATCTGTTTTTCGTTACTCACGCAGGAGATGGCGCGGGCCTTCTCGCGTGCCTGGGCAAAGACCGGGAACAGGATCGCCGCCAGGATAGCGATAATAGCAATGACTACGAGCAGTTCGATCAGAGTAAAACCCTTGTTACGAAGTTGTGTCCGCATTCTGTGTCTCCATTAATGTATTCGATGCCATAAGATGACCGGTACCGGGGCCGGAGCCGTCTTATGGGCCGCCCCCACGCGACTTCTGGAAAGCTTCCTGCTGTTTCTTCGCAATTGCGTCAGCAGACTCTCCATGCTTCTTCATCGCTTCTTCGCGTTCTTGTTTCGTCATTGGTATGAGTCCCGATGGAGCGGGCGGCGCTAAGACCCTCCACGCCAGCACGGCGACAATCAGGCCGACGACGACCAGGATGCCGACAACGACACCGCCGCTAAGCTCCTTTTTCATGGGTATCTCACCCCCTTTCGTTCGGATGTCCGAAGATTTCCGATGCGTAAAATCAATGGGTCGAGACAAGCTGCCAGACGGAGATTTGCGATTTCGGCGTGGACTGGAAAGTAGAAGCAGCCGCAATCACCTTTGTCCCTATGCGAACCAGGACACGCGCAGAAGCACGATTCTGAAAGGATTTTCAGCCATTTTCCCCATTATAACGGAGAGTGGCAAGCCTGTCAAGGCTTTTTGTGCCAAGACTTCTCCCTGTTTTGCCGCGTTTTGCGCCGGAATCGAAAGATTAAGCGGCTTTCATTGCTGATCCAGTTCCTTCTGAACGCGAATTCGCACGGCATTGAGCGCCTCTTCGGGCGTTTTCTGGCCGTAGAGGATCATATCCAGAGCGGTCGTCCGCTGGTTCATATAGAGGCTGGTGACGGGGGTCGCCGGGAAATAGACGCCCTGCGCGTTGCGGGCCAGATCGAGCATGAAGGCGAAGCGACGGCGGTAGGCCGCGCCCTCGCGCAGTTCGGGCGCAAGGGTCGCCGCGCGCATATTGGGAATATTGTTGATGGCCTTCGCGAACATCACCTGCGCTTCGTAGGATTGCAGCCAGACCAGGAAATCCCATGCCTCTTTCGGATGCTTGCTCTCTGCCGAGATACAGAAATCGTTGCTGCCGAACACGGTCATCGGCGCATTTTCCGGGTGCGAGGCCGGCGGCGGCACGAAAGAGATGCCATACTCCAACTGCGGCGCATAGCGGGATATCCAGTAGGGATTCCACTCCCCGCTGAACATCATAGCGACCTTGCCGATGTAGAAGGGATTGTTGGCTCCCTGCGCCTGCCCCAACCCGGACGTGAAGGCGTTGACCTGCTCGATGCCGCCCATGCGGTCTATCAGGTCTTTGTACCAGCGCGCCGCCGCCAGACAGCCCGCGTCGTTGCCGGTGACGCGCCCGGTCTTCGGGTCGAACACCTTGCCGCCGAAGAGCGAACTGAGGAGAAAGCCGTCGAAGGCGGTGGCGGGCCGGGCCAGCCCCAGGCGCGTGATCTTGCCGCTCGCGTCCCGTTGGGTCAGCTTGACGGCGTACTCGGTCAGTTCTTCCAGGGTACGCGGCGGGCGTTCCGGGTCGAGGCCCGCCTCCGCAAACGCCTGTTTGTTCCAGTAGAGCGCGCTGACATCCACCAGGAAGGGCATGGCGTAGAGCCGTCCGCGATAGCGGCACATGCCGAGCGAGGCGGGCAAGAAATCCGACTCACGCAGCCCCGACTGCCGGAACAGATCGTCGAGCGGGCGGATGGCGCGATTATGGGCGTAGGGGCCGAGATAGGAGACATCCCAGATGGCGAACACGTCGGGCGGAACCCCGGCGACGATGGCGCGCACCGTCTTCGTGTCGTCGTTGACTCCGCCCAGGCTGTGGAAGCGGATGTTGGGATGCAACTGCTCGTAGCGGCGCAGGACGCGCTGAAAGCCGATCTCCTCCGTGCCGGTCCATCCCGTCCAGATGGTCAACTCGACCACGCCGGGGCGCTCGGCTCCCGCGCGCTGGCAGCCGGGCAGCGCCAGCAGCAGGAGCAGCAGGAGCAAGGCCCCCCTCCCTAGCCCACTGCACAGGCTGTCTATTCCGGCACGAGCCGGGACAGCCTGCGCGACCCCCAAGAACAGGGGGAGGGAACGGTCAATACGCAAGCTTGCACCCTCATCCCCAACCCTTCTCCCTGGAAGGGAGAAGGGAGCAAGACAACCACGAGTGCGTTGATTTGTCATTCTGAGCAGAGCGAAGAATCTCAACAGACCCTTTGCTACGCTCAGCGCGACAAGGAAGCCAGACCCTTGACTGCGCTCAGAGTGACAGAAGGAGGCACTGGCTGGCATTCTTGCTCCCCTCTCCCTTGTAGGGAGAGGGGCTGGGGGTGAGGGTAGACGCCTCCAAATTTGCTCCCCTCCCCCTGTTCTTGGGGAGAGAGGACGGGGGTGGGGGGCCACTTTAGGACTCTTCGCCTCGCGAACCGATCTCATGCGCGTGTTTCTCGCTTTTCCAGCCCTTCTCGCAGGGAAAAGAACGCGGGAATCAGGTCTCCGGCACGCTGCCGCCGAGTGGAACCGTCCGTTCGGTATCCGGCGGCTCCGGGATGAGCAGCGCGATCCCGATGGCCGGAA
Organism: Chthonomonadaceae bacterium; assembly: GCA_035651115.1. Taxonomy (GTDB): domain Bacteria; phylum Armatimonadota; class Chthonomonadetes; order Chthonomonadales; family Chthonomonadaceae; genus DASRGL01. The sequence continues at coordinate 8,425 of DASRGL010000321.1, forward strand.
AGGAGAGCAGACCGACCCAGAGCAGGGCGATGCGGAAATCCTTGACCGGCGTGAACAGCCCGAAGGCCAGCGTGCCGAAGGCCGCCGCCAGCCTGCCGATGTTGTAGCAGAAGCCCGCGCCGGTCGTGCGCAGCAGGGTCGGGAAGAGGGGCGGCACGTAGAGCGGGAACAGGCCGAAGACGCCCTGCACGAAGAAGTGCGCCCCGGAACTCCAGAGAGGTAGCCGTCCAGCCCGTCGAAGAGCCAGCCGAGCCAGGCGGCAAGGCCCGACTTCCACGGCATCGGCGTCAGGTCGCGCAGGCGTTCGATCTTGCGCGGCGCGGGCGGTGTGGAACCGCTTACCGCAGGGGCATCCACAGTCGCTTCATCCATAGGCAGGTACGGAACAGGCGGCGCGGACGGACCTACCCCCCGGCCCAAGGCGTAACTTGTTACGCCCCTACCTCTCCCCTCTCCCAACGCTGTGGGAGAGGGGTCGGGGATGAGGGCCAGCCGCGAACGCATTCTCCGGTCGAAATCCGTCTCACTCTAACACAATCGCGCCCCGGTGTCAACCGGTGAAGAGGGGGACTCGGCCTTTTGCATTGACAGGATAAGCCTGACATGATATAATTCTGTCCGAATCCACACGGAGTGATGTCCGAGTTGGTCTAAGGAGCACGACTGGAAATCGTGTAGCGGGCGAAAGCTTGCTCGAGGGTTCGAATCCCTCTCACTCCGTACTCTCACAGGCTGTATTCCGATCCATAAAACGGGCCGCCGAGAAGCGCACGGCATCGTGCGCGCTCTCCTTCGGCCTCTGCCGGCCTCATGGCATCGTGCCGGTGAGCAGGCATCCGTTCCTTTCGCTTTCTGTCGGAGGAAACTTTTTGCTACCGCGTCTCCGCCGTTCGCTGCGACTACGCTCTCTACTGCGCTTTCTCCTGCTTGCCCTGGCCCTCCCCTGCGTCTATTTCGGCGGCGCGGGAGCCGCCTTCTTCTACCGCCATCAAGCTCTGAACGCCGACCCGGACCTGAACCGCCTGCCGCGCATCAATCCGCCGACCCGCGCCACGCGGCTGATGGTGTTTGCGCCCCACTGTGACGATGAGACGCTCGGCTGCGCCGGGCTGATGCAGCAGACGCTTCAGGCGGGCGGGGCCGTCCGCACGGTCATTCTGACCAACGGCGATGGGTTCCGGCAGGCCGTCGAACACCAGGTGCGCGATCTGCGCGTCGAGCCGGGCGACTACATTCAGTTCGCCGCGCTGCGCCAGCAGGAGTCCTATCGCGCGCTGGCCGCGCTCGGCGTGCCGCAGGAGGACGTGCTGTTCCTTGGCTATCCTGACCAGGGCTTGATGCCGCTCTGGAACAGCTACTGGACTCCCGACCGGCCCTACACCTCCAGCTACACGAACTGCAGCCGCTCGCCCTACAAGATCACCTTCGATCCGAACGCACTCTACTGCGGGCGCGATGTCGTGGACGACATCAAAACGGCCCTGCGCGCCTTCCGTCCGACGCTGGTGACGGTGACGCACCCGGCGGAAGACCACCCCGACCATGCCGCCGCCGCCGCGTTCGTCGCCCGCGCCCTGCAGGAGTTGCAGGCCGATCCGAAGGAGAAAACCTGGGCCGCAGAGACGCGCCTGAAGTACTACCTTGTCCATCGGGGCGACTGGCCCACGCCGCAGGGCCGGCGCCCGGATAAGGCACTGGTTCCTCCTGCGGAGATGGCCCGCCTGGATACGCGCTGGATGTCGCTGCCGCTCACGCCCGCCGAGACGCAGCAGAAGGCGCAAAGCATCGGCCTCTACGCCAGCCAGATGGCGCTGATGCGCCGCTTCCTGGTCTCGTTCGCCCGCCGCAGCGAACTCTATGGCGAACTCGCGCCGACCCGCCTGCCCGTCGTGCCGGATCATACGATGCACGTGGATGCCGACGCTCAGGACTGGGAGAGCCTGCCGCCCGCGCTGCTCGACCCGGTGCGCGATAACGTGCTGCGCGACCTTCAGGGCGGCGGCGACATCCGCGCGCTCTACGCCTGCCGGGACAGCCACAACCTCTATCTGCGCCTGGATATGCGCCAGCCGGTCAGCAGCCGCATCACCTACCTGCTTGCGTTGCGTCCCTTCGATGCGGAGAACGAGACGCCGACGGCGGCCTACACGGTCTCCGTCCGCGCCGGCGACTCCGGCGCCAGAATCGCCGACCGACTGCGCATCGCCGCCAGCGGACGCAGCATCGAGGTCGCGATTCCCTGGAACAACCTGACGCAGGGATTGAGCGGGCATCCGGTCGCGACGCTGGCCGTGAGCGCGGATACCCTCCTGGCAGGCGTCCGCGTAGATAAAACCGGCGTGCGCTTCCTGAACCTGTAGGGGCGCAGCAAGCAGCGCCCAGTCCGGCAGTTTCCCCTGCTCCTACAGCGTTGGGAGAGGGGGCCAGGGGGTGAAGGCTTTTATGCGCTTGGGCATCATGGGCGGCACGTTCGACCCGATACACTATGGGCATCTGTTTGTCGCGGAAGAGGCGCGCGTGCGGTTCCGTCTCGGCCATGTCCTGTTCGTTCCGAACGGACAGCCGCCGCACAAAAAAGACTATGAGATCACGCCCGCGCGCCATCGCTACGCCATGACGCTCATCGCCACGCACTCCAATCGGGGTTTCGGCTGCTCGCCCATCGAGTTGGAGCGTTCCGGCCCCTCCTATACGGTGGATACGCTGACGCTGCTCCGGGAGCAGAACCCGGATACGGAACTTTTCTATATCACCGGCGTAGACGCGATAGCGGACATTCTGACCTGGCGGCGGCACGAAGAGGTCATCCAGATGGCGACCTTCATCGCGGCGATCCGGCCCGGCTTCGATCCGGCGATACTCAAAGACCGCCTGCCGCACGCCTATCTGGAGCGTATCCTGCTGCTGGGTTCGACGGCCCTGGGCATCTCCTCCACGGAGATACGCGAGCGGCTGCGTCAGAATCTGCCGGTGCGCTATCTGACGCCGGACGGAGTGCTGGACTACATTCTCAAGCACGCTCTCTATTCTCCGCCGCCGCCAGCAGAGGAGGCCGGGAAAGGGAGGGAGACGACAGATTGACCAACGAGATACAAGCGCGTGAGCGAATAGAAGAACGCGAAACACCGGAAGAGGGCGCGGCGGTCTCCTCGCCCATCGCCGAGGAGATGGACTCGGAGGCGAAGGTGCGCTTCATGGCGGCGGCAGCCGACTCCCTGCGCGCCACCGATATTGTGGCCCTGGACCTGCGCCGCCTGACCATCATCAGCGATTTCTTCCTCATCTGCACCGGAAACTCCAGCATCCAGATTCGCGCTATCGCCGACCGCATCGAGGAGAAACTGCGCGAGCGCGGCATTCGTAAGCTGCGGATCGAGGGCTATCAGGAAGCCACCTGGATTCTGCTGGACTACGGCGATGTCGTGGCGCACGTCATGGCGGCGGAACAGCGCGCCTTCTATAATCTGGAAGGCTTCTGGGCCGATGCGCCGCGCCTCGAACTCGACCTCTCGCCCGAAAGCGTCGTGCAGAGCCGTCCGCACAGTCGCCCCGATAACGGGTAAGGCTGGCAACTCCGCGCGCTCCTGATCACGTCTATACAAGCAAGAGAGAATGGTCGCACGGCCCGGCACAAATGCGTCGGTCGCCTTCGGAGGCTTGTAGGATGGAAAACGTCGAAAAAACGCGCGCAAGGGAGACGGCAGCCAGCCAGCCCCCGCCATCTTCTGAGGCCGCACACTCTCCGGCCGCCCCGCCCGCCTCTTCTGCTGATACCCCGGAGGCGCTTGCCGCCGATCTGGCCGCCGCTGCCGTCGCCGCCCATGCCAAAGCCGCCGAAAGCCTCGACCTGAATCTGCCGGAGTTCCGCGAATCCACGCCGCAGGAGGTGCAGCAGGCCGAGCAACTGTTGCGCGAGGCGCACCTGGCCCGCCGCCGCGAGAACTACCGCCTGGCCGAAGAGAAGTGCCGGGCGGCATTGGCGCTGGTTCCGAAAGATGCCGTTGCGCTGGAGATGCTGGGAGACTTGCTGCAAGGCGTGGCGAAGGTAGATGAGGCGCTGGCCGCCTACCGCCGCGCGACGCGGGCCGACCCGAAACGCAGTTCCGCCGAACGCAAATACGGCGACCTGCTGATGCGCCAGGAGAACTGGGCCGGCATTGACCTGGAAGCCGTGCCGAAGAACCCGCGTGTCTCTGTGCTGCTCTCCATGCTGCTGCCCGGCGCAGGCCAGATTCATAACGGCGAACCGCTCAAGGGCGCGCTCATCATGATCGGAATGGCGCTCCTCATCTTCGTCGGCGCGTTCTTTGGCAGCGCAAGCAGCCCGACTCCCACTCCTGCAGGCTCCTCCATCGCGAAACACTCTCGGCGCAGCCAGCCCATCAACACGAACGCGCTAATCCCCCTCTTCCTCGGCGGCGCGCTCTATATCTACGCGGTCGCGGACGCCAACATCGGCGCACGCCGCGCCAGCCGCCTCCGCCCTTCCAGCAAAACCAAGTCGGGGTGGGAGGTCTGATCAAAGACCGCACGTCCGCCCGCTCTTCGAGCCGACGCAGAGGCAGGGATTCTAAAGGCAGCCGGGGATTCAGGCGAAGCGGCAGGGAAGAGACAGGGCGCGTTGCAGGCGGCGGTAGTAAGCGTGATGCGGTATCTCGACGGCTCCGAAGCGCGCCAGATGCGGCGTGAGATACTGAACGTCGAGCAGGGTAAAGCCGCGTTCCCGCAGCCGCGCCACCAGCGCCGCCAGCGCGACCTTCGAGGCGTCCGTCTCATAGTGGAACATGCTCTCCGCCATGAACGCCCCGCCGAGCGCCAGGCCATAGGTTCCCCCGACCAGCCGCCCATGGCGCCACGTCTCGACGCTATGCGCCTTGCCCGCCCGGTGCAGCGCGCCATAGACTTGAAGGAACTCCTCCGAGATCCAGGTTCCCTCCTCCCGGTCGGCGCAGCCCCGCATGACGCCCTCGAAATCCGTATTGATCCGTACCTCGAACATGCCGCGCCGGATGGTCTTTGCCAGCGAACGGGAAATGTGAAATGTGTCGAGCGGCAGGATCGTGCGCGGGTCGGGCTGGAACCAGAGGACGCGCCCGCTCCGGTCATCGTACATCGGGAAGATGCCGTGCCGGTACGCCAGTTCGACACATTCCGGGGTGAGGGTCAGGTACATGGTCGTTAATCGTCATCCCGGTCGAGTATCAACTGGAGACCGAGCGCCTTCAAGCCCTTGCCATGCGCGCCTTCCAGAGAGACCGGATAGGGCGCATGGCTTCCCTTCACGGCGTACCAGAGAACGCGATTCAGCGTCTTCTCCTCGATCCGATCCGGGCCATCCAAACGCAGCGCGCGGCTCTTTTGCGCCCACTGCCGGGCCGGGCCGCGCAGCGCCTTCAGAGGCGGATTCTTCTCGTCCAGTGGGATACGGTTGGGCAGGCTGACATAAGGGCGCAGATCGGGCCTATCTGTGAAGCATTCACGCATCAGAGGGGCGGCGGAATCCATCTGGTTCATGGCAGTCAGGCCGAGCATCCGCTGCATCGTGTGCAGCACTGAGGTCTGGTTGTAGAACCGGCTGACGACCGCGCCGCGCTTCGTGTAGGGGCTGATGACCAGGCAGAGCGAACGATGCCCGTCCACGTGGTCGAAGCCGTCCTGCGGATCATCTTCTATCACGAAGATGCAGGTCTTCGGCCAGAACTTGCTCTTGCTGATGCCTTCCACGACGCGCCCCAGCGCCAGATCGTTATCGGCGACCTGCGCGCGGGGGGTCGGACTGCCCGGCGTCGAGCCGGAGGTATGATCGCTCGGCAGGTAGACGATGACCAGATTGGGCCAGCTTCCCTGCGCCTCATACTCCCGCAACTCCTTCAGAAAACGGTCGGCGCGCAGCACGTCCGGGATGTTCATGTTCCAGCCTGGATAGTCGCGGCAGCTATAGCGGCGCAGGTTCTCGACCCCGATGTTCTGCGAGAACCTGATCTTGCCCGTCTTCTCGACATAGTCCCGATAGATGGCAAAGTAGTCGCTCTGGGGAACCGGCTCGGCATAGTCCATCTCGCCGTAGTTGCGCACCGAGAGGCCGTGCGCCAGCACGTTGTCCCAGAGGAAGCCGGACGAGGAGTAGGTGAGCGGGTCATCGCCGAACGTGTAGCTGCGCGTGAAGCCGCCAAACGCCTTCTCCAGATGGTCGGTGACGTTGCCCTCCGTCGCCCACGAATGGCCGTCCGCCGACAGCACGCCGTTGCAGTAGAAGTTGTCCAGCAGGACGAACTGCTCGGCCAGCGCGTGATGGTTCGGCGTCACCTCGCGCCCGAACAGGCAGAGGTTGGGGTCGCCGTT
>DASRGL010000322.1:0-11239 GCA_035651115.1 Chthonomonadaceae bacterium
CGGCGCGCAGCGTGAAGGGCGTTCTTCAAAACCTGGACGTGGGCGCGCGCCAACTGACCCTGGCGACGGTAGCGGGCGATCTGCGCACGCTGCCTTATACCGAGGAGACGGAGGTACGCATGGGCGGCAAGACGCTGCCGCTCTCCGCGCTAAAGGTCGGGCAGCATATCGGCCTCTCGCTCAAGAAGGACGAAACGGGCGAACAGGTCATCTCCCGCATCACGCTGACCGCCGCAAAGCGCGCACCGCGCAAGACGGCCTCCGGCACGGCCAGCGCTGCTGGAAACAAGAAGCCCTGAATCCAGCTTCTTTGGCGGTTGAAACCGCATCTGAAAAGCATGAAGTCCGCCTGCACGGACTGACCTACCCCCCAACCCCACAGCACAGTCTGTCAATTCCGAAACGATTCGGGACAGACCGTGCGACCCGAAAGGGAAGGGAAGTGAGGAGTCGGCGGAGGCCGACTTTGGGCTTTTCCAGCCGCGAATTTATTCGCCGGGCAAACAGAAAGGTGAGTCAGGAACGAAGGAGCGAATATGGCGGATGGGCCGCGAATCGTCGTCATCGGCAGCGCGAATATGGACCTGGTCGTGCGGACGGAACAGATCCCCAGGCCGGGCGAGACGGTGCTGGGCGGCGCGTTCGTCATGGTTCCCGGTGGCAAAGGGGCCAACCAGGCGGTCGCGGCGGCGCGGCTGGGAGCGCGCGTGCAGTTCGTAGGCCGCGTGGGGCAGGATGCGTTCGGAGACGCCCTGCTTGCCGGGATGACCGCAGCGGGCATCGAGACGCAGCACGTCCTGCGGGACGCCGTGCAGCCGACTGGCGTGGCCCTTATCGGCGTGGACGCGCAGGGCCAGAACGCCATCATCGTCGCGCCCGGAGCCAACCATCGCGTCAGCATGGCGGACGTGAACGCGGCCAGGGAGAGCATCGCGGCGGCGGAGGCTGTCGTCGTCCAGTTGGAGATACCGCAGGAGACCGTCGCGCACGCCGTCGCCGTCGCCCGGTCGGTCGGCACGCGCGTCCTTCTCAATCCCGCGCCGGTGCGCCACACCGACCCGCTGCCCGATACGCTGCTCTGCCAGGTGGACGTGCTGACCCCGAACGAACACGAAGCGGCCAGCCTGCTCGGTCGGGAGAGCGCGGAGGGACAGGACTGGGAAGAGGTGGCCGTCTCGCTCCGCGCCAAAGGCGTCGGAACGGTCGTCGTCACGCTCGGCGCGGAGGGCTGCCTGCTCGCCTCACCGGACGGAATGCAAAGCGTTCCGGCGCTGCCGGTCACGCCGGTGGATACGACGGCGGCAGGCGACTGCTTCACGGGCGCATTGGCCGTCGCGCTGGCCGAGGGACAGAGCCTCGAGGCCGCCGTCGCGTTCGCCACCCGCGCTGCCGCTCTGTCCGTCACGCGCCTGGGCGCGCAGCCCTCGCTCCCCACGCGCGCCGAAGTCGAGGCGTTGCTCTCGCACTGAGCCGCGCTTGATTTCCTGAACTCCCCCTCTCTCGCAGCGTGGGAGAGGGGGGCCGGGGGGGTGAGGGCCGGATTTCCACAAGGAGAAACCGAATGCCGATTCTGCTCTGGCAAGCCGTCGCGGAGCCGACCGAACGTTTTCCGCGCTGCCACTGCTCCGTTGTTCAGGAGTTGCAAAACGGGGATATACTGGTAGGCTACTACGCTGGAGAAGACGAAGCGCGCCCCGATACCGCCTGGGTGCTGGCGCGTCGCCGCCCGCAGGAGACAGCGTTCGGCCCCTTGCAGATCGTGGCCGAAACGCCCGGCAAACCGGAGGGCAACGGCGTCCTCTTCCAGACGCGCGAGGGAACCGTTCTCCTTATCTACGGAACGATGCACGGCAGGCTGGACGGGCCGCCCGGCCCCGGCGTGCGCTGGGTGACCTGCGACCTGCGGCTCAAGCGGTCGGAGGATAACGGGCAGACCTGGTCGGAAGTGGAGTTGATCGAGCCGGAGTGGGGACACGTGCCGCGCTGCAAACCGATCCGGCTTCAGAACGGGGAGATCGTTTTCGGGACGGAGTACAAAGACGGCTACTCCCGCGTCTGGGCCAGCGCCGACGAGGGCCATACCTGGCGGCAGGTCGGCGCGATTCCGGGCGAACGCACGGAACATCCCGCGCTGCTGCAATGGCAGGACGGCACGCTGCTCGCCCTGCTGCGGCCCTGGGGCAGCACGGCCCCGGTTGTGCTTACCTCGCGCTCAGCGGACAACGGGCGCACCTGGACTCCCGCAGCGCCGACGGGGTTTCCCTGCCCTCATGCCGCGCTGGATGCCGTCCGGCTGGCGGATGGGCGGATCGTGATGGCCTGGAACAACGATCCCAAGCGTCGCAATCCTCTGACGCTGGCGATGAGTGAAGACGAGGGAGAGACCTGGCCCTATGTCCGCGACATCGTGACGGGCGAAGGAGAGTTCCACTATCCGGCCATCATTGCGTCGCGCGACGGACGACTGCACCTGACGTTTACGAACAATCGCCGCACGATTGACTATATCGTTCTGACGCCGGAATGGATCGAGGGAGAAGGCGATGCCCTGCCGCCCTGGAACGCGCACGATTCGCGCCGCTATCCGGCCCGATAGCGGCGCGAAACGACAGAAAATCCGGCGGAATGCCGAAAAACAGGAAATTTTACGCTAAAGTTTCCAAAAAAAACCGGCGAGGAGAGCGATTGGGGCTAAAGAATCGCGCCGGAACCGCCGATATTAAGAACGATTCGAGTTCACCTTCCTTCCTTGGGTGGCAGGCTTTGCTCTCCTTTACCTGCCGCCCTTTTTTACGCCTTCCCGCTTGACCCCAAAAAAGCCGCCTCAGCGATAGTTGACGAACTCCACATCGTAGGGCAGGTCGGGCATCCCGCGCACCAGCTTCTGCACGGCTTGCAGGGCGTCTTTGTCCTTGCCGGAGACCCGCACCTGATCGCCCTGTAGCTGCGCCTGCGCCTTGATGCCCGCCGCCTTGATCTCCTTGACCAGCTTCTTCGCCTCTTCCGTCGGGATACCCTGACGCAGCGTGACGACCTGCCGCACCGTGCCGCCCGCCGCCGCCTCGATCTTGCCGTACTCCAGCGCCTTGAGCGAGACGTTGCGCTTCGCCAGCTTGCTGCGCAGGATGTCCAGCGCCATGTTCAGATGGAACTCGTCGTCAGAGAGGATTCGGATGCTGTTGCCTTCCAGGGTGAACGCCGTTTTCGTGCCGCGAAAGTCGAAGCGCCCGGCGATCTCGCGCTCCGCCTGGTCAATCGCGTTCTTGACCTCGGTCAGGTCTACCTTCGAGACGATGTCGAAAGAGTACTCGGTCGCCATCAGACTTTTTCTCCTAAAGCCTCCTTGCAGTTGCGCAGCAGGCCGTCCACCGCCAGCTTGAGCGAGGTCAGTGCATCCTCTATCTGGCGCAGTTCGGGGTGGGGGAGGCGTTCCAGGTCCAGGCCGGAAAGCGTTGGCAGGAAGTCTATAATACGCTGCGCGACGGGCGACAGACGCGCCGGGGCGTCCGACACGACGATCTGATCCAGGAAATCGGCGGCGGTATCCGAGCCGTCCTGGAAGAACTTGACAAGGTGATCCGTCGGGCTGTCGAGGATCTCTTTCGCCTTGTCCGGCTTCTTCTTCAGGGCTTTGACCAGGTTGCCGGTGTCGTCGCTGGAGAGCCGCTCTTCCCGGATGCGATCCACGACCGCCGATTGCAGTTCGGGATTGTCGTTGAGCTGCTTGAGGAAGCGGGCGTGCTTCTCGGTCAGTTGGCCGTCTGCCGGGCGGTTCGGGCTGGAGACGACGGCCTCTCCGATGTCCTCCGGCAGCGCCAGCAGGTCGAGCAGGTAGCCGACGGCCCGCTCCGACAGGCCCAGGCGGCGGGCGACTTCCCGGTTGGTCGCGCTCAGCGACTCTTTGACGTGCAGCAGCGCCTTCGCCTTCTCCAGCGGCTGCAAGTCTTCGCGCTGCAAGTTCTCGATGATCTGCTCGGTCAGCCGCTCCTCGGCGTCCACGTCTTTGACGATGCAGGGGATGGTGTCGAGGTTCGCCATCTGCGCCGCGCGCCAGCGCCGTTCCCCGGTCACGATCTTGTAGCGGTTGACGTTATGGAGCGGCGCGACGGTGATGGGGTTGAGCATCCCGTGCTGGCGGATGCTATCGGCAAGCCCGCGCAGGCTCTCCTCGCTCTGATGCTTGCGCGGCTGGTCGGGGTCTTCTACGATAAGATTGACTTCGATCTGTTGGATGTTCAATGCAGCGTTGCCTCCCTGAATAGTTCCCCTCGTCCCCTGTCCCCTTCTTCCTCAGAGGGATAAGCTAGGGCGCAGCAAGCAGCGCCCCTACATTTCCCCCTCTCCCACAGCGTGGGAGAGGGGCAGGGGGTGAGGGCGAATAAGCGCTGACAGGCTCACACATGTCTGCACATGTGCGTCGGGCAATTATAGCAGAGGCGGGAGGCGATGTCAACATGGAAAACGTCCAGAGCGCCGTCTCTGCGTGCTGAAATGGGGCCGGGTGGGTGCGCTACAGCTCGGGAGGCAGAGGGAACGCGCGTGTCTGGCCGGTAGCGGCATCTACAAGAAGCAGCGTGCGCTTGCCGCCGTCGAAGCGCAGGGCCACAAGGCGCTGGCCGTCGGGCGAGAAGGCGGGCAGCGTCATCGGCAGCGTCAGCCCGGTCAGGTCGCGCCCGGTCGGCAGCGAAGGCGGCAGCGCGGCAGCCTGGCCCGATTGCGGCTTGGGCGGCGCGAGGGCGGCGGCCAGCGTCTTGCCCTGACCGAGCGGGCGCACGCTCGCTCCGGTGATGTCGCTGAGATAGAGGGCGACGCCGTTCGGCCCGATGCCCGGCCCGCCGTGCGCCACGAATGTCAGCCGCCTTCCGTCCGGGGAGAAGACGACCGTATCTATCGAATCGGGCGCGCGGCGGGGGTTCGGGTTCACGGCGGGCAGGACCATCGGATAGTTCAGCTTGCGGACGGTGCGCGTCTGGATATTCATTTCGTAGAGCGAGAAGACGATGTAGTGGGTGTTCAGGCTGCGCCGCGCCCAGAGGACTCGCCTGCCGTCCTGGGAGACGATGAACCCCAGGATGTCGCTGCTGCTGGTCAGCCGCTCGACCTGCCCCTGATCTATCAGGTAGAGGTCTACTTTATTTCCCTCGCCGCCCGCCAGAACGACGTTGTCGGTGCGCGGAATCCAGGCGAGGACGCGCATCCGCGCCACCGGAAGCGCGCGAAACGGCAGGTCTACGGTCAGCGCCGTGCCGCCGTCTCGATAGAGCAGCTTGAGCTGAAGCGCCCCGGTCTCCTCGGCGCGCACGACCGCGAAACTCTTCGAGTCGGGCGCCCAACTGACGGGCGTGACGGCGTTCTCCTCCGCCATGCGGCCCTGCTGCCGGGCCAGGTCGTAGAGCGTCAGGCGGTGTCCCTCGGCAAGGTAGGCGATGGTTCTGCCGTCCGGCGACCAGACGGGGAACGCGCCTGGCCCCGCTCCGGGCAGCGCGATAACGCCGGAGGGCGGGGGCGTGAGGCTGCCCGGCAGCAGGCTGGCGGCGGCGGCTCCGCTGGCGGCCCCGCCGCTATCGGCCAGCCTCAGAGAGGAGCCGCCGAGAACGATCTGCCGCCCATCTGGCGACCAGTCGAGCGCCCGCGCGCCGGAGCCGAGGCAGAGGAGGGCGGCCAGAAAGAGCGCCGGGAGCCGAGATGAAAACCGCATGGAGGTTGATCCTTCCTTCCGGTCGAACGCGTGAAGCCGGACGCGCGTTCGGCCCGCATGTTGTTCCGTATGCTGCGCAGAACGCCTCCTGAATCCGTCGAAAGGGGCGGGAACCGCCAGGGCAGGGGCGTTCAGCCTTCCCATTATGCCGCGTGGACGGCGGGCTGTCAAGCGGTTTGGTTGGCAAAAAGCCGGGGCCATTCGCCTCAAAGACGCGATTCTGTCAGTGATATTCTAAAATTCTTGCGAATTTTCGTAATAACTCTTGACAAGCGGGTGAGAACCCCGTATAATAGCTACATGCCCTTCTCTGGGGCGTACCCAACCGTTTCCCTTTTGTCCCGAGGGAGCATACGAATGATGTATACGGCATCGGCCCAAGGCGCCGTCCCAGCGCCCTGGATCACCAAATCGCCCTCGCTGGTCGTCACCAGCGCAGTGGCCTCTGTCACGGTCGAACCCGTCGTCCCATTTCTGACGCCGGAAGTCCGCGACCTCTCCCTGCGCGCCCCGCAAAGCACGCGGATTCTTGTCGTAGACGACGATGAATGGATCCGAGACCTGCTGGCGCGTGTCCTCATCCGCCATGGCTACCAGGTCAGCACCGCGCCCAGCGCGGAAGAAGCCCTGGAAGTTCTGCGGCACACTCCCCTCGATCTCCTGATCTCCGATATGATGCTGACCGGCATGAGCGGTCTGGACCTGACCTCGCGCGTCGCCTACACGCACCCCAATCTGCCCATTGTCCTGATTACCGGACACGGCCATATCGAACTGATGCGCCGGGCGCTGCGGCAGGGAGCCAGCGACTTCATCGCCAAGCCCTTCAATATCGAGACCATCCCCATTGTGATCGAGCGGAATCTGGAACGCCGCTTCATGGAACGTGAGCGCGTGCTGGAGCAGGACACCCGCGTGATGTATAAGACGGTTCAGGCGCTCGCGGCCTCCATTGATGCCAAAGAGCCGTACACGGCGCAGCACTCGCGGCGCGTGGCCCGGCTGTCGGTGGCGATCGGGGAAGCCATGCATCTGCCGGAGTCCGAGCTGCAGTTTCTCGAACTGGCCGCGCAGGTGCATGATGTGGGCAAGATCGGCACGCCCGACCATGTCCTGAACAAACCGGGGCGTCTCAGCGAGGACGAGTGGCAGGCCGTGCGGCATCATCCGGTCAAGGGAGCGGAGATCGTCGGATGCGTGGAAGAGTTGGCCTACGTGGCGGATGTGGTCCGGCATCATCACGAATGGCTCAACGGCGCAGGCTATCCCGATGGCCTGCGGGGGGAATCGATACCGCTGCTCTCGCGCATCATCTCAGTGGCCGACGCCTACGAAGTCATGACGTCCGATCGGGTCTATCAATCCCGCCTCCCCAGCGATGAAGCTGCCCGGCGCCTGCAAGAGGGCGCGGGCGTTCAGTTCGATCCGATGGTCGTCCAGGCGTTTCTGTGGTCCGGCAACAGTTCACTGCCCCTCGAATAGCCTCTATTCTTTCCCCATCGGCTATCGGGGAGCAGGCTGCGCAGAAGAATGTGCGAAACTCGCACGCCCCCGCGCGCCTCAGCCTGCTCCCCGAATTTTTTCGGCTCCCCGCGCGCGGATGCCCTCCCAAGAGAGCGTATCGCCCGCCACCGCAGAGGGTATCTCATCGCTCCGCCGCCTTCGCACGCGCCGGGCTTGCGGCACGCCCTGGCGCGCGGCGACCTACGCCGCCCTTTGCAGAGGCGCGACGGATACGCCCGCCCTGCGGACACAGTTGCGGCCGCTGTGCTTGGCGTGATAGAGCGCCTGGTCCGTCAGGGCGATCAGCGCTTCGGCATCCGCTTTCCCCGGAGACGCTTCCGCCGCGCCGATGCTCAGCGTGATGGCACGGTGCGGGAAGGGATGGGCCTCCACTGCGGCGCGTATCTGCTCGGCCAGTTGCAGCATCTGGAGGGCATCCGTATCGGGCAGAAGCACGGCAAACTCTTCGCCGCCGTAGCGGGCCGGCATGTCGGTGGCACGTATCGTCGCGCGCAGCAGGCGCGCGACGATGCGCAGCGCCTCATCCCCGGCAGGATGCCCGTAGGCATCGTTGTACTGCTTGAATTCGTCCACATCCATCAGCAGCAGGGAGAGCGGAGAGCCGGTCGTGCGGGAATGCGCCAGTTCCTCCCGCAGCCGCTCCTGGAACGCGCGGTGGTTGGGCAGACCGGTCATGCCATCGGTGGTCGCCAGCGCCGCCAGCTTCGCGTTCGCCTCGGCCAGTTCTGCCTTCTGCTCTTCAAGATCGGCGTTGACCCGCTCCAGCATCCGATTGTTGGCAATCAGTTCGGCCTGCATCGCCATCAGTTCCTCGTAGGCCTGTTCCAGATTTTCGGCGTAGGCGTGTGCCTCCTGCGTCTTGGTTTCCAGCTGCCGGTTCCTGACCTCAAGCTCCTGTTGACTGGCTTCCAGTGCGCGGTAGGCATCCTTGAGGAATCCATAGAGGCGGTTATTCTCCAGGATTGCGAACACCTGCCGCAGAAGGATCAGGCCCAGCAGCGCGGCAGAACTGAAGTAGACTCCCTGCGCCAGCTTCGGGTCTGCGTCCGTGCGCAGGACGTAGATCAGCAGGAGGCCGAGCGCAGGAACCAGCGCATACGGAGCGAGCGAACGCCATAGAAGCGGGCTGCGTTCCTCGAGCGCCGCCGACTCCTGCGCCTCTGCTTCCTGTCGGGCCGCGCGTAGGGCCGCCACGCCCCAGGCGATGAGAAGTTGACTGAAGGGCCAGCCCACATCAATCAGGCTCCCGGAGGCATAGGTTCCCTTGAGGGCCATGTATCCGTAGAGACTATCGGCGACGATGATCCCGAACACGCCGCCTGTGAGGGCCGCGTAGACAGGCTTTAGGGCGGGACTGGGAGCGCGCTGCATCAAGACCAGAAGACAGACCAGCATCGCCAGGTCGCTCAAGGGATAGTAGATGCTCACCGCTTTGGCAAGCGCGGTCGCGGCCATCGCGAGGAGGTTGGGGCCAAGGACGAAATACCAGCTAAAGGCGACGGTGGCGGCCATGAACATCATGCCGTCGAGGAGCGCCCGCCCGCGCAGCGCCAGGGGCGCGCGCCGGAAGGGCAGCACCACAAGGCCCGCCATAAGGCACAACTGCGAAGGGATATAGCAGGCATCGGCCAGCGAAGGGAAAGGGGCTTCCTGGCGCAGCGCCAGTTCCAGAAACGTCCAGCAGCCCATGCCCGCCGCATAGAATGCCAGGTACAGCGCGATCAGGTCCGCGCCCCAGATTCGTTGCCCTCGCCGGAACGACCCCTGCATGGCCCAGTAGAGAGCCAGCAGAGGAGCGCCTGTGCCGACGAGGTCCGAAACCACCTTGCGCGTCTAGGGGCTGGCATGGTTGAACAGCAGCCAGGCCAAGAAGACGACACCAAAGACAAGCGTGAACCCGAATTTGCGTTTGAGATGCGAAGCCATGTGTTTACTCCGACAGGCCGTGTCCCCAGCGGGGGCGGAAGCGTCCCCTCTTCAGCAGTATTGACAGTAGGGTATTCCACACTTTCGGAGATTTGTGAGAGACAAGGACAGCCCGGCGGTTCATGCCTTGCGCCCGGCGCTGTCGGGGGAGCTGTCGCCGGAGATACGAGCCTCGGCGCGCGTTGGAGAAGGCCGTTTGTGGGGATAGCCCATCGGGAGTGCGAGAAGCAGACGCGGGGAAGAGGAGCGCCGTTCGGTTGGCAGGTACGGGCCGCCGAAGTTTCGGCGGCCCCTGCTCTATTTGTTGAGACCCGCCACAGGAATCCCGATCTAGCCGATGGGAGATTCCTCCGTGCCGGTTCGCACGGCGGCATGAGGAGGCACGCCGATCTCGTCCGGGCGCCGCGCCGGGAGATCGAGGAAGGCCGAAGGCGGCGCATGATGGTTCGCCTGGAACTCCGTGTAGCAGCGCCGGACGGTTTCCACCATCCGCTCTGCGAACACGCGCTCATCGAAGCGGGCCGCGCTGGCCGCGATATGCTCCCGGTCGAACCGGCAGCGGCCGCTCTCGCGTATCGCTTCCAGCAGCGATTCCGGCGTCTGCTCGCCGAAAAGGAAGCCGGTGTCTCCGTGCCGCACCGTCTCCAGCACGCCGCCCCGCGCATAGGCGATGACCGGAACCCCGGCTGCCTGCGCCTCGACGGGCAGGATGCCGAAGTCCTCTTCGCCGGGAAAGATGAGCGCCTTCGCCTGGCTCAGATACCGCGCGACCGCCTCATCCGACTGCCAACCCAGGAAGCGGATGTTGGGACGGGCCATCGCCGCCAGACGCTTCTGCTCCCGGCCCGTGCCGATGATGATCAAGTCCTGCCCCGACCGGTTGAAGGCTTCGACGGCAAGATCAATGCGCTTATAGGGGACGAGACGCGACACGACCAGATAGTAGTCGCCCGGTGTCTGACTGACCGAGAAGCGGCAGGTCTGAACCGGCGGATAGATGACGACGGAGTCGCGCCGATAGTGCTTCCGGATGCGGCGGCGCACCGTCTCCGAGTTGGCGATGAAGTAGTCCACGTTATTGGAAGTCTGCACGTCCCACATGCGGAAATACTGTAACAGGACCCGCGCGCCCAGTCGGATCAGGGGATTCGCGGTGTCGTGCATAAACTTGGGATAGAGGTCCCAGGCGAATCGCATCGGTGTGTGGGTATAGCAGATATGGCACGTCTCGCTGGGGGTCAGAACGCTTTTGGCGGCGACGTAGCTGGAGGAGAGGACCACGTCGTACTCGGACAGATCGAAATCCTGGAACGCGAACATATCCAGAGGCAGCAGCCAATGCGGGCGGCGCTTCAGGAATTCGGGAAGACGCTGCATGTAGGAGGGGCGAATATCAAGCCGCCGAAAATAGTCCGGCAAGTGAGAATAGTCTACGAAACTCGTATAGAGGGGCGCCTCAGGATAGAGCTGGTGCAGAGCCAGCAGTACCTTTTCGGCGCCACCTAGAATATCTAAGCGTTCATGTACAAGGGCAACATTCATCGGATGCCACCTTCTTCCAGGCATAGCCCGAGGAAGGATAGCGGCGAAAAGGCGTGCTATGACCTTGCCTGTATCCTTCAATACTGCAATGGCGTCATGTAGAGTTTATGGCTCCCCCTTCAATCGTTCTTCTCCTGCCAGAGCGCGCGGAAAAGTTCGACTGGCTTATGCAGGGCCGGCAAAGACGCCGGGTGGAACGCCCGGAAGCATTTCAGAAGCTCACGCGCTGCCCGCGCGCAGTCACCCTCCGGCCTGCATCTGCCCACGACGACCAGGGATCGAACTCTTCCCCGCGTTCATATGAGGCAGGGAATACTCCCCTTTTGGTGTCAACCCAGGCAGCCTGCGCTGCAATAGACGGTATGGATAACGTCTTGCTGAACCTATTAAGAAGAACAAATCGGCAGGGAATTGGCATGGGACTTAAGTCCGCATAGACATACGTCGCTAACTCTGCAAAATACGTGCCAACAGTCAAGAAAGCGAAATATTTCCCTCTATAGTTCGACGCAGACTATGATTATTCCTGTATCGTGGATTCTTCCGTCA
>DASRGL010000323.1:0-17419 GCA_035651115.1 Chthonomonadaceae bacterium
GCCAGGGGCAGCGCAGTATCTCTCCTTCCCGTCCCCAGCGATACTCCCCCGGCGCGGAGGGCAGCGTGGTTCCTTTCACGCTGCCCTGGCAGAGCGGCGCGCCCTGATGCGGGCAGCGATTGCGCAGCGCATAGTAGGTTCCTCCGACGTTGAACACGCCGATAGAGATACCCTCCACCTCCACGATCTTCCTCTGTCCCGGCCCGATCTCCGCCACCTTGCCGACGATATGCCGCGCCATCGCTCGCCTCTCCTCCTACAGCCCGTACCATTCGCGCGCATTTAGCTCGAAGATGCGCTTGTGCAGGGCTTCCGGCAATTTTGGGAAGGCGTTCGTCGGCGAATCGAAATCCCAGTGCGGATAGTCGGAGGAGAACATCAGGAGATGTTCCGCATCCATCATCTCCAGCATCCGCAGCAGATCCCGGCTGTCCTCCGGCTGCTCCAGCGGCTGCGAGGTCAGCCGGACGTGATCGCGCAGGTAGGCCGACGGGCGCTGCTTGACCCAGGGGACTTCCGCCCGCAGCGCCTTCCACTCGGCATCGAGCCGCCAGAGCAGGCCCGGCAGCCAGGCTGAGCCGCCCTCGACCAGCACGACGCGGAAGTTCGGGAACCGCTCGAACACGCCCTCGGTGAGGAAGGAGACGAGATGCGCCTGAAAGCCGAGCGACAGGCAGGTGTGCCACTCGATATAGTGAGTCGGATAGCCGGGCGAGGGCTGGATGTTGATGCCCATGCCGTCCGTGCCGGGATGGATGGCGAACGGCAGGTCATGTTTCGCGCACGCCTCGTAGATGGGATAGTACTGGCGCTGACCGAACGGCGCACGCGCGCCGGAGTCGGTCATTACCTGGACAAAATGCGGATGCCCGGCCCAGCGTTCGATCTCGCGCGCCGCCGCCTGTGGGTCTTGATGCGCGACCGTGATGGAGCCTTTGAATACGCCGTCCGGGTTGTACTTATCGAGCCAGGTCGCGGCAAGCCAGTCGTTGTAGGCGGCAGCGATGGCCGTGCCGAGGTCGGGATCGGGATGCAGGTTGCAGAAAGCGCGCGGCAGCAGCACGGCGTGCGCGATGCCGAACTCCTCGATAAGCTGCTGGCGGAGGAAGTCGGGATCGGTTCCCGGCCCGCCCCCGCCCGGAGGGTTGGAGTCCAGCCGTGCGCCGTGCAGCGGGTTGCCGAAGAAACCGCGCCCGCCGCCGTTCCAGCGATCGCGGAACGGCATCGGCATAAACTCCTTGATCTCCGCCGTGCTGCGCGGCCCCGGATGCACGTCGCAATCTATGATGCCGGTGCGCCGCTTCGGAGCGGTCTCCGGCGCTGGCGTTTCCACGGTCAGCGTACTCATGATGGTTTCTCCATACCAGGCCCGGCGAATAAATTCGCGGCTGGAAAGGCACAAAGTCGGCCTGCGCCGACTCTCTCCTCAGACTCTCCCCTCTCCCGCAGTGTGGGAGAGGGGTCGGGGGTGAGGGCGCTTTGGCAGGTGCAGTTTCAACTGCCACTGAATTAAAGCACGTCCTCGCCGCGCTCCTCGGTGCGGATGCGGATCGCGTCGTCCATCGGCAGGACGAAGATTTTGCCGTCGCCGGTCTCGCCCGTGCGCGCGTGCAGCTCGATGGTCGAAACGATCTCTTCGACCTCGTCATCCCGCGCGACGATCTCGATCTTGACCTTCATCGGCAGGTCTATGGCATAGTCCGTGCCGCGAAAGCTCTCGCGATGTCCGCGCTGGCGTCCGCTGCCCCGCACGTCGGAGACGGACAGGCCGGTGACACCGATCTCCCCCAGCGCGATCTTGACCTGGTCGAGTTTGATGGGCCGGATGATGGCCTCGATCTTCTTCATTCGCCGTGCCTCGCAAACAGTCCGGTATAATAGAAGTAATTGTACGCCGGAAAGGTCTCTCTTTCCTGTGACAACTCCAAGCGAGGTTCAGACGAATTGACCGATACGACACCCAGCGGCGCGCACGCGCCCTCCGAAGAACTCTACGATGTGACCATTATCGGCGGCGGGCCGGTCGGTCTGTTCGGCGCGTTCTATGCCGGAATGCGCCAGATGAAGACCAAGATCATTGACAGCCTGCCCGAACTCGGCGGCCAGTTGACCGCCCTCTATCCCGAAAAATACATCTACGACATGCCGGGATTTCCCAAAATCCTGGCCCGCGACCTGGCCGCGGAGATGGCCGTCCAGGGAACGCGCTTTGGCCCGACCGTCTGCCTGGCCGAGAAAGTGCTGGGCCTGAAGCAGGAACCCGACGAGACCTATACCCTGACCTCGGATAAGGCCCTGCACCGCACGAAGACCGTCATCATCGCTATCGGCGCGGGCGCGTTCTCGCCCAAGAAACTCGGCACGCCGGGCGTGGACGCCTTCGAGGGCAAAGGCGTCTCCTACTTCGTGCGCGATAAGTCCCAGTTCGAGGGCAAGCGCCTGCTTATCGTCGGCGGCGGCGACTCCGCGCTCGACTGGTGCATGAACCTGGAACCCCTCGCGCAACAGATCACGCTCATCCACCGCCGGGATGGATTCCGCGCCCACGAAGAGAGCGTGGACTGGCTGCTGAACCGTTCGAGAGTGGATGTGCGGCTCTGGCATGAACTGCGCCGGGTCGAAGGCAACGCCCACCTGGAACGCGCCGTCATCTTCCATAACAAGACCGAGGAGGAGACCTGCCTGGACGTGGACGCCGTGCTGCTCAACCTCGGCTTCTCCGCCGACATCGGCCCGGTCAAGGAGTGGGGACTGGAACTGGAAGGCAACGGCATCCGGGTCAACCAGCATATGGAGACGAACCTGCCCGGCGTCTACGCGGCAGGCGACATCGCGGAGTTCGACGGCAAGATAGACCTGATTGCGACCGGCGTAGGCGAGATCTGTATCGCGGTCAACTACGCCAAGAGCCGCATAGACCCGAAGGCCAAAGTCTTCCCCGGCCACAGCAGCAATATGAGCCTGTGACCGCAGGCGCAGGCGATAGCGACATCACGAGGTACGAGCATGGCGATAAAACAGCGGGCGACCATCGAAGACCTGTACCATGTCCCCGAACATGGCAAAGCGGAACTCGTCAACGGAGAACTGATACGCATGTCCCCGACAGGCAGAAAACCCGGTTACGCTGGCGACGAGATTTTTGTCTCCTTGCGGCAATACGCGCGACGCACTAAAAGCGGTCTGGCCGTCGGCGACAACAGAGGCTTCCTCGTTCAGCTTCCCAACCGCCAGTCGTTCAGCCCGGATGCCGCCTTTTATGTCGGCCCGAACTCTGGAATGCGGTTCTTCGAGGGCGCGCCGCTCTTTGCCGTTGAGGTGCGCAGCGAAGGCGACTATGGCCCCCAGGCCGACCACGACATGGCAGCCAAACGCGCCGACTACTTCGCGGCGGGGACACAGGTGGTCTGGGATGTGGATCTGCAGAGCGCGGACGTCGTTCGCAAATACACGGCTAGCCAGCCGGATCGCCCGACGGTCTATCGCCGGGGGGAACTGGCCGACGCGGAGCCTGCGCTGCCAGGATGGACGATGCCGGTAGACGACCTCTTCGAGTAGAAGCGCGCAGGTCAGACCTTTCGGCGTTCGGCGTTCTGGTCAATGGCGAAGCGGCTGCCGGGCTGCGCCTTCACGCTCCGCAACATCTCGTTCAGCAGGCCCATGATCTGGGCGTAGTGCGTCAGGCGGCGGGCCTGGTTGGTCTGCGCGGCGACCGCCAGGCGGAACAGGGGCGCGCGAAGCGTGCCGCCAGCGCGGTCGGTCAGTTCGACATAGCCCTGCCGGAGGTGCGTCGCCGAATAGAACTGGGCCGGAAACGCCTCGAACCCGGCGACCAGCGCCCGACAGAGCGCGGTCACGGCGGCAGGATGCGTCACCAGCACGAAGTCGTCGCCTTCCAGGTGGGCCAGAAAGTCGTCCGGGCGTCCGCACTGTTCGGAGACTTCGTGCAGCAGATGCGCCAGCGCGCGGATCAGCGTGTCGCCGGTCGCCAGGCTGTAGCTGCGGTTGAAGGCCGATAGCCCGGTGATGTCGGCGCGCAGGATAGCCAGCGGCCCGCGCGCCGCCAATCGCTCCTCCAAAACCTGCTCCAGCCCTACGCGCCCCGGCAGGCCCGTCAGGGGATGGGCGTAGCGCTGTTCGCGCTCCCGCGCCGACAGCACCGCCTCCAGCAGCGTGCGGGTCGGCAGAACGCCTCGAAACAGCCCCTCCCGGCGCACGATCACGATGTCCGCGTCCAGGCTGATGTCCGTGCGTGTCGTCACCTGCTGCGCCACTTCCTGGATCGGCATGTCCTCCTCAACGCAGAGCATGTCGGTATGCATCCACTGCGCCACCGTCTCCGCAGGCAGCAGCGCCGCGACATTGGCCGCGCTCACCATGTCCAGCACATGGTCGAGCTGATCGCGCCGCACCAGTCCCCGCGCATAGCCCTCCTCGACGACGACCGCGCTGGTCAGGCTGATGTCTCTGGCAAAGCGGCGGGCCACCTCCGCCAGCGGCGTTTCCGGCGGAACGGCGTACCCGGCCCGCGCCAGTCCGCCTATCGCTATCGGACGCCCCAGGAGAGGCTGCTGCTGCTGCCGGGCGCGCTGCCGCAGGAATTCGCGCAGTTCGCGCGGCACGCCGCGCAGATCGTCGGACGGCTTGCCCAGCACATAGCCCTGTACGAAGGTCACGCCCAGGTCGCTGAGCGTGGTCAGTTCGGCGCGAGTCTCCGCGCCCTCCGCCAATACCTGCGTGCCGATCTGCTGCGCATACTGCATCAGCGCCGCCAGCAGCGCGCGGTTCGGCCCCTTTACGTCAATGTGGCGCACCAGTTCCCTATCTATCTTGATGAACTCCGGGCGCAGTTCGGCGATGGCGCTGAGACTGCTGTAGCCCGCGCCCACATCGTCAATGGCAATCTTGAAGCCCTGTTCCCGCAACTGCGCGATGAAGTGAAGGAGGCGTGGGAAGTCGTCCACCGCCTGCCGCTCGGTGATCTCGATGACGATGGAGGCGGGCGACAGTCCATGCTCGCGGGCGCATTGGGCCAGCGAACGCTCGCACAGTTCCAGATAGGCCAGCCCTTCCGCCTCCATGTTGATGAAGAGCGGATGCCGGATGTTCTGCTCGGCGGCGCGGGCGAAGCACTGCTCCAGGCAGGCGATGTCCACCCAGGCCACCAGGCGCGCTTTGTCCGCCGCGCGCAGCATCGAGCCGCCGCCGCGCAGCAGCGTCCCCTTCGGCCCGCGTATCAGGGCTTCATAGGCGAAAACCTGCCCGTCCCGCAGATAGGCGATGGGCTGAAACTGGGTGCGCAACTGCTTGTGAACGATGATCTCCAGCAGAGAATTCAGTTCCGCGATGTTCTCCTGGATGTCGTCCAGAGCCGGTATCCGGGAGATCGGGGTCACGGTGAAGGCGGGGGCGTCTTCGCCTGCCGACGTGGTCTCGAACATGGCGAACAGCCTACGCTCCGGTTCGCTCTCCTCTTCCGGGGAGACCGGTTCCTCTGTCCCGCCCGTGTCCTTGGACTCCTCTAACTCCTCCCGTTCTCGCGTCCCGGCAGGCCACAGGCGCAGAGCCTCCCGACTTTGGGCCGTGCCGCGCCACTCCGCGTCCAGGCTGGCGATCAGATCGCTGCGGAAGCTGTGTATCCAGAGGGCCGCCATCGGGCTATCCGTCTCTCCCGGCAGATGCACTGTAAGCGCCCAGGTCTTCGGAAGCAGGGGCCAGACGCAGACCTGGCCCGGCTCTTTCAACGCCTGGCGCGCACAGATTTCGATCTGCTCGACAGTCAGCCATTCCGGGGAAACCCACTCCGCCGCACGCAGGAGAAAGGCAGGGTCTCCCTGTACCAGGCGCTCGACCAGGAGTTCTACCGGCTCGGAATGGGCCGCCGGCACGGGCAGCATCTCCGAATCTTGTATTGCAAAGGCAGGCAGATCATTATGAGCGTACAACGGGCGATTCCTTTCGCCGGGCAAAACGGGCGTCGGTCTGTGTCGCCGCCAACCCTGCAACCCGGCGGCTCCCGTAGTTGTTCCATATCCTGCGCTCAAATCTGCAAAGCTTTGCCGGGTACTAAACGTACCCATCCGTGGAGCGGCTGCGCCGTCAAGCCTCCGCACAGATGCACACGGCCTTTCCCGTCCGGCAGGACGGTTGGCCGGAGGCCCTCCAGACGGGTACGTTTAGTACCCAGCACAGCAGAATAAGGGGCGGCTTCGTTGCTGGAAACGAAGCCGCCCCTGTCTTGAAGGGCATAAGAGCAAAATGTCAGAGGATGCGAAGGGCCGCGCCAGAACGCCCGCCCCGTCGCCTTCCTCCTCGGCGACGGGTCGGGCGCTCACGGGCTGAGCGCGTCTTCCTGCGGGATGAACGCCAGGCGAGTCGGGGCAAGCTGCTCCTCCAGGAGCGCCCTTCTCCGCTCGATGGCGCGCACCATTGAAGCGAAAGCATGTTCCTGGGGCTTGAGAAATGAGACGCAGAAATCCTCGTAGCTCTCGCGGTCTTCGCTGTCATGGAACGCCAGGTAGCCTGCCAATCCCCCTGCCGTGCGTTTGAAATCCAGCGCGGTGATCTGCTCGAGCGGAAGTTCGGTACGGGAAGCGTGCCGCCCGTACAGGTTGGAGAGCCAGCCTTCTCGCAGAATGCGAATGCGGTCCGGTAGAAGCTGAAGCGTGCCGTTGATGCCTTTGGCTTGCATCAGAGGTCGGTCTTCCATGTCTGCTCCGTCTCCTTTGGTGATCTGATGCTCTAACCTCTATTGGTTTGACCGTTGTTCGTGGAGAAATGTTTCCTTTCGCCGCACAATAACGCGATTTTCGTTCGGCAAGGAAAAGGTCTGGCTAATTGCGCAGGTGACGGGCGAGCGCCTGCCGCCGCAGTGAGCGCATCAATCGCTGCCGGAGCGAGCAGCCGCCGTGCAGGCCGAACGGCAGCGGGAAGCAGTAGTCCACGCGGAAGCGATGGCACAGCTCTATCGCCTGCGCCAGATGCCGGGCATACAGCGAGGTGTCAATCGTCTCCGCCGCCGCCTCGTACTCCGGCGGCAGACGAAACATGCTGAAATCGGGCAGGTACGCCGAGAGCCTTCGCGCCAGCGCCGCCGTAAAGACCGACAGATAGAGCGGCGTCCTGGCGATCTGCGCCCCACCCCATATCCGGTCGAACCAGCGCGCCGCCGTATCCAGGGGCGCGTCCAGCGGCGCGACACAGAAATGGCAGTGCGAGGCGACCGTCACAAGAGGGGCCGGAGGCAGGCTGCCCAGCAGTTGCCGGTCGAGACGCGCATCCACCGTGTTCAGCAGCGTCACCGATTCCGCAATGAATCGGCGGCACAGCGCCTCGCGCGCCTCCGGAGCCGCGCGCAGGATCTCCTGGCGGATCGGCTCGGTCGCCAGAGAGATCGAAACCGGCGCGTCGAGCAGTTCATTGCCGCGCTGGGCCGTCAGCAGGAGATGGTGGAGGACGTACAGCACGTGCCGCAGCCCGACGGGAACCGCGTTCATATTCAGGCAGTCTATGCGATGGCAGCTATCCCAGGTGACGTTCTGGATCAGCGCGACGCCGGTATCCCAGCAGGGCGGTTCTACGGCGGCCAGAGGATCGCGCGCTCCATACAGGAGCCTGGACTCTATCTGCGAGTGTAGCACGAACAGATGCGGCAGGATCGACTCGCCGACGACATCGGGCGCATGGACGAACAGGTACTCCAGGAGCCGGGAGGAGCGGGCGATGGCGCGCGCCGCTTCGCGGGCCTGTCTCCATTCGGCATCGCGGGTCACGATCAGCAGGTCCACATCGGAGATGCCGGGATGGCGCATTTGCCCGAACTGGTAGATCGCGGCGTCTTCAAAGCCGCGCGCCAGAAACTGCTCGATAAAGGCGCGCACTCCGTCCGCATAGTCTGTGGCTGTAAGCGGCAGGACGTCGGGATAGATGGCGCTGGGCTGATAGGTGGCGATATGCACCGGTGCGAGCCTCTCAACGGTGAGATAGGCCGGCGCTTTGCGGTGAGGCGGCCTGACGTGTTCCGACGGAAGCGCAGGTCAAAGGCAAACGCGGCCTTCTCCATCGCAGCAGAATACATGCCACCGCTCGCCGCGATTTCTACCGGATTTGCGCGCCCATGAGAGAGCGCAGGGCGCAGGAGCCGCCGCAAAACCGGTCGCGTTACGAGGCGATTTGCCGGTATAGCGGCCAGAGGTCGCGGCTTTTGCGCTCTGCGCGCAGGGGGAGAGATTCCGAGGCGGCAAAAAAATCTGCGCGCCTCACTTGACAACATCACACTCAAGTGGTATATTATAGCAACGCTAAGCAAGCCACGATTCTTGCAGAGAAGGCCCTAGATAAGAACCGGGAGGTGTTTGAATGGGTAAAGCAGTTGGAATCGACCTGGGAACGACCAACTCGGTCGTCGCCGTCATCGAAGGCGGCGAGCCGACCGTCATTCCCAATGCCGAAGGCAGTCGGCTGACGCCGTCTGTGGTCGGCTTCAATAAGAACGGCGAGCGGCTTGTCGGCTCCAGCGCCAAGCGACAGGCGATCATCAGCCCCGACCGCACCATCATCTCCATCAAGCGCAAGATGGGAACGGCGGACAAGGTGACCATAGATGGCAAAGCCTATACGCCCGAAGAGATCTCGGCGATGATCCTGCAAAAGCTGAAGACCGACGCCGAAGCCTATCTCGGCCAGCCCGTGACGGAGGCCGTCATCACGGTTCCGGCCTACTTCAACGACGCGCAGCGCACCGCCACCAAGAACGCGGGCGAGATCGCCGGGCTGAAGGTGCTGCGCTTCATCAACGAGCCGACGGCGGCGGCCCTGGCCTACGGCCTCGACAAAGGCAAGGAAGAGAAAGTCCTCGTCTTCGACCTCGGCGGCGGCACGTTCGACGTCTCGCTGCTCGACATCGGCAAGACCGAGGACGGCGGCGCGGTGCTGGAAGTCCTCTCCACGAGCGGCGACACGCATCTCGGCGGCGACGACTGGGATCAGCGCATCGTGGACTATGTCGCCGACGAGTTCAAAAAAGAGACCGGCATAGACATCAAGAAGGACAAGCAGGCGCTGCAGCGCGTCCGCGAGGCGGCGGAGAAGGCCAAAATCGAACTCTCCAACGTCACGCAGACCAACATCAACCTGCCCTTCATCAGCAGCACGCCGGAAGGCCCTGTTCACCTGGACGTGAACCTGTCGCGCGCCAAGTTCGAGGAGATGACCCGCGACCTGGTGGATCGGTGCAAAGGCCCGTTCGAGCGGGCGCTGGCCGACGCCAAGATGAAGCCGAGCGACATTGACGAGATCGTTCTGGTCGGCGGTTCGACCCGTATGCCGATGATCCAGGAGTTGGTGCGCCAGTTGGGCGGCGGCAAAGAGCCGAACAAAGGCGTCAACCCGGACGAGGTCGTGGCGGTCGGCGCGGCGATCCAGGCGAGCGTGCTGGCAAGCGAAGGCGGCACGACCGGCACGAATATCCTGCTGCTCGACGTGACCCCGCTCTCGCTCGGTATCGAGACGCAGGGCGGCATCATGACCAAGCTGATCGAGCGCAACACGACCATCCCGACGCGCAAGAGCGAGATATTCACGACGGCGGAGGACGGCCAGACCAGCGTGCATGTCAAGGTCTATCAGGGCGAGCGCGAGATCGCAGCCGCGAACAAGTTCCTGGGCGACTTCCAGTTGACCGGCATTCCGCCCGCGCCGCGCCACGTGCCGCAGATCGAGGTCACCTTCGACATAGACGCCAACGGCATCGTCAACGTGTCCGCGCGGGACAAGGCCACCGGGCGCGAGCAGAAGATCACCATCACGGGAACCGGCAGCCTGAGCAAGGACGACATCAACCGTATGGTGCAGGAGGCCGCCGCGCACGCCGAGGAAGATAAGAAGGCGCGGGAGCGCGCGGATGCGCGCAACCGGGCCGAGTCGCTGATCTACTCGACCGAGAAGAACCTGAAAGACCTGGGCGACAAAGCGCCCTCCGATCTGAAGGTGACAGTGGAGAACGCCATCAGCAACCTGCGCACGGCGCTCAATGCCAACGACACCAGCACCGAGGAGATTCAGCGGCTGACGACCGAGCTGGAGCAGGCCACCTATCGCCTGTCCGAACTGCTCTATCAGCAGGCGACGGGCAGCCAGAACGGGTATACCGAGGAGCAGCCCGGCGAGGCGTCGGCGCAGGCCGGGGGCGACGAGACGGTGATTGACACCGAGTTCAAGCCGTAGACCTAACCCCCGTCCCCCCTTCCCTAGTGAGGAACGAGCGGCCAGGGAGGGGGACGGGGGGTTAGGTCCAAAAGGAGATACCGACGATGAATCCGACACGTTTTGATCGCGATGCGCTTGAGACCCTGATGCATCTTCCGAACGAGATGTTTGGCGTCATGAATCCGCGCGCGGCCCAGCCGAGAGAGCATGTCTCCTCGCGGGTCTGGAGTCCGCCGGTGGATGTCTATGAAGACAAAGACTCCATCGTTCTCAAGGTCGAGTTGCCGGGCGTCCAGCAGAACGAGATAGACATCGAGATGGCAGGCGAAACGCTGACCATTCGCGGCGAGCGCAAATTCGAGGATGAGGCCCGGCGCGAGAACTATATCCGCATCGAGCGGCAGTACGGCGCATTCCAGCGCAGTTTTACCATCGGGATTCCGATTGAAGAGGACAAAGTCAAGGCGACCTACCGCAACGGCATCCTGGAGATCACTATTCCGAAATCGGAGGCCACCAAGCCCAAGAAGGTTCAGGTCGCCGTGGAGTAACAAGGTCAACGTAAGGGGGTGAGTTCGCGTGAACGGGAAAGACTTTTATAAAATTCTAGGCGTGCCGAAAACGGCCACGCAGGAGGAGATCAAGAAGGCGCACCGCAAGCTCGCGCGCAAATATCACCCCGACCTCAATCCTGGCGACAAGAAAGCCGAAGAGACCTTCAAATCCATCCAGGAAGCCTACGATGTCCTCTCCGACCCGGAGAAGCGCGCCAAGTACGACCAGTTCGGCGAGATGTGGCAGAACAGCGGCTTCGGCGCGGGGGCCGGGCCATCGGCGGGCTGGCGTCCCGGCCCAGGCGCAGGGACGGCGGGCGGCAGTCCGTTCGTGGACGTGGATCTGGGCGGCCTGAACTTCCAGGACTGGCTGGCCCAGATGTTCGGGGGGGGCGTGCGGCGCGACACCGGCCCGATGGGCGGCTTCGGAACGCGCTCCGCCGCCCCTGCCGAGGATGTCGAGTTCGGTCTCGACATCTCTCTGGAAGACGCCTATCGAGGCGCTTCGCAGCGCATCACCGTCACGGTGGACGATGTCTGCCCGGAATGCGAGGGAATGGGCCAGAAGCGCAACAGCCGGGGCCAGTACGATCTCGGCTCCCTCTGCCCGCGCTGCCGGGGACAGGGCCGTATTCCTTCGCAGCGTTCCGGCCAGGTGAATATCCCCGCCGGAGCCTGGGATGGACTGCGCCTGAAACTGACCGGGCAGGGCGCGGCGGATGCGCGCGGCAAGCGGGGCGACCTCTATGTGCAGTTGCACATCCGGCCGCATCCGAAATTCGAGCGGGATGGGCAAGACCTGCTGTTCGATGTCGCCGTGCCGTATACCATCGCGGCCCTCGGCGGCGAAGTGAGCGTCGAGATGCTGGACGGGCAGAAGCGGCAACTGCTCGTGCCGCCGGGCATCCAGACCGGGCAGAAGATGCGCCTGAGCGGGCAGGGAATGCCCGCCCTGCGCGACCGGAAAGCAGGCGATGCCTATGCGCGGGTCAAGATCACCGTGCCGAAGGACTTGAGCGAGCGCGAGCGGAACCTGCTGGAAGAACTGGCCCGGCTGCGCAATGAACCGGTGCGCAGCCGGACAAGAGCCTGATAAGAAGGTGAGGAGAGAAGCGATGGCCGCGCACGAGAAAAACGAGCCGGTCTATATGATCGGGATCGTGGCCGAACTGACCCAGATGCACGCGCAGACGATCCGCCTGTACGAGAAGCTGGGCCTGGTGACGCCGCAGCGCAAGAGCAAAAACCGGCTCTATTCGGAGCGGGATGTGGAGCGCCTGCGCCAGATACGCCGCCTCACGCAGGACATGGGCGTCAATCTGGCCGGTGTGGACATCATCCTCGATCTGTTGCAGCGGCTCGAACAGACCCAGGCGGAGCGGGACGCTTATGCGGAACGCAGCGCCGAGTTGGAGGCCCGGTTTCGCGAGTATCTGGCCCGCACCGGCGGCCCATTCACTTGACTGGACCAGTTGGCTCCTCTGCCGCCGGGGACTGCCAGGCCGGATGCGTTACCGGCCCCGCCTCCGGGCAGCGCGCTCAAGCTGCTGACGGCTCCGCCGATCATTCTCCCACCGCCCAAAAGCGCGGGTTCGCGCCGGCGCGTGCCGTCCGGTTCGGCAAACACGACCAGAACCCGGAAACGAGGCGCAAACAATGGCAGTTAAAACTGCCCCTGGAAAAGCGGCCCTCACCCCTGACCCCTCTCCCACAGCGTGGGAGAGGAGAGGGCGAACGCCTTTTGGCTCCCTCCCCTTGCGAAGGGGAGGGCTGGGGTGGGGTCTGCTCCCTCCCCCTGTTCTTGGAGGCAGGGCCGGGGAGGGGGCCAGCCGCGAATGCATTCGCCGGGCAAATTCTTGCAGAGCGGCCTTCAGAAGGGACGACACCCTTCTGAAGGCCGCTATTTTTGTGCGCTTCGTAACCTGTGCGCGCCGTTGAGCGTCTAACAGGCAGTGCCATCGAAAAAAGCAAGCGGCGGGGCGTCCTGCGCAGCAGGCTGCCCTCGGCCCTCATACGGAAACCTAGATGACGAGCCAGGAAGCCTGGGTGCGCAGTTGGGGAACACCGATGAACGGGGAGCGAACGGTGACTACCGACGAGGATGGCGGACTCGTCGCTCGCTTCCTGCGTGGGGATGCGGCGGCGTTCGACGCGCTGTTTCTCAAGTACCAGGACTATGTCTATAATATCGTTTACGGAATCGTCGGCAGCGCCGAAGAGACGCGCGACCTGACTCAAGAGGTCTTCGTGCAGGTCTACCGTTCGCTGCCGCGCTTTCGACAGGGGGCGCGCTTCGCGACCTGGCTCTACCGCATCGCGGTGAACCGGGCGGTGGATGCCGCGCGCGGCTCTCGCCGCTGGCGGTTCCTGCCCTTGACCGAAGAGCCTGCGCTGGCCCGCCGCGCCGCCCTTGCGGACGACGGGCCGGAGAGCCGCCTGACGCGCAATCTGGAACGGGATGCGGTGCAGAGCGTGCTGATGCGCTGCCCTTTGCAGCATCGGGAGATACTGGCGCTGCGCTACTACCACGATCTCTCATTGGAAGAGATCGCCGAGGTGCTGAACTGCACACTGGCGGCGGCGAAGGTGCGGCTGCACCGCGCCCGCCAGGTTTTCAAACAGAACTATGAGGCCGCGCACGGCGTCGAAGTCGCGGAAGCGTGCGTGGCCGAGGAGGAGACGGCCCATGCGGCCCGAACCCGGCGCTGACCGAGGCGCACAATCGCATAGCCTCACGCCGCCGCGCTGCGCTGCGGTGCAGGCCCGGCTTTTCGACTACCTGGACGGTGAACTGCCCGCCGTCGAGCAGGAGCCGATTCGCGCGCATCTGGAGGTCTGCGCCGCCTGCCGCCGTGAGGCCGCGCTGTGCCGGCAGGCGGAGCGGGCATTGGAGTCGGCCCGGAACGCGGTTCCGTCGCCCGGAGACCTGCGCGCCGACTTCTACGCCCGGCTTGCCGCCTCGGAACAGACGGCGGCGCGGCGAGCCTGGCTCTCCTGGAAGGTCGCGGTTCCGGCGCTGGCTGCGTGCGCGCTGGCTGCGCTGCTTATCCGACCTGCGCCGCACACAGCGTGGAAAAACCCCGATGTGGCAGTGAAAACTGCACCTGGAAAAGCACGACGTCGGCCTGCGCCGACTCAAGGCCCCCCACTCTGGCCCTCCCCTCAAGAACAGGGGGAGGGAAGAGGAGTCCGCGAAGGCGGACTTTGGTCATTTCCAGCCGCGAATGCATTCGCCGGGCAAGGATTCTCTAAGATAACGCGCACGGCCTTGCGTGGCGAACGCAAACGCTCACCAGCGCTGAAACCGCGCCCGATGCGCCCGACAGGCCCTACCGGGCCGATTATGGTCGCGTCTGCCGCAGTCCCTACGGGAACGACAGGCATCACTGCCAGAGAGACCGATGTGCGTCTTCGTGAGGACGAGCGATTAGAGAAAGAGCGCAAGGATGCCTCTGTTCTCTCGCTGGCGAAGGCGGATAGAGCGGAAGCGGAGGGCGCTTTGCCCGAAATAGGAGCGCCCCTGCGCCGCGCATCCAGTCAGGCCGATACGCTGGCGGCGCGCAGCATCATGGACGCGCCGGCCCGCGAAGAGGTCGTCTTGAAAGTGGTGGATGAGGAGCGCGGGTTCACGGCCTGCACGCGCCTTCACAGCCAGATGTCCGATCAGGACGGCGTGGAAACTGTCACGGTGGAGACGGGCAGCGTGCCGATGGCCGCCCGCCTCCCGGAACGATGAAACCGAACCCATAGGCTTCGACCGAAGGATAGAAAGAATGGGCCTCTCTACCTATCGCGAGCAGCGCGGCAGCCTCGCGCTCGCTCTCAGTCTGATGTTCGCAGGCAGTCTCAGCCTCGCTGGAGACTGCCGCGTTCTGGCGCAGGGACAGCAGGCGCTTCCCGTCCAGGTACTTGCGCAGGCTCCGGCAACGGCCACGCTGCAGGTGTCGGGAACGGCGGATCGCTTCACCATCCTGGCCGACCGCGCCGACGTGCGCAGCGTCCTCAGCCTGGTGTTCACGCAGGCCGAGAAAGACTTCTCGCTGGACAACAATGTGACCGGCCAGGTGACGATGCGCCTGACCGGGCAGCCGTTCCCGGTCGTTCTGGACGCCCTCTGCAGGCAGACCTTCCTGAAAGTGCATCAAGACCCGGCGACCGGCATCTTCCTCTTCTCCCGCGACGATGCGGCGGTCACGGCGGCCTTTGTGCAGTTGCGCAGCCTGAACTCCCAACTGGCGCAGCAGCTTCGGCTCCTGGGCCTGGATGTCCCCTACGCGGCACAGAACCGCGTCTACGGCTACCAACTCGGCCAGAACACGGTGAACGGCACGGCGCTGCCGTATGCAAACGTTCCGGGCGCAGGCGGCTTCGGCGGGCCGCTCCCCAATCAAGCGATGCAGAACAGCCAGGCAAGGCGCGCGCAGCCGCAAGGCGTGCCGGGGCCGATGGCAGAACAGGGGCCGCGCGAGGAGGCGCGTCTTAAGGCCGACGCCAGGCAGAGGAACGGCGACAAGAAGATCGTGGTGCAGAAGATCGCTCCCGGCGACGCGGCAAACGATTCGTTCGCTCCGCACGACGCGCGGGGCGCGGGAGCCTTGAGCGCGCCCACGCTGCAGCTGGGTGCGGCGAATGTGCAGGCCGGTGTGGATGCGGTGCAGCAGTTGCGGGCCAGCAACAATCTGGTCGAACTGCGTATCCCGCCGGATCAGACGCTTCCCGTGCGCGACGCGCTGCAACAACTGGCGGCGCAGGCCAACGTGCCGATTCTCATAGACCCGCAGGTTCCGTCCGGGCCGAAATTCCGGGTATCGGGAACGATCCCGGCCCGTCCCCTGCCGGAAGCCCTCAACCTGCTGGCCCCGACCGCGCGCCTGGAATGGAAGTGGGTCGGCGATACCATCTTCGTTACGACGACGCCGGAGTTCCAGCTTTTCTTCGGCGACTCGAACGTGCCGCGCGCGACCTATCCTCCCGCCGCGCCGTCCGCGCTCAACAGCGCGCCCGCTCCCTCCGCCAAGCCCGGCGCGGCGCCGCCCGGCAACTCCAAGACCCGGCTCAAACGGAAGGAAGCGGAGAAGAAGCGGGGGTAGACCTACCCCCCCGCCGCCCGCGCGACCATCTGTTCGTAAGGAGCCAACTCTTCCAGGGCCGTTGACATCGTATCGGTGGCGACGACGACCTCCTCGATGTCCGCAAGCACCTGTTCCGGGGCGCGGGCGCGAATCTCGTCGTTGATGAGGCCGAACGTATCTTCCACCAACTGCAACTGGTGGTTGAGGTTGATCAGGATCGTGCCGATCTTGCCCGCGAACTCATGGCGGCGCTGCAGCACGTCCGCGCGCTTTTCCAGCACGGCCTTTGTGTCGTAGTCCTGCTCGGCCTCCGTCGTCTGCAGGAGACGCTCCCGCTCCTTCGCATAGTAGCTCTGTATCTCGGAGACCGTCTGCTGCGTCCACCGGTCGCTCGAATCTACGGGCAGGGGGCGCGCTTTCTCGTCCTCCTCCTGCGAAATCAGCCGCCGCTTGATCACGTCGTGGTCGCGCTCCGCGCGGCGTCCGTTGGGCGCTCGCTCGTTCCAGTCCTGGCTGGCGGGCCGGTCGTCGCGCCGCACGCCGCGCACCTCGTCCCGCAGCGATTGCAGATAGCTGCGGAACTGCGCCTCCTTGCTGGCAAAGACCAGGAACTTCTCCAGCAGATAGTCCAGCTTCCGCAGCACCTCCCGGAACCAGGCTTTGTCGTCCTGGGACTGCGTATCAATCTGCCTGCGCAGGTCTTCCAGCCGGGCGAAACGCTCGCGCATCTCCGGGCGCAGCAGGAGGAGGGTCTGCTCCTTGAGTTTCTGCCGCCGCTGCTCCACCTCCGCATCGAACCGCCGCGCCAGCCGCGCCTCGTACCATTTGCTGTCCGGCACGAAGAGCATATAGGTGGCTTCGGCAACCAAGCCGGCCAGCAGCGGCAAAGGATTGAGCGTCGCGGCGGACAGCGCCACTGCCGTAGACAGGCCGACAAGGTTCCAGTTTTCTTTGAACGCTTCGCGAAAGCGATTGAGCCTCATAGTCGGCGTTGCCTTTGGAGGGTCTGTTACACGGTGACGCGCACCTGCCCCGGATTCGGCGTCTGCTTCAGCAGTTGCAGGAGAGCCTGGCTGAGATTGACGAACTGCGGGTCATAGACAAGAGACGGCTGGCGGGGCCGGGCGAACGGAACCTTCAGATCATGAACGATCTGGGCCGGTCGCGGCGAGAAGACGATCACCCGGTCGGCCAGCAGCAGCCCTTCTGTAATATCGTGTGTGATAAACAGGATGGTGTTCTGCTCCTCCTGCCATAACTGGAGAAGCATCTGCTGCATGTCCGCGCGTGTCTGCGCATCCAGCGCGCCGAACGGCTCGTCCATCAGCACGATAGGCAGGCGCATCGCCAGCGTGCGCGCTATGGCGACGCGCTGCTGCATCCCACCGGACAACTGCCGGGGATAGGCCGCGCTGCGATCCTTCAGACCGACTTTGTCCAGGTATTCCGCTGCCATCTGTCTGCGCGTCTGGGGCGATTTACCCTGAATGTTCAATCCGAACTCAACATTTCCCTGCACCGTCAGCCAGGGAAAACAGGTGTAGGCTTGCGGCACGGTGACGGAGAGCGGGTTCGGCCCGTTGACCA
>DASRGL010000324.1:0-14699 GCA_035651115.1 Chthonomonadaceae bacterium
CACGCCTTCCGACCTGCCCGACGACATCCTCCGATGCTATCGCCGCAGCCTGCTCATCCTGCGCACGCAGATTGACAACGGCGGCGCGATCCTGGCCGCCAACGACTCGGACGTGCTGCAATACAATCGGGACTCCTACTCCTATCTCTGGCCGCGCGATGGCGCGCTGGTGGCGCAGGCGCTCGATCTGGCAGGCTACCATGAGGTGACGCGCCGCTTCTTCTCGTTCTGCGCCGAGGTCATTGATCCGAACGGCTACTTCTGGCACAAATACAACCCCGACGGCAGCACCGGCTCGTCCTGGCATCCCTGGGCGGACAGAGAGGGTAACCTGCAACTGCCCATTCAGGAGGACGAGACCGCGCTCGTCCTCTTCGCGCTCGGCGAGCATTTCACGCGGTGCTGCGATGTGGACTATCTGCGGAGCATCTACCGGCCTCTGGTGGAACCGGCGGGCGACTTCCTTGCCAGCTTCCGCGACCCGACCACGCACCTGCCCGATATGTGCTGGGACCTGTGGGAGGAGCGGCGCGGCATCCACACGTTCACGGTCGCGAGCGTCTGGGCCGGGCTGATGGCGGCGTCTCGCTTCGCGCATATCTTTGGAGACCACAACCGGGCGCGGCGTTATCAGTGCGCTGCCGAGGAGGTGCGCGAGGCCGCCGACCGCTTCCTCTTCGACCCGGAGAAGAACCGGTTTCTGCGCGGCGTGCGGGTGGAGCATCGGCGCGTCACGCCCGATGAGACGATGGATGCCAGCGTGGCCGGGCTGTTCCTCTGCGGCTTCCTGGGGCCGGAAGACCCGCGCCTGGTCGCCACGATGGAGCAACTGGAAGCGCGCTTGTGGGTCAAGACGGAGGTGGGCGGCCTGGCGCGCTACGAGAACGATAGCTACTACCAGTGTACCGGCGATACGCAGAACGTGCCGGGCAATCCCTGGTTCCTCTGCACGCTCTGGCTGGCGCAGTGGCGCATCTGCCGCGCCCTCTGCCTGCGCGATCTGGAGAAGCCGATGGAACTGCTGCGCTGGTGCAGCAAGCACGCGCTAGAGTCGGGCGTGATGGCCGAGCAGATTCATCCCTATACCGGCGCGCCGATGTCCGTCTCGCCGCTCACCTGGTCGCACGCGACCTACGTGGCGACGGTCTGCCAACTGCGCGACAAGCGGCGCGAACTGCTGCGGCGCGGCCATGAGCAGACGCTTCCGGCGGCGGAGATGGAAGCGATTTTCGCCCTCGGATAGCAGGATACCGGCCTCTTCCTGCCGAACGAGTTCCG
The DNA here is from genome assembly GCA_035651115.1 of Chthonomonadaceae bacterium. GTDB lineage: Bacteria > Armatimonadota > Chthonomonadetes > Chthonomonadales > Chthonomonadaceae > DASRGL01. Next base: position 1,279 of record DASRGL010000324.1, read on the forward strand.
ACGGGGCCAACGCAACTCGTTCGGTGTGGAGGCAGTATTGGCGCGCGCAGAGGAACAGGGCAAGGTCAAACGCAGTATCAGTAATGCTCCGCGCCATGCGGCGGCAGCGGCAGCACCCAGATATTGCGATAGCGCAGAGGGTGGCCGTGATCCTGCAGCCGGATGGGTGCGGGCTGGCTGAAATCCTCGTCCGGGCCGGGTTCGTGTCCATCCGTCGGCCCGACGATCTCCTGGTTGTTCTGAATCAACTGGCCGTTCTGGAAGACGGTCACGCGGGCATGTTCGGTTATCTTATGGTTCTCATCGGCGCGCGGCGCGCGATAGATGATGTCGTAGGTCTGCCACTGAAGGGGCGGCTTGCAGGCGTTGACGAGTGGGGCCGCCTGGTTGTAGACCGCGCCGCAGTCGCCTCTGCCGGGGTCGGCGATGCCATAGGAATCGAGTACCTGGATCTCGTAATGGCGGCCCAGGAAGACGCCGCTGTTGCCCCTCTCCTGTCCATGCTCTTCGGGCCGCGACTCCGGCTCGCGAAACTCGATATGCAGCCAGTAGTCACCGAAATTCTCTTTGGTGGCGATGTCGCCGCCATGCACCTCCATCGCGCCGTCCACGATCTTCCAGCCAGGCGGTTCTTCCGAGCCGTACTTGACCCAGTTCGCGCGCAGCTCCTCTTCCTTGCCCGTGAACAGGACGTGCGCCCCCTTCGGAGCCTGCGCGCCCTCGATCTTTTTCTCCGCGCGCGGCGCGCTCTTTCCCACGCCGCCAAACGCCGCCACCGCCAGGCTGACCGCCGCTATTCCCACCAGCGCGGGGCGCATCTTCGCTGAGTTCATCCCTTCCCTCTCTCCTCTCTATGATGGGCTGGCATTCTGTTCGCGGCGCGGTCGGAGAAATCCTGCGCGTTTCCGCTTTCGGAGCGCACGGCGCAGTAGGGGGCAGAAGGAGAGAGATTGTGCGATGTACAAAGAGGAGTGAAAGTCGGCCAGGAGGACAAAATGGACGGAAAACCCGCATTGCCATCGGAACTGGTGCAGGAGTTCGTCGGAAAAGCGCACGGTGACCTCAAGCGTGTACAGGAGCTACTCGACCGGGAACCGCAACTGCTCAACGCGGTCTGGGACTGGGGCGGCGGCGACTGGGAGACCGCGCTCGGCGCGGCGGCGCACGTAGGCCGCAAGGACATCGCCAACTATCTGCTGGAAAAAGGCGCGCGAATAGACCTGTTCGCCGCCGCCATGCTCGATAAGCGGGCGATTGTGGCCGCCATTCTCACGGACAACCCGCCCGCCCGCCATGCGCTCGGCCCGCACGGCATTCCCCTGATCGCCCACGCCAGAGCGGGAGAAGCGCAGGAAGTCCTGGCCTATCTGGAATCGCTGGACTGAACAGGGCGGGAGTCCGGCGCGGTCATAGGCGCGTTCGTGTCCTGGAAAGCGAAGAAGCGCTTGCAGAAGGCGTCGCAGGAGGCGCAGGTCTCCACCGGCGGCTTGTGCTGCTTCGCCAGCGCGCGGTTCTGCTGGAAAAGCGCGTTGTTCCATATCTCGTGGAACGGCTGCTCCAGCACGTTGCCGTAAGAGTAAGTCTCCTTAAACGGCGTGCAGCAGCCGAGCGTGATGTCGCCGCCATACGTGACGCGGAAGTTCTCGCCCCAGAAGAAGGCGCAGTCGAACTGCCGATTCGGATCGCTCCACGAAAGGTCGTCCGACGGGAAGGACTTACAGCGCACGCCCAACGCTTCCATGCGCTTCGCCGCCGCATCCAGTTCCCGCCGGTAGCTCTCCGGCGTGCGCCGGTTTTTGAAGCCCCAGTCGTAGGAGGCGTAGGTGATGCAGTTGATGAAGTCCACGCCGAACTCCGCCGCCTGCTCGACGAACGGAACCAGCTCGCCCTCGTTCTCGTTGAGCAGGACGAAGTTGATGCCGAGCAGGGGGAAGCGCGCGCCCGTCTCCCGCTTGATACGCACCAGCCGCTTGATGTTCTCGTGCAGCGTCTCCAGCCTGCCGCCGCGCCGCACGCGCCGATACGTTTCCGGCGTGGCCGCGTCAATGCTGATGTTGAGTTCGGTCAGTCCGCAGTCCATCAGCCTGCGCGCCCGCTCCTCGTTGATCTGCATCCCGTTGCTGTAGATGCCGATCTTGCACCAGGGCCGCTCCTTGCGCGTATACTCGACGATCTCAAAAAAGTGCCTGTACATCATCGGCTCGCCGAAGCCGTTGAGCGACAGATTCATCACATAGGGGAACTGGGCCAGAATGCGCTTATAGTTTGCAACATCCATGTCGCCCAGCTTGTAGGGCTTGAGGCCGAGCGAGCGGAAGCACTGGACGCAGGCCAGGTTGCACCGGTTCGTCATCTCGATCTCGATGCCGGGCGGTTGGCTTTTCATGACGAGCGGGCGCACCTGCACCTCTTTTTGATACAGTTTGTAGTTCGCCAGCACCTTCGGATGCATCAGCACGCTGAAGGCGTTGTTCTCTTTAAGTTTTTGATAGTTATTGACAATTCCATCCAGCATAATCCGCGATTTCTCCCTTCGATTGCGCGCTGCGCGCCGGGAAAGAGACAGGTCAGGCTGTCGCAGGCGGCGCATCCTCCCAGGATGATAGTTTATCTTCGGTGTGGCCCGCCCTGCTCTTGAGAGAGACTGCCGCCAGGAGATTTCCGGTACGGATCGTCCGTCATTCTGCCGCGCATCCTCGCGAGGAACCCTCTCTATTCTAACCGTCTCTCCGCGGGCTGACATCCCCGAAATGGCCGATTGTGATCGCGCTTACTGCCAGGCAAAAAGCGGCCCGTCCGGTGAGCCGCTGCCGGGAATCTAAACTATCTCGCCTGCTGTGTCATAATCATATAGTGTGTGGAAAATCCAGCAGTGGCAGTGGAAACTGCACCTGCAAAAGCCCAAAGTCCGCCTGCGCGGACGGACCTGCCCCCCGTCCCAGGGCGCAGCAAGCAGCGCCCCTACGGCACGGTCTGTCTGATTCCGAAACGATTCGGGACAGACCGTGCGACCCGAAAGGGAAGGGAAGTGGAGTCGGCGCAGGCCGACTTCGTGCTTTTGCAGCCGCGAATTGATTCGCCGGGCAAAGATTTTCTACACTGAGGGAGGCTGCGATGAGCGATGACCGGCGCGTGATTGTGATCGGCAGCGGCCCGTCCGGCGCGATGGCTGCACACCAGCTCGTGCGGAAAGGGATTCCAGTGACCATGCTGGAGTCGGGCCGCGACTTCCAGGGCGGATTTCTGGTGCGCCTGATGGGGCGGAATCTCTATCGGCGCGTGCCTCCGATGGAGAGCGGCACGCGCCACGTCGCGTCGGGCGACCCGAAGACGGATTGGTATGTCAATCTCGCGCCTGGGGGCGTCTCCAATCAGTGGACGGGGGCCGTGCCGCGCTTTGCCCCGGAAGATTTCACGGAGGGCGAGCGGCTGCACGAATGTTACCGCTGGCCCGTTTCCTACGAGCAGATGGTTCCCTACTACGAGATCGTCGAGTCGCTCATGGACATCACCGCCGACCCCAGAGATGTGCCGAACCTGCCCGCCGGAAAAGCGGCCTTCCAGCATCATCTGCCCCCGGACTGGCAGCGCGTCGCCCGATATGCCGAGGCACGCGGTCAGGGCATGGTGGCGACACCGCTCGCGGACGGCCCGCCCTGGCTCATCACCCGGCGCGGCACGGCCTTCAACAGTTTCACCAATCTTGTCCGCCCGCTGCTGCGTTCCCCGCATTTCCGACTGATCCCCGGCGCGCACGCGCTACGCCTGGAGTGGTCTCCGGCCAGGCGCAGAGTCGAGGCCGTCGTCTATCACGACCGGCAGACCGGCAGCCAGCAGCGCCTTGCGGCAGGGGCGGTCGTCGTGGCCTGCGGGCCGCTCAACTCGACCAAGCTGCTGTTCGACTCGGCCTGCCCGGACTTTCCTGACGGCCTGGGAAACACGGAAGGCGTGCTGGGCCGCTATCTGCACGACCACCCGCGCGAATGGTGGGTCTTCGACATCGAGAAGCCCATCGCGCTCCCGGCCCCATCGGTCTATCTGACGCGCCTGCCCTATGCCGCCTCGCCGCCGCTCCTGGCGAACTCCTGGACGCTCGGTGTCGTCTCCATCCAGGACAAAATCCGCAGCCGCTTCGGGCTGAAGGGCGACTCGCTCGGCGTGCAGGTCTTCGGAACCATGATCCCCTCGGAACAGCACTCTGTCCGGCCGGCGGCAGAAACAAAGGACGAGTTCGGGCAGCCGGTCCTCGACCTCTGCATTCGCTTTGAGGACGACGTGATCCAGAACATGATTCAGGCCCGCCAACACCTGCTCTGCCTGATGGACGAGGCGGGCTATCGCGCGACGATGCGCGAGGTCGTGCCGCAGTTGTTCCCCGGCACATCGGTACACTACGGCGGAACCGTGCGGATGCACCGCTCGCCGCAATACGGGATGCTGGACGCCTGGAACCGGCTGCACGCGGTCCCGAACGTGCTGGTCTGTGATGCAAGCTGCTTCACGACGGGCGCGGAAAAGAATCCGACGCTGACGGCGATGGCGCTTGCAGCGCGGGCGGCAGACCGCCTGGCCGACGACCTGAAAACGGGGTGAGACGTTGAACTATCGCAGTTTCGGCAAAACGGGGTTACAGGTCTCGGAGATCGGGTTCGGGGGTTCGCGCATGGGTGGGGTGTTTGCGCAGGGCCGGGGGAGCGGCGAAGCCCTGAACGTGCTGCGGCAGGCGCTCGACGCGGGCATCACCTTCTACGACACGGCGGACATCTATTCGCAGGGTGAGGGCGAAACGCTGCTCGGCCAGGCGTTTCGCGACCGGCGCGATAAGGTCATCCTCGCCAGCAAGGGAGGCTACTGCCTGCCCGCGCAGCGCAAACTGATCGCCAGAGTGAAACCGCTCGTCAAACCGGTCGCGCGGCTGCTGGGCCTCAAGCGGGAGAATCTCCCGGCCAGCGTTGCGGGAACGCTCTCTCAGGATTTCTCGCCGTCATATCTTGTTCAGGCGCTCGAAGGCAGCCTGCGCCGCCTCAAGACAGACTATCTTGACCTCTACCAGCTTCACAGCCCACCGGCGGATCTCCTTCAGAGCGAGGCATTCGGGGAGACGTTGCAGGCGCTGGAGGCGCTGAAGCGGCAGGGCAAGATTCGGCACTACGGCGTGGCGGCGGATACGGCGGAGGACGCGCAACTCTGCCTGCAATACCCTGAGATCGCCTCGGTGCAGATGCCGTTCGGCCTGCTCGACCTGGAAGCCCTCGATTCCGTTCTCTCTCAGGCGGAGGCGCACGGCGTTGGCGTCATCGCGCGCGGCTGCTTTGGCGGCGGCCTGCTCAAGGAGACCCTGACGGAGGCGGAGTTGCAGGCGCAGACCCCGAAATGGGAGCGGATTCTGGCCTATCGCCGTCTCGCGGCGCAGCAGGACCGTCCGATCCTGGAGATGGCGCTTCAGTTCGCCCTGCGCGCTCCCGCGATCTCCGTGACGCTGCTGGGAATGCGCACGGAATCCCACCTGACGACCAACCTCCGCTACTACGCCGCTCTACCTCTCTCAGACGCCGAATACCAGGCAATAGCGTGCGGAAAAGGGAACGCCCTGCCGCACGAAAAGATTTGATTGCGTCGCGCGGGCAATAGCGTCTTCGTCCAGAGCGTCTCGCTGGCGGGCTTGCGGGTGCTTTCGTGCGGAGACGTGGACGGTGCAAGCGCCTGCTCTTCCCAAACGACGAAAGGGATAGAGTCAGATGCTCTACCCCTTCACCTTCGGCCCTGCTTGGTGAGAGCACTGGGACTCGAACCCAGGACCCACGCCTTAAAAGGGCGTTGCTCTACCAACTGAGCTATGCTCTCACTATGGCCGCAGTGTATAGTACCCAGTTCCGCCGGCTTCTGTCAAGGTTTCGAGATAGGCGGCGGAGCATAATGCCGGAACATCCCTTCGCGATCCTCCGTATCTTTAAGTAACGACCCCTTGGAGTGAACGGAGTATTCGCGCCATGAACACACTGAAAACGGGCCTGCTTCTAGCTGCGATGACCGCGCTGTTTGTCGCTGTGGGCGGTCTCTTCGGCGGGCGCAACGGCATGATCATCGCCTTCGGCTTTGCGCTCGTCATGAACTTCATCAGCTACTGGTTCAGCGACAAGATCGTACTGGCGATGCAGGGCGCGCAGGAACTGACGCCGCAGGATGCGCCGGAACTGTTTCGCACGGTGGAGCGTCTGACGGCCAATGCGGGCCTGCCGATGCCGCGCATCTACGTCATTCCGGGCGAGCAGCCCAACGCCTTTGCCACCGGGCGCGACCCGAACAACGCGGCGGTCGCCGTGACAGAGAGCATCGTGGCGCTGCTGACCCCGGCGGAACTGGAAGGCGTGCTGGCCCATGAACTCGCGCATGTGCGGAACCGGGACATCCTGATCAGCACGGTCGCGGCGACGATTGCCGGAGGCATCAGTTTCCTGGTTCAGATCGCGCAGTGGGGGCTGCTGTTCGGCGGCTACAATCGCGATGACCGCGAGGGTGGGATGAACCCGCTCGCCGCGCTGCTGGCGATCATCCTTGCGCCGATAGCGGCCTTTCTTATCCAGATGGCGATCTCGCGCTCCCGCGAGTTCGAGGCCGATGCGACCGGCGCACGGTTGAGCGGCAAACCGCTGGCGCTCGCCAGCGCGCTGCGTAAGATCGAAGCCTATGCGGAGGCGCGGCCCCTGCCGATCAATCCCAGTACGGCGCACATGTATATCATCAACCCGCTGCGCGCCGAGGGCATCTATAACCTGTTCCGGTCGCACCCGCCGACGGCGGAGCGGATCGCCCGGCTGCAGGCGATTGCGTCGCAGGTCGCCGCTTAAGTCAAAACAGAATGCTCCTCTGTCGGACGCCCCCCCGCGTTCGCAGACCGCCGCCCGATGCAGGCTCCGAAATGGAGATGCATCGGGCGGCGCAGTTTTTCCTTGTCTGAACGGTGATTTATCGGATTACAGGATGGACTGTGATGAAGCCAGGCCCCATCATAGCCCATCCCCTAATCCCATGAATCCTAGTTCAGACAGAAGGTTGATGACACAGCCAGGCGGCGGCGGCGGAAAGGTCGAAAAAGACGTGGTCGGGCTGCGGCGGGGGAAACGCGGCGGCATCGTAGGTCGGCGTATGGCCGGTGAGGACGAGGAGAGGACGGCAGCCTGCGGCGTGCGCGGCGGCGATGTCACGCGGGCTGTCGCCGACGACATAGCTGGCGGAGAGGTCGAGATTGTGTTCGGCGGCGGCCTGAAACAGCAGGCCCGGCTTCGGTTTGCGACAGTCGCAGCCGTCTTCCGGGGCGTGCGGGCAGGCGTAGATGGCGGTCAGGTGGCCGCCTGCGGCCTCGATCTCGGCCCGCAGGCGCGCATGGATGGCCTCTAACATCTCCAGCGTCAGGTAGCCGCGCCCGACGCCCGCCTGGTTGGTGAAGAGAAAGACCGACCAGTCAGCCGCCGTCAATCGGGCGATGGCCCCCGCCGCGCCGGGCAGCAGCCGCAGGTTACCGGGATGGGTGACATACTCTCCGCCCTCGACGGTCACGACGCCGTCCCGATCCAGAAAAACGGCCCGACGCGCCGCGCTCATCTGCTGACTACCGCGCCCTGCGCTTCCGCCTTCGCACGCTCCATCAGGGCAGAGAAGACGACGTGCAGCAGCGCCATGTGGACATCCTCGATGCGCTGCATATTGTCGCTCGGCACGACGAGGCAGTGTTGGGCCGCCTGCTTTAGCTTGCCGCCCTGAAAACCCGCCAGCCCGAAGGTCGTCGCGCCCTGCCTGTTCGCCGCTTCGATGCCCTTGATGACGTTCATCGAGTTGCCGCTGCCGCTCACGCCGATGACCACGTCACCGGGTTCGGCCCAGCACTCCACCTGCGGCGCGAAGATGTTGTCCCAGGCCGTATCGTTGGCCCAGGCCATCATCAGGGGCGTGCAGTCGGAGAGGCAGAGCGTGCGCAGAGGTCGGCCCGCTTCGAGATGGATGCACTTCTGCAAGTCGTTGACGATGTGGCTGACGCTGCTGCTGCTGCCGCCGTTGCCCATCAGCAGCACGCGCTTGCCCTGCCGCCACGCCTCTAGCAGCGCCTCTACCATCTCCTCGACCTGCGCTGTGTCTACGCCGTTCAGCAGCCCGGTCAGGTTATCCAGATAACTGCGAATGTAGTTCGCTGTATTCATTGCAACTTCAGATCTCCATGATGACCGGGACGACGACGGGGCGGCGGTTCGTGCGCTTGCGGAGATAGCGCGCGACCGAATCGTGGACGGTGACGCGCACGGTGTCCAGGTCGGAGCCTTCCGTGTAGTTCAACTCCTCCAACGCCTGCACGACGCGCTGCCCTGCCTCCTCGAACAGTTCGCCGCTGTCCTCCGGGCGCAGGAACCCGCGCGACAGCAGGTCCGGCCCTGCCAGAATCTCGCCCGTGCTGCGATCCATGCTGACCGTCACGATGACCGTGCCATCCTGCGACAGATGCCGCCGGTCGCGCAGCACCACGTCGCTGACCCCGCCCGTGCTGACACCGTCCACCAGCACGCTGCCGTGCGGAATGATGTCTTCGGAACGGCGAACGCCCTCCGCGTCCATCTCCAGCATCTGCCCGATCTCGAAGGTGAGAATGTTTTTCGGAGGGTAGCCCATATCGAGCGCCATCTGCGTGTAGGCATGATAGTGGCGCGGCTCGCCATGATAGGGCGCAACGAATTCGGGCCGCGTCAGGTTGATCATCATCTTCAGCTCTTCCTGGTAGCCATGCCCGGAGACATGGACGTTCTGGATGTAGTCGTAGACCACCGTTGCGCCCAACCGGAAGATGCGGTTGACGACGCGCCAGACCATATCTTCGTTGCCCGGAATCGGCGTGGAAGAGAGGATGACCGTATCGCTCGGCTCGATCTGCACCTTCGCGTTCTCGTCCCGGCTCATGCGCGTCAGGCCCGCGAGCGGCTCGCCCTGGCTGCCTGTCGTCAGGATGGCGATCTCCACCGGATGGTACTTCTCGATCTCCTCGACCTTGATGATCTGTTCATCCCGGATGTGCAGATAGCCTAACGAGCGCGCGATGCTGACGTTCTGGCTCATGCTGCGCCCGAAGATCGCCACCTTGCGTCCGTAGCGCGCGGCCACGTCGAAGACCGTCTGCGCGCGGTGCAGGTTGGAGCCGAACGTCGCGACGATGACCCGGCCCAGGCTCTCGCGCATGAAGCGGTCGAACACGGGAACCAGCGTGCGCTCCGACGGACACCAGCCTTTGCGCTCCACATTCACGCTGTCCGAAATAAGCAGCCGCACGCCCTGATCGCCCAACTCCGCGAACCGGGAGGCGTCAAACAGGCGGTTATCAATCGGGGTCTGGTCAATCTTGAAGTCGCCGGTGTGGACGACCGTGCCGACCGGGGAGCGGATGACAAGGCTGGCCGTATCCGGCAGCGAGTGGGTGACGTGGATGGCCTCGACCGAGAGCGGCCCGAACGTGACGGCCTCGCGCGTGGGGTACTCGTTGAATTCGGCGCTGCCCGCCAGCCCGTGTTCGCTCAGTTTCTCGCGCACCATGCCGAGCGTCAGGCGCGTGCCGTAGACCGGCAGGGGCAACTGCTTCAGCACGAAAGGCAGCGCGCCGATGTGGTCTTCATGGCCGTGCGTCAGGCAGACGGCCTTGACCATCTCCCGGTGTTCCAGCAGGTAGCTGATGTCGGGGATGATCAGGTCTACGCCCGGCTGCTCCTCGTTCGGAAACATGACGCCGCTGTCCACGACGAGAATCGTGTCGTCGTAGCGGAAGGCGAGCATGTTCTTGCCCACTTCGCCACTGCCGCCGAGCGAGAGAATCTGTAGTTTTCCGTTCACAAGACAAACCCTTCAAATCAAAGTAGTCCGTAGTCGGCGAGGGCCGCGCGCATGACGCCGCGCTCCTTCTCGTTGGCCTCGACCAGGGGGAGGCGCACGCCGCCGACATCCAGGCCCAGCATGTTGAGACCGGCCTTCAGGGGGACGGGACTGGGTGTCGTCGGCTGGAAGCAGGCGCGCACGATAGGCAGCATTTTGGCGTTCAGGCGCGCGGCCTCCGCAAAGCGGCCCGCGAAAAAGGCCGTGTGCATCGCCTTCATGTCCTTGCCGACGAGGTGTGCCGTCACACTCACCACGCCGACGCCTCCGACCGCCAGCAGGGGCAGCGTCAGGCCGTCCTCGCCGCTGTAGACAGCGAACTCCTGCGGCGCGTTGGCGAATATCTCGGCGCACTGCATCAGGTTGCCCGATGCCTCTTTGATGGCGACGATGTTCGGCACATCGCGGGCCAGGCGCACCGCCGTCGCCGCGTCCAGATTCTGCGCCGTGCGCGGCGGCACGTTGTAGAGCATACAGGGCAGTTGCGGCGCGCTCTCCGCAATCGCCCGAAAGTGCTGATACAGCCCTTCCTGCGACGGCTTGTTGTAGGGCGGCACGACCAGCAGCGCGCCGTCCACGCCGATCTCCGCCGCCTCTTTCGTCAGCGTGATGCCGCTCGCCGTATCGTAGCTGCTCGTTCCCGCGATGACCTTGCCGCGCCCGCCGACCGTCTCTTTGACCAGGCGGAACAGGCGCAGTTTCTCGTCGTGCGTCAGCGTGGGCGACTCGCCGGTCGTGCCGCAGACGACGATGCCATCCGAGCCGTTCGCCAGCAGATGGTTGACCAGCTTTACCGCCGCCGCTTCATTCACTCGCCCCTGCGCGTCGAACGGCGTCACCATCGCCGTCAGCACCTGCCCGAAGAACGCCTCAGCCATAGCTCACCTACCTTCCAAAACCGTTTGAACCACCCGCTTCGCTAGAGGCACGGAGACACGGAGCAAAACAGGAGGAAAGACCTAAATCATATGCGAGTGTCTGCTTTGTGTCCCCTCGTGTGCTTGGTGGATTCTTCATCTTGGCTTTTCTCCGTGACTCCTCCGTGTCTCTGTGGTTCAAAAAATCAGACCTTGACGAGATGCATCCATTTCTCGGCGATCTGAATACCGTTGAGGGCCGCGCCTTTGAGTATCTGGTCGCCGGAGACGAACAGATCCATCGCATCGTCATTGGACAGGTCGTAGCGCAGGCGTCCGACCAGCACCTCATCGCGCCCGCTGGCTTCCAGAGGCATCGGGAAGTGGTTGGCCTCGCGGTCGTCCACGACGGAGACGCCGGGGAAGGCGGCGAGCGCCTTGCGGACGGCTTCCAGAGAAGGCCGCTGCCCCGCCTCGAACTCGATATTGAGGCTCTCCGAGTGGGCGCGCACGACGGGAACGCGCACGCAGGTCGCCGTGATCTTGATCTCCGGGTCGTGCAGGATTTTGCGCGACTCGTGGATCATCTTGCGCTCCTCCTCGTTGTAGCCGGTCTCGTCAATCTTGGTGTTGTGCGAGAAGAGGTTGAAGGCGATGGGATGCGGGAAGGCGCGCGGGGTGATCGGGCGATCATGCAGCACGTCATGGGCCTGCTCCAGCAGTTCCGCCATCGCCTGCGCGCCCGCGCCGCTGGCCGCCTGATAGGTCGAGACGACGATGCGGCGAATGGGAGCCAGTTGCCGCAGGGGCGCGACAGCCATCAGCATGATGATGGTGGAGCAGTTCGGATTGGCGAGGATGCCCCGATGCGCGGCGATGTCCTCCGGGTTGATCTCCGGGATGACCAGAGGCACCTCCGGGTCCATGCGGAAGGCGGAGGAGTTGTCTATGACGACCGCGCCCGCCTCGACAGCGGCAGGCGCAAACTCGCGGCTGCGCGCGCCGCCCGCGGAGAAAAAGGCGATGTCTATGCCGTCGAAAGAGTCCTGGGTAAGAAGTTCGATGGTGTAGGGCTTGCCGCGAAACGTCAGGGTGCGTCCGACGGAGCGTTCGGAGGCGAGCAGGCGCAGAGAGGCCAGGGGAAATTCGCGGGTCTCCAGCAGATGCAGGAACTCGGTGCCGACCGCGCCAGTCGCCCCGGCGATAGCGACATGGTAGGTTCTCATAGAGGGCGTCTCACTTTCATACGTATGGCGTCGTGGTGAATTGAGTCAGTGTACCGCATCGCACGCCCTTGCGTCAATCGGAAGGGTCGCCGGGAACGTCGAAATCGCTGCGGGCATACTTGGGACAGGGAAACTGTCGTCCCGACTTGCTCGCACTACGGTTCCTCGCTACTCTATCCAAAGCCCTGCGCCATTGTTGACATGATTTTGATGTCTGGCTCTACCAGTTGATGGGATAGACGTTGATGCCTGTGAAGCAGCCGACCAGCGTGGTCAGGCCGCCCGCCAGGAAGTCGCCGATGATAACGCCGTAGAAGAACGGCAGCGACTGGCGATAGAGGCGCATCCCGCCGTAGCGCAGCACGAGAACCTTCAGCAGCCAGGCCAGGAAGAACGGCAGCCATATCTGGTTCATCGTCTCCGTGTTCGCCATCGCGTAGCCGACGGGATGGAAGACCCACCAGGTGAAGCGGGTGCGCAGCAGCATCAGCGCAGTCGTGAGGAGGAAGCCTGCGCCGACAGCCAGCGAGCCGGAAATGTCCGTCTTGACCGGCGTTTTGAGCGCGTCCGAGAGTTGATCGAAGGGCTGACGGCCCATCGAGGTGCGCCAGGCATCCGTTTTCGCGCCCGCGCCGTAGCCGTACCAGATCATCAGGGCAATGGCGAACGAGACCGTGATGCCCGCGAGGATCGCCAGCACGAGCGCGACGGTCAGGCGGCGTTTGTGGACATGGAGCGCATCGGCCATTTTGTAGGCATCGAACTGGTTGGGCATGGAGAGGCAGCGCAGGTCGAAGTTGGCGATGGCGTTGCGCAGATAGGCCAGGATGGTCAGGTCGGCAGGCTGGTAGACGGTCGTGCCGAAGGTCGTGGTCATCAGGCGATAGGCGTCCACGTCCGGGCCGAACAGCCAGGCGTTGCCGGTCTCCGCCCGGATGCGCGCCGCCGCGATCATATAGAGCAGCGCCAGCACGATCAGCGCCAGCGCCACGCCGCCGCGCATCCCCGCCGCCATGCACCAGGCCACCAGCAGGATCAGGCAGACGCCCAGGCCCATAAAGGCCAGACGATAGGGGAGCGGCTCGTCGGCGTCCGATTCCAGATTCTGTTTTTGCGCTCTAGGACGGAACGCGATCCGCCAAATCTCTTTCAGATAGTGGCGAGAGAGCCACAGCCCCACGATGGTCAAAGCGAGGAACGCGCCTGCGCCCTGATGCCCCAGAAACGGCCAGGTACTCTGCCCGCCGCCCGCCGCGCCCGCCGTCATGCCCGAGGCCGCCCCGAACACCTGCTCCAGCTTCACCACCAGCCAGAAGAACCAGCAGCTAAAGGTCATCTCCACCGAGAGCAGATAGGCGATGCCGAGGACGAACGGATAGTAGGAGAGCGGCGTCGGGCCGATGGCGTTCCAGGGCGGCGCGCTCAGGAAGGTGGA
>DASRGL010000325.1:0-10229 GCA_035651115.1 Chthonomonadaceae bacterium
CGAAGGAGGCATATTGGGTGGCGGCATGAGTTCGAGGATCGTCTCCGCACCCGTCTGCGCGACGGCGCTCAGGGCGGCGTCCGCGCGCTCCCACTGCACCGAGGGCGTCCCGTCCGCCGCCAGCGCCACCATCCCTGCCGCCTGGAAAGGCGCGAGGCAGACCAGCGTCGCCCCACTCGGCTTCAGGCGCGCGGCGATCCCCTCCCAGTCCGAAGGCAGCCCGCCTGCCCCTGCATCTTCCAACGCGATACCGCGCCCGATCTTCGGCAGCGCGCCGCGAACCTGGCTCGTGTAGACGTCAAGATGCGCGGGGGCGTCCGCCGTGTCCTCCCAGTTGGCGACCAGCGGCACGCGCCGGGGCTTCGCCGCCGGGAGGGGGTTCAGGCCGCGCGCCTCCGACTGGAAGGCGTAGTAGGCCGGTTTGGGGGTCAGATCGCGGGCGCAGAGGCCCGTACTGCGCAGGCTGAGCGGGTCGTCCTCCTGCGCGCGCCAATCGTTGAGCGTGTGCAGGCTGGCCTGATCTATAAAGTTCCGCTCGCGCATTCCGGCGAAGCTGGCGCGCACGAGTTTCGCCTGCTGCCCTTCCACGATGCCGCCCGGTTCGCCGGGGTAGGTGTTCCAGCCCCACTCAGTAAGCCACAGCTTCTTGCGCCCGTCGCCGTGCGCCACGAGAACCTGACGGCAGGCGTCTATCCAGTCGAAGGCGAGCGGACGCGGGCCGCTGGAGAGGTGCAGGCCGACGGCGTCGAAAGCTTTCTGCCCGCCGTTGGCATAGAGGGCTTGCAGGAAGTCGGTGCGCGGCACGGACAGTCCGCCGACGGCGACCAGGCAGGTCGGATCGGCGCGTTTGATGTTCTCGGAGAAGATTTTGAGCAGCCGGACATAGAGGGCCGGATCGCCGCCGGAGGCGATGTCTATCGGACGCCCGCTGGGGTCGCGCACGACGCTGGGCATCCCCCATCCGTCCGGCTCGTTCCAGAACTCCCACCGGTGGACGATCTCTTTGTAGCGTTTCCCTAACTGGAAGGCGAAGCGCCCGAAGTCGGCGTAGAAGCGCGGGGAGGGAGCCATCGCCGCGTAGTTATCCGCGCGGCCCCGGTCGGCGAACAGCGCGCGGACGGCAGGATCGGGATCGTTGGCCCAGTCGGGAATGCTGGCGACGACGCCGGTGATAACGAAGCCCTGGCTCTTGATGAAGCGGAGCCGCTTATCCGGGCCGCGCCAGTCGAGTTTGCCGCGCTCACGCTCCACATCGCCCCACCCGATTCCAACGCGGGTATTGGTGACGCCCGCCGCCTTCATCAACGCGACAAGCCGCTTTGCCTTCGCGCTGTTCCCCGCCTCCCATCCGGTGTCGCTGCCATTCATGCCCCAGACGACGTTGACGCCGTAGAGCATGGAGCGCGTGGGAACCGGCGGCTTCGGCAGCGGAACCGGGAGGAGCGGGCCGGTCTGAAGCAGCGACGGGAGGGGGTTTTGCGGCAGCGAAGGGGGAGGAGACGGCTTCGCCTTCGGGAGCGGGGTCGGTTTGCCGGGTTTCTGCTGGGGAGGCGCGGCGATCACCAGCGAGCCGCCCCCGATAAGAATGCCAACCATAAGCAGGGAGAACGTGATTCGCCACGGCATACGGCGTCCGTCCCTCCTTTGCAAGACTACGCGGAGAACTGCGCGCCTCTCTATTCCACTGTCTTCTGCAAGGTTCCTGCCTATCACTTTACGGCCCGGCGAATGACTGTCTGAACTGGGATTTGTCGGATTAACGGATGGACTGTGATTAGACCAGGCTGCATCACAGTCCATCCCCTAATCCCATAAATCCCAGTTCAGACAGTCTAATCCCAGTTCAGACGGTATGTCATTTCAACCGCCGGGGCAAGCTTTAGTTTTTTACTGGCTCGTCATCACGCCTATGGCGACGCTGGTTGCCATCCGTTATCGCGGCCAGGCGGGTCGCATTCAGGTTCTCGCAGAAGAACCGGGCCAACTGCTCCCGCGCCTGATCGCGCACCGTCGCATGGATGCGCTTATGGCCGGAACGCGGCAGGATCACCAGATGCTTGGGATGCGCGGCGGCGTCATGCAGGTCGCGGGCGTCGGCGGGGTGGACGATGGGATCGCGCCCGCCGTGCAGCAGCAGGAGAGGGCGCGGCGTCAGGCGGGAGATGGCGTTGATGGGCGCGACGGCGGAGGGCGACATGGTGAACCAACGCGCTTTCTGGCTCACGGTGCGCGTTGCCCAGGCGACGACCGGCCCGAACAGCCAGAAGTGATGCCGACACCGCTGCGCCAGCGCCCGATCCAGCGTGGCGAACGCGCCATGCGTCGCGACCGCCTGAATGCGCGGATCGTCCGCCGCCGCCAGAATCGCCGCGACGCCGCCCATCGAGAAGCCGAAGACCCCAATAGGCACGTCGGCCATGTCGGGGCGGGAAGCCAGATAGTCCACTGCGCCGCGCAGGTCTTGCGGCTCGGAATACCCCGCCGTGCATCGGTCGCCGCCGCTCTCGCCTAAAGCGCGAAAGTCGAACATCAGCAGCGCGTACCCGCGCTCCCACAGAGGCGCGGCCCAGGGCAGCACCTCCGCCCGGTTCGCCATCATGCCGTGACAGAGAATCACCGCGCCCGGCGGCCTGTCCCCTTCTTGCTCGGTCTTCCGGGCAGGCACATACCAACCGGAGAGCATCACGCCATCCGCAGAGGGAAACCGGACGTCTTCAAATGCCGCGCCGAAGGCGGCGGGCGTCTGCTTCGGGCGGCGGCGCGGGGGATGCGTGGAAAAGTAGGCGAGGGCGACGGAACCGCCGACAAGCCAGGTCGCTGCCGCAGCGACACCGGCTCCCAGCAGAACCCAGAGAATCCAGAGTGGCAGCAAGACGGTCTTTTCCTATGCTTGCGAAATTCTTGCGGATGAGATCACGCGAGGCCCGGCGCGCGGGCGGCGTCCGGTGCGCCGAGTGGCGCGACGGGCGCGACGACGATCTTACGATATGCCTCGACTGCGGGCGTCGGCTGGCGCAGCAGGATGTCCGGGCGGTTCGGATCGGGGCGCAAGTCCCACAGTCCCATGTCAATCAGGTAGTTCTCTAGCGGCAGGCGACTCCGCTGATAGGCCCAGCCGACCAGCGAGAACAGCGGCCAGTAGGTGTAGCCGACGACCGGAACGCCCTCCGCGCGCAAGCGGTTGACCTGCTGCGCCGTCTCCTCGATCCAGCGGATACGCTTCCAGGGCGGGCCATTGCTCGCCGTCTCCGTACACATCACCGGCAGGCCATATCGCTGCGCGTACATCCGGGTCAGCGCCGTGAAGGTCTCTGTCCAGCAGGCTTTGATCTTGACCTGCACGCCGCCGCCGGCCGCGCGCCCGACATATTTTGCGCTGAACATCGGATATATGTTGTACCCTATAATATCCGGTTTTGTCTCCTGTCGGCAAAACCATTCTAAGGTTTCGCGCGAAATCCCGTGTCGGCGCAGCCAGCCGTAGAGCGGGTGCGCCTCCCCTATGCGCCCTAGCGCCAGATCGAGCGCGCAGAAGACGATCTCCTGCCGCAGCGCGGTCTCCTCCGCCAACGCCTCCTCTTCCGCATGATAGAGATCGGTCGCGTCTACATGGACAAAGACGGCGTCCGGCTCGACCTCCCGCACCGCGCGCTGCGTTTCTACGATGCCTCGTGACAGCGCGACCAGCGCCCGCGCGAAGTCGCCCCACGTGCGGCGATAAGGCGGCCACCAGCCCAGGCGCGCGGCATACCAGGCGTGGATGCGCGGCTCGTTGAGCGGCGTGTACCAGGAACACAGCCCCTTATAGCGCGCAGCGAACGCGCGGGCATACGCGGCGACGCGGGCAGGATAGTCCGGGTTGAGGAAGGAGCCTTCCAGCCAGCCCGGCGTGCCGTAATGCACCAGGTCTATGATCGGCTCGATCCGGTGCCGGTTGACCAGCGTCTCCAGCACGCGGTCGGACCAGGCCCAGTCGAACTCTCCGGGGCGCGGCTCGACCCGATACCAGGGAATGCCGTAGCGCGCGGTCGGCACGCCAAGCGCGGCGATAAGAGCCAGGTCTGCGTCCCACTGTGCGTAGTGCTGTGTCAGCGCGTACTCGTCCAGGATGCGCCCGGTGCGGCGATCCGGCTGGCTGATGAAGGTGTCTTCGATGCCGGTCGCCCAGAGGAAATCGGTCGCTCCCGGCGCGGTCGAAGGCAGCGCGAGAAGAGCCATGATCCAGCCCCCCCTGTCCCCCATGAGGGTCAAGTCTTCACAGTGTCCTGCGCGCGCCCGGATAGCCGATGGACGCGGCGATGCGCAACTAACGAGTCGACGCGGGCCTGCAGGCGGCGCAGTTCGACGACCGTTGGCTCATGCAGGAGGCGTTCCAGGCACTCGGCATCGTGTTCGGCGGGGCAGAGTTCCCAGAGGCCCATGCCGAGCGGCTCCCGAAAGTCGTGCCAGTCGAACATATCTACGATGGGATAGAGGCAGAGTCCGTGCAGGTCCACGCCGGACGCGAGGGCGCGCAGGCACTCCTCTCCCGTTTCCCGCAGCCAACTGGGGCGGAACTCTCCATGACTGGAGGTCTCCGAGATCAGCAGGGGCCGGTCGTAGCGCGCGTGCAGTTGGCGCAGCAGTTCGGAGAGGGGCAGACGGCGCGGGTCGTTCGGGGCCAGCACGCGCTCCGGGCGCTGGTGTTCCCACTGATTGTACCCGTAGTAGTTGACCCCTAAAATATCCAGATGGCGCGGGCTGCCGCCGAGTTCGGGCGCTGCGATGCCGCCCAGCATATCCCAGGCTTCATGGACACAGTGTGTGTTGAAATAGTCGGCTTCCCCGGCCAGATGCGGCGCGTCCAGCGGGGCGACGACGCGGCAGAGCGGCTCGCAGTGGACGAAGCGAGCGCGGGCGTCTACGGCCAGGATCGCGTCCATGCCCGCAATGGCGGCGCGGGCCAACTGCCGCTTGAGTTCGGGGCCGCGCCCGCGCGCGTGCGGGGCAAATAGTGCCTCATCCCCGGCGGCCCAGGCGAAATAGCTGATCTCGTTGACCGGGGTGTAGAAGGGAACCGCGTCACTGCGGCGGGCGATGAGACGCGCAAAGGCGTAGGCGTAATCGGCAAACCGGACGATAAAATCGTCGCTGAAGATGTCCAGGTCGTCGGGATAGCCGTAGTGGAACAGATCCCAGATAACGGTGATGCCCTCCGCCTCCGCCGCGACGACAAACGGCAGCACGGAGGAGAAATCCAGTCGCCCGCCCTGGTCAATCAGGTTCCAGCGCACGCCATCGCGGGCGGCGCAGATGCCGAGTTCGCGCAGGCGGCGATAGTCTTCTCGAACGTGGCGGTCATGCTGAGTGAGGGCGAGTTCATCTATGCGGCGCAGGTCACGATTGATCGGGGTGGAGCATTCAAAACCGGCAATGACAAAGCTCGGAAGGAGCGGCAGGGTCATTGGTTGCCTCCTCGTTTTGGGTTGAAACTCCTCGCGCGGAGTGTGCCAGGATGGTTCCTGTCTCTGGTTCGCTTCCGATACGAAACCGGGAACGTACTCGAAGCAGACGAGGAAGCCGCTCTAAAGGTTCCCTTGCTTTGCCACAGCGACTGCGCGTTCTGTTCCGTCCTCCGTAAAAAGCACAGCGATCCGACCTCCGTCGCGCCATTTCCAACTCCCTTGCAGGAGGCAACCAAGCGGAAAAAAAGAAGAGGCTGGTGGCGCGTGCCACCAGCCTCTTCCAACGAGCAGAACGGAAACTACCAGCGACTGCCGCGATCATTTCGGCGACCGCCAGAGTAACCGCCCCGGTTGCCGCCGCTGCCGGAGGCGTGTTCCTCGCGCGGCTTGGCCTCGTTCACTGTCAGCGAGCGCCCGCCCATCATCGTCCCGTTCAAGGTATTGATGGCCGCCTGCGCTTCCGCATCACTGGACATCTCGACAAATCCAAACCCTTTGGACTGGCCGGTATACTTGTCGGTAATCACCGCGACGGAAGTGACGGTTCCCGACGCCTTGAACAGGTTCTCCAGGTCTTCCTCGACGGTCGAATAGGGCAGTCCGCCCACGTAGATACGCTTTGCCATTCTGAATGGCTCCTTTCTTCTTTCCCATAGGGAAACATGCGTCGCTGCAAGCGACAGCAGAGTGGGTGAAGCCTGTTGTTATCTTCACCATCCGAAACGAGCGGCAGGAAAGTGAGAAGGAGCCTGGAGAATGCACAGATGGAAGGGCCGAACAAGAGCCGTTTCAGGAGTGACATCCAGAGAGGATCAATCTAAACTTTGTGTCGTCGAACAGATAGCCTATTATACCACAGAATCCGCGATTCCGGTGCAAAAAATAAAGAAAGTGGCGATGACGCTCGTTTCAACCAGCTGAGACGATAGACAACATCAGGGCAAAGTGGCACGCGCTGCCTCCCATGACGAAGAGATGCCACAGGTCATGCGGGCCGAATCTGCCCGGCCACAGACGAGGCCGATCGGTAGCGTAGACCACCGTTCCCAGCGTATAGAGAATCCCGCCGCCGAGCAGCCAGGCCATCGCTGCGCCGGACAAGATCGCCTGCAAAGCGGGCAGCGCGATCAGGGCCAGCCAGCCCATGCCCAGATAGAGAACCACCCGCAGCCAGTCCGGTCTGCTTTTGAAAGCGATCACCGACACGATGCCCAGAGCCGCCAACACGTATTCGGCAGTGAGAAGGCTCCATCCCCACGCGCCACGCAGGAGGACAAGGCACACGGGCGCATAGGTTCCGGCAATCAGCAGAAAAATCGCGCTATGATCCAGGCGCTGCAGGCCGTCCAGGTGACGCTCGGAGACGGGAAGACTGTGATACAGCGCGCTGGCCGAATAGAGCAGGATCAGGCTCACGCCGTATATGGCAAAGCCGACGGTATGCAGGGGCTTGCCGCGCGCCAATATCAGCAGCGCCATGAACCCGACAACGGAGAGAATCGCGCCGACCAGATGCGAAATGCCACTGAAAGGCTCCCGGACCCAAAACCGCCTCGGTTCCATTGCTCGCTCCTGCGCCATACTCCATCTCTGTCAGAACGCTGCATAGAATCGAACCGCGAAGCAGACGCGGCCCCTAGTCCCTTCTCCGAGGCGTAGGAACGCGCCAACCACCGTAATGCGATCCGGCAGACTGTTAAGAAATCATACCCTATTTTGCCCTAATGCAGCTTTCTTTTTGCGCTAAATAGCACGACAGTACGCTCACTCGGACCGACAGGAAGGAGGGGGCAGTCTCGCGGGCCGCCTCCTTGTTTCAAGTCGCCCCTCCTCACGCCGGACGTGCTGGCAGGATGTCTCCCCCGCGCTCGCTGCCAAGACAGAACCAAAACCCCGGAAGAAGCCGATTCGGAATCGGACGGGAAGGCGCTTTTTTGCCAGGGTGATGCAGATCACACTTTGGCGTGCGCGCGGTCACGGAAGGTCGCCTTGCGCCGCTTTATAATAGGGCCATCACGCACACAGAGACGGCGGCCCCTGTGGTGGCCTCCCTGCCTGGAAGCCCGGCGATCCGAGCCGCCCTGTGTCGGAAAACAAGGAGACCGCGATGACCCCTCTCTCTATCGCTGAACTGCGCGCCCGCGAGATCGTAGACCAGTGGGCCAAGAAAGCCCTCTTCTGCGGCTGGATGCCCGGCGGCAGCCTGGTACTCGGCGCGGCAGACTGGGCCATGATCAATCGCATCGCCCAGGAGTTCGAAGTATACGACTACAACCGCGATTCGATCATCACGGCCATCGGCGGCGCGCTGACGGCCAAGTGGACCTCCGAATGCCTGAGCGCCATTCCCGTCCTGGGCTGGATCGCCAAAGGCTTTATCGCCCGCTGGGTGACCCGCACGCTCGGAACCATGATGATCGAGTATTTCCGCGATCTCAGCCCTCTACAGAGAACTACCCTGGCCGCGTGACGGTCCGATAGCGCACAGCCACTTCGAATGCATGTGATTCGCTCGCGCGACCGGAGACAAGGAGAGCCAACGATGGAAAGCACGCAACAGCAGGCGGACGCCCAGGCGGACAAGGTCATCGCCACGATGGTCAAAGGCATGGTCGGGGCCGCCGTCATCCCCGCCCATGTCAACTGGGCGCTCGTCGCGACCGCAATGGGCGCGGGCGTCATCCGCATCGGCAACTGCTACGGCATCAAGCTCACCAAAGACGAAGCCTGGGAGCTGATCGTCCAGTTCTTTCGCGCCGCAGGTCTGACCTTTTGCGCCCTCAACGTCGGCAGCAAAGTGCTTGCCGCGCTGATGTCGAGTACGCTCATCGGACACGCGAGCGCAGTCGCTCTGGATGCGACGATCTCCGCCTCGCTGGCTTACGCCGTCGGGGGATGCGCCAAATCCTACTTCAAAGGCGTGCGCGATAGCCGGGAGCTAGGGCGGATGATGCGCGAGCGATTTGCCGCCCACAAACAGCAGAGCCGCCAGACGCAGGCTTAAGGACGACGCTCCTCGATCCTGTGTCGGCCCTGAATCCGACAGACCGGAGCCTGCCGCGCCAAAACGACCGTATCCCGGCGGCGCGCGGCCCGGCCTCCCTTCCCTACCCTGGCTCTGCCAGCGCAGAGCCTCAGATCGCAACGACACAAACGACGCACAAGGAGAAAACCATGTTTCACCTCGAAGCCATCGGCCAGTTTCTGCACGATCTGATGGGCGGCGCGCACGCCGACCACACCGGGGATGCCGCCACCTCTCTGCCTGCCGATACGGCGCAGGCTCTCGCCGCCAGCGGCGTTGACATCAGCACGCTTTCCGACGCCGACCTGCACGCCCTCCTGGGACATGGCGAGGCGCTTCAGAGCGCGACAGACTCGGCGCAGGCCGCGCACGCTGCTGCCTCGGAAGGGGTCCGGTTCGGCCACTGGGCCGGGTCCGGTGAGACCTCGGACGGCACCTGGATAGACGTCTACGACTACTGAGGGAGTTCGCCGGGGAACGCGGTGCCGATCCGGTTCCAGCAGGGGGCCGCAGCAGGGCCGCGTTCCTCTCTCTTCACAGCAACCAAGCCCGCCTCGAGCCGAAACGGGGGCTGACAGCCGCGCTTTGCCGCGCCGGAACGCTCCCGAAGAGGCCGGAGGCATAGGAGGAAAAGACCATGTTTCATCTCGGAGGCCGCGATTTTCCGGCCAATGCAAAGCAGTTGCGCGGCGCGCTGACCGAGTCGTTTGCCGGTCTGCTCCGGCTGCCGCCGGACAAGCCCATCGTCATTGTACAGGGCGGAGCGTACCCGGCTGTGGAGCGGATTCGGGTGGACCTGAACGGAGCGGTCGTGGAGCCGGGCCGCAAGTCGCTCCGGCCCGTAGGCGTGGGCAACCCGCAGCCCGGCATCACGGTGGAGTGCCTCCAGATCGCCGGGAACCCGATCCGCTACCAGGAGGCGGCGCTGACCCTGGCGCTGGCGGCGCGAGATGCGCGCTTCGCCTTCGACCGCGACATCGAGGGCCGTCCCCTGCTGACGCTCACGGAGGCACAGGAAGGGCGGGTCGAGGCCGCGATCTCCAAAGCGGACATCGAGGCGCTGCTGCTGGCCGGCGCCCGCGCTGCCGCGAAGAGCCAGGGCATCGCCGTCGAGCAGACCCAGCTTACTCTGACGTCTCAGGGCAGCCGCTCCGTCGGCGTGGACTTGCGGGTTCGGGCGCGCAAGGGCTTTCTCGGCGCGACGATCCGGGTCAAGGGACGGCTCGATGTGGACGACGAACTGAACGCGCAGATATCCGGGCTGACCTGCGACGGAGAGGGGATGATCGGGGCGATGGCCTGCGGATTCATCACGCCGCACCTGCAGAAGTTCGAGGGCCGGCAGTTGCCCCTGATGGCCTTCTCGCTCGGAGATGTCCGCCTGCGCGACCTGACCCTTCAGGTCAGCGACGGCCTGCGCGTCCGCGCCGCCTTCGGCAGTTGAAGCCCTTCCGGAAGCCGGAAATCGCCCACCTCTCACGAAACCTGCGTTGCCCGGCAACGTCAGAAGCGCACGCTCACCCCACCGGCCAGAAACGGATGCGGGGGCGTGCGCCCTTCTATGCCTGTTCCGGCGCTGAGATCGAGCTGCACATTGCGCCCCACGAGGAACGCGACTCCGGCATCCAGAATCAGCGCGGATTTGCCGTCCGTCTCTTCGGGAGCCTGCAGGCCGAAATCCAGGAACGGATTGATCGTCTTTGCGCGGTTGTAGGCGTTGAGCGTCACGGCGAGCAGCCCTGTCCAGAAGGCGCGGCCCT
>DASRGL010000326.1:0-5021 GCA_035651115.1 Chthonomonadaceae bacterium
GATGCAGGACGCCATCCGAGACGCTGCCGAGCAGGAACCGCTGAAATCCGCCCAGCCCGCGACTGCCCAGCACGATCAGGTCGGCCTGTTCCTCTTCCGCCACACTCACGATCTTATCCACCGGATGGCCGAACTCGCAGCGCGACTTGTAGCGCACCCCGACTTCCTGCAATACTTTGCCGGTGCGCTCCGCGATGATCTTCTGGGCTTCTTCGGCGTAGCGGAGGGAGATTTCGGCGGAAGGGGCGGCTTCCGGCGCGCCGACGAACGGCACGGTGGCAAACGCCGGATCGAAAACGTTGAGCAGAACAATATCGGCATCGAACTTCGCGGCGATCTCTGCCGCCGTGCGCGCCGCTCTCAGGGCATTATCCGAACCATCCGAGCAGACAACGATACGTTTGAACATTTCAGGCCTCCTCATCTGGATACTCTGTTTTCATTACGGGTTTCTCGTCCTCTCCGTCCCCTTCTTTTCACAAGAAGGGGACGGGAGTCACGCTTACGCCCCCTTGAGGAGAGCAAACGGAGGCGCAGCGAATTTCAGAGCGGACCGCGCCTGGGGACGCGCCGCTACTTGGCGGGTGTGACGTTGACCTTCACTATCTTGGTGCGCGCCTGCTCGGTCTTGGGCATCTCGACCTGCAACACGCCTTTGTCATAGGTCGCGCGCACCTTGTTCGGGTCAATCTCCTTCGGCAGCGTGTAGCTGATGCGGAAGGAACTGGAGGTGTCCAGCCCACTGCGGCGATGCGCCACCGTCTTCTCGCTCTCATACAGCGGTTTGCGCTCCCCGTAGATGGTCACGGCGTTCTGAGCCGCTTCGATGTGGATGTCCTCCGGCGCAAAGCCGGGGATGGTCGCGCAGACCACCAGTTTGTCCTCGGTCTCATACAGGTCTACCTGCGGCTCGAAGGTCGGCTCTTCGCCCGGAAGCAGTCTTGACAGAGGCGTATAGCCGAACATCCGGCTGAACAGGTCGTCCATGTGTCGGCGGAGTTCCGTCAACTCATCCATGGGACTCCAGCGCGTGACGTGGCCCTCGGTGGGGCGGGCCGGAACGGCGCTTTTCTCGTTGGTCGCTGACATGGTTTTCGACTCCTTTCTTGATACGGCCTGGCGCCTTCTGACGCCAGGATGACGGATGGCGCGTTTCCCAGGTGGGGATCGTTGTAGATTGTTAGACAGCTCCGTGTCTATCGCGGGGTGCCGGGGCGCTGGATCGTTCGCGCGCGCGACACTGCTTTAGCTGCCTCCAGGTGTGCTGTATCCGCTCATAGCAGGCGACGCGCCCATCCAGACTGCCGGGAAGAATGTCCTCCTGCTCGAAATAGACTTCGCGTTCGGTGCCGATCTGCCGGTAGAGGCCCGGCGGCACGCATTCTCCCGCGGTGAACAGTTCTCCCGCTAACAGTTCGCGCTCTTTTCGGGTGCGCATGGTTCTGTCTCCTTACTTGGTGAAGGATGAAGCGCGCAATCCGTCTCTTCTCTCCCCAGAACCGTCTGGTTCTGCCGAAAAGAAGGTTCGCTACCGGGGCGCTCCAAGATCGAGCAACGGAGTTTGGGAAAGAACCCGCAGATACCGGGTGGCGCAGCGCGGACAGAAGTGCTGCCATGCTCCCCGGTTCCCCACGAACAGCCAGCCTGCTGTGGTCTGTGTTTCCGGCTCTCCCCGCAGGGTCAGCATGGGGCGCAGCGCGACCGGCAGGTGAGCCGTCGCTTTGCACTTGTCCCCATCGCAGAGTATCTGTTGTCCGTCGCATATCAGGCTCATTGCCTTGTGCCACCCCTTCGACTGTAGCTTCTATCCTGAATTATAGTAGCGGCGCGTCGAACAGACATCCGCTAAACGGCGGATTGTGACTCCGGAAGTTGGCCCACCTCCCATCCCCACTCTAAGGGCCATCTGATTCCGAAACAATTCGAGATGGCCCTGGCGACCCCGGTCGCGCGCAGGATCACTGGGGAGGACAGGGGCGAGCCAAAAATCCGTGCAGGAAAATCGAGAGACCTTACGTATAATAAGGTAGTGTTGTGCGCTTTCCCTACCGGAGACTGGAAGGGCTGGAGCGGGCGCGCACACCAGGGTAAGGAGGCTGGAGATGACCGAGGATGTTCTGCCGCTGCGCCGCATAGACCATGTGCGTTTCTTCGTCGGCAACGCGCGCCAGTCCGCCTACTTCTATCGCAACGCTTTCGGATTCGACGTGATCGCCTACGCAGGGCTGGAGACGGGGCTGCGCCATGAGGCGGGCTACGTGCTGCGTCAGGGCGACATCGCGTTCGTCCTCGCCTCGCCTCTGAGCGCCGACCACCCGGAGAACCGGCGGCTCGTGCTGCATGGCGACGGCGTGCAGGACATCGCGATGGAGGTGGACGACGTGACGGCGGCCTACGAGACGGCGACCGCGCGCGGGGCCGTCGGCGTCACGCCTCCGACGCGCCTGGAAGACCGGCAGGGCGTCTACGAGTTCGCCACGATCCGCGCCTATGGCGACACGACCCACAGCTTCGTCAACCGCGACCGCTATAGGGGCGTCTTCGCGCCGGGCTACGAGCCGCTCGACCCGGAACGCTACAGCCCGCGCACCTTCCATCCTGCCGGCCTGACGACCATAGATCATATCGTCGGCAATGTGGGCGAGGGCGAGATGAACGCCTGGGTGCATTTCTATGAGCAGGTGATGGGCTTCTCGCAGCTCGTCCACTTCGACGACAAGGACATCAGCACGGAGTACACGGCGCTGATGTCGAAGGTAGTGCAGGGCGGACACGGGCGCATCAAGTTTCCCATCAATGAACCGGCGGAAGGGCGCAAAAAGTCCCAGATCGAGGAGTATCTGGAGTTCTACGGCGGGCCGGGCGTGCAGCATATCGCGCTGGCGACCGACGACATCATCAAGACGGTGCGCGCGCTCCGCCACAACGATGTCTCGTTCCTGCGCGTCCCGCAGACCTACTATGAGATGCTGCCGGAGCGGGTCGGCAACATCAAGGAAGACCTGAAGACGCTGGCCGAACTCGGCATCCTGGTAGACCGCGACGACGAGGGCTATCTGCTGCAAATTTTTACCAAGCCGGTGGAAGACCGCCCGACGCTCTTCTTCGAGATCATCGAGCGGTGCGGATCGCGCAGCTTCGGCAAGGGCAACTTCAAAGCGCTCTTCGAGGCCATCGAGCGCGAACAGGCTCTCCGAGGAACACTGTAATCATCGGGCCATCTTCGCCGGGCCATCATCAATCAAGTCAAACACGTCATCGCCTACGTCGAGAACCAGAAGCAACATCATGCGGATGGCTCGGTTCATGCATTATGGGAAGAGGTTGACGAAGAATACAAGCCGCGAACTGCGCCACAAAACTGAATTTCCCGTCCGCAGGACGGTTGGCGCGCAGCGCCTCCCAGACGGGTATTTCAATGCCCGGTAAGATGGCCCGACGAGAATATCGGAAGAAGAGTTGAAGCTGCCTGTACCTGATAATTTTCCCTCCTTCCGCGATTTCTATGCGTTCGAGGCGCATGTGCGGAATGCACGGAAGCGGCGCGGCCTGGAGATGGTTCCCGAATGGTACGACGCGCCCGCCTTCTATTTCTCGAACACAGCCAGCATCGTCGGGCCGAACGCGCCGATACGCAAGCCGCCGGAGACGAACGAACTGGACTATGAACTGGAGATCGCCGTCGTCGTCGGGAAGGAGGGCGGGGATATTCCCGTCGCGGAGGCCGACGACTATATCGCCGGGTTCACCATCCTCAACGACTGGAGCGCGCGGGACATCCAGCGCCACGAGATGAAAGTCGGGCTTGGCCCGGCCAAAGGCAAGGATTTCGCCACCAGCATCGGCCCGTTCCTTGTCACGCCCGATGAACTGGAACCGTATGTGTTGCCGGATCGCAGTCGGGGCAGACGCTACGACCTGACCATGACCGCCTGCGTGAACGGCAAAGAGATCTCCAGAGGCAACGCAAAGGAGATGCACTGGACATTCGCGGAACTGATTGCCCATGCCTCGCGTAACACGACCCTGAAACCGGGCGACCTGATCGGCTCCGGCACGGTCGGCACCGGCTGTCTTACCGAGTTCCCGGAAGGAACCTATCCCTGGCTCCAGCCCGGCGACGTGGTTCGATTGGAGATAGATGGTTTAGGCGTACTGGAAAATACGGTGACGGAGGCATAAATGCAGACGAAAAGCAGCAAATTCGATCAACGGCTGGAACAGGCGCATGAACTGCTCCGGGCCGGGCAGCGCGAGGAGGCGCGGCAGATCGCCGAAGAGATCCTCAAGCTGGAACCCGCCAACATGATGGCCCGCGCCCTGCGCGACCGCATTGATAACGAAGACTTCAGCCAGGCGATTGTTCGGGAGCGGCAGCAGCGGCAGAGTCTCTTCGAGATAGAGGACGTCAGCCCTCTGGCGCTGGCCGCGCTGGTCCTCATCGGCATCGCCTGCTTCACCGTCGGAACCTACCTCGGCTTTCGGCCCTTCCGCCTGGGCCTGGCGCAGGGATTCTCTACGCCCGTTCCCGTAGACAGCCGGGGCGTCGTTCCCGGCAGAGCGACCTACCCGCTGCATCTGTTCCTGCTCTATCCGACAGTCCTCTACATTCTGGGGGCCTTTTCTTTCTATGCCGTGTACCGATACACGCGCAAGTAGTCTGTAAGAGAGGTGTATCATGCCTCGCTATGTACGATTGGGAGCCGTGCCGCCGAAACGGCATATCCAGTTTCGGCAGCCCGACGGCAAACTCTATGCCGAACAGGTATTCGGGACGAAGGGATTTTCCGGCATCGCCTCCATCCTCTACCATCTCCATCTGCCGACGCAGGTGGCCGGATTCGAGCCGCTCGGCGATGCGCGCCTGGAGACGCTCCCCGACGAGCCTCTGCGCCATCGCCACCTGAAGACGCACGACCTGCCTGCCTCCGGCGATCCCGTCTCCGGGCGCGTGCCGCTCCTCGTCAACGAAGACGTCTCCTTCGGCCTGTGCCGCCCCGCCGCGCCGATGGACTACTTCT
>DASRGL010000327.1:0-9717 GCA_035651115.1 Chthonomonadaceae bacterium
AGCGTGTAGCCGATGGTCGAGCGGCTGTAGCCGTCGTTCAGCGCCTCGAACTCTTTCAGTCCCGGCTTGGGATGATAGTTCGCCCAGTAGACCATGAGGGCGTTGCCGCGCGCGTCTATCCCGCCGCCGAGGTAGGCTCCCCAGTCCATCGGGATGCCGACGCGCTTGAACTCCGTGTTCTGCGCGTTCTGGCCGTGAAACCAATAGAGCGTGTCTCCGCCCGCCTTGAGCGTGAAGACGTTGGCGCGACCATCCGGCCCCAGCAGCAGCGAGGGCGTCTGATAGGTGCGCTCCGGGCTGTCGAGCAGCGTGGAAGTCCAGGAACCACCCGGTTCGCGCTTCCAGAAGGCGACGGGAGCCTCGTTGGGCAGTTTTGCGTTCCACGGGACATCGGGCGGGCGCGTGAAATTGACGGCATAGAGCGTATCGCCGTGCCGCGCGGCGATGGAACACATAAAGCCCCACTTCACGCAGGTCGTTCCGGCGCAATCGCTTACGCCCGAACGATCCGTAATCAGATCATGCTGCATTCCCGGTGTCTCCGCGCCCGCTTGCGCCGTCAAAAGGAGCGTGAGCCAGAGGCCGCAATGGAGTAAGAGGCCGCTTCTCGGCGTTCGCCATCGGTGCATGGTCGTGCCTCCTTCGTAAAATCACTGACCGCCTGTATTGGTGGAAGCAGGCGTTGTCTGCGCGCCTGCGGGCGCGCCGGGAGCAGTACCGGCTTTCGGCGGCGCGCCGGGGACGCCGGGTGGCGGGTTTTCCAGAGCCTTCAGGGATTGCGGGTCAAGATGGTCTTTCTCAATATCCGGCTTCTCCCCCCCGCACCCATAAAGGCAAAGAGCGAACAAGCCCGCTACAAACAACACGTAAAGCCTCTTATACATCGTGCGTCTCCAATGAGCAGTATCGAATGCTACGGCGGTGGAAGGAGGATTCCGGTGCGGTAATCATGGAAAGCCATGATTACCGCACTGGGATCACTGCGGACTATTGCGTGGGCGGAGTACCCGTGGTGTCCCACATCCAGAGGTTCGCGTGCGACGTGATCTTGTCGAAACGCTGGTACTTCGAGTGTCCGTCTGCAAAGGAGCAGTTGTTGCCGTCCTGATGGCGGCGCGCCGTCAGCCAGACAGACCAGGGATAGTCCGGTGGATCGCCTACAGGAGCATACGCGCTATACCAGCCCCAACTCCCATTGTAGGAAGGATGTCCCGGCGGATAGTAGCGCGTTTCCACGATAGCCAGGGTATCTGCAGGAGCCTGAATCTTGCCCAGGCTGACGCTGGACACATAGGGATTTAGGCCATAGCCGATAACAGAGGGGAAGTCCCATTCCGGTCGGCAGAGGCCATCGGGATCGTAGGCGCATTTCAGCGTGTCCCAGTTGGCGCTGGTGAAGCTGGGGCAGGTGAAGACATCTTTGTTCTTGATGTACGGGAAGAGCTGCTTCGGCCACGGGAAATGCCCGATGGCGGGACAGTTCGGGTAGCTGCAGGTCGCCATGCCCCAGTAGCCAAAATAGGTTCGGACGGTGGTCTCATCGTAATCCTGCGTGTACATGGCAAACGCGAGAGCCTGCTGCTTGGTGTTGGAGAGGCAGCTTGCGCCGCGCGCCTTGTCACGGGCCTGGGCAAAGACAGGGAAAAGAATAGCGGCGAGTATCGCGATGATCGCGATGACGACAAGCAGTTCGATCAGGGTAAAGCCGCTCTGATTGCGAGTTCTCGTAATGGTGTGTGTTCTCATGGTGGATGTCCTTTGGGAATTGTCTCCTCCGTGGGCGCTTAGCGCCGCCCGGGAAGCATCGTGACACCGATTGCGTGAGAGAAAAATCCGACGTTGGAAAATTGCCAACCGAGTGGAAAACGAGCCGCGTATCGCTCTCTCCTCTACATAGGCACGCCCCCTTTCCCGAACATGGCCTCCTCCTGTTTACTGGGAGGAGGAGAGTCTCATACCCGTTCCGCACGACTCGCGCACGACCAGTTCCGGCGGCACGAGCGAGAGCGTTGCGGCGTCGGCCCGGCCGTTCATCCGTTCCAGCAGCCGTTGAATGAGGCGGCGGACGGTCTCCTGCACCGGCTGCGTAATGCTCGACAGGCGCGGACGGATGTACTCGCATAACGGCGAGTTGTCCCAGCCGATGATAGCGACGTCTTCCGGCACGCGCACCCCCTGATCTTCCAGCGCGCGCATCGCGCCGATAGCCAGCTCGTCGTCGGAGAACAGCCAGGCGCTCGGCTGGATACCGGCCTCGCGCGCCTCCTGCATCAGCCGGTAGCCGTCCTCGAAACTGGAGACGCCTCCGGCGGGCCGCGCCGCGATACGCGGCGTGTATCCCGCCTCTTCCATCGCGCGTCGGTAGCCGCTGGCGCGTCTTTCCACGACTTCGCTGTCCAGCGCGATCTGCCCGAGCGCCACATCGGTATGTCCCAGGGCCAGCAGATGGCGCGTCGCTATATAGGAGCCGTGCGCCCGATCCGCCGTGACGACATCTATCTCCAGCCCGGAGAGGTGTTCGAGCGAGACGACCGAGACTCCAGCGGCATTCAGGCTGGTGACCTCCTCCATCGAGGGGCCGCCTTCCAGACAGCACAGCACCAGGCCGTCTATCATATCGCGGCACGCGGCGATCAGAGAGGGAGAACTGTTCTCTTCACCGGCCTGCTGCACAAGCAGCAGGGTCTGATAGCCGTGCCGCAGCAGTTCCCGATGGAGCTGGTCGAGTTTGAGCGTGTTGAGGCGCTGCTGCGTGTCGGTGGTCAGCACGGCGACGGTGTGCGTCTTGCCGCTGCGCAGTCCGCGCGCCAGCCGGTTCGGCACGTAGCCGAGTTCCTGGGCGGCGCGCAGCACCCTTTCGCGGGTCTTTGACGTCACCAGACCGGGGTTGGATAACGCCCGGGAAGCCGTGATCGTGGAAACCTGTGCCTGCCTGGCGACATCGCCGATTCTGACGCGCACTGTCCTGTTCCTCAGCACCGCCGACCGAATGACAACGTTATCAATGATAACGTTGTCATTATAAAGAGGTTCTGTCGCGTTGTCAAGAGTTTTTTTTGGCTTCCCGTTCCAAATTTCGGGCGGCGAGGCCGCTCCCGTCCTGCACGCTTTCTAGTGAAAATTTTCACGAAATCGGCGCAGGGTCTCTTGACATCCCGCCGTACCGGGGAATATAATATCTGTATTAGTGGATAAAAATATCCATTTATGTGGATTTAGCCGCCCGACTTCTGTTCCCGGCGCAGCAAGCTGAAAAAAGATGGGCCACAATCCGCCATTTCGCGGATATACAGAGCCGGAGGCCCGGCTTATAATGTGAACAACTACATCCAGAGGTCACGCACATGGCCCCACCTATTCCCTATACACAGGCGGATTTCGCGCACAGCCCCTTCGTCGTGTTCTACGAGGTCACGCGGGCCTGCGACCTGCTCTGCAAGCACTGTCGGGCCTGCGCTCAGACGCGCCGCCATCCGCAGGAACTGACATCGCAGCAGTCGCAGACGCTGATCTCGCAGATCGCCGATTTCCCGAAGCGGCCCGTGCTGGTCTTCACCGGCGGCGACCCGATGAAGCGCGAGGACATCTTCACGCTCATCCGCCATGCGGTGAACGTCGGGCTGCAGGCGGCGATGACGCCCTCCGCGACCCCGCTGGTGACGACAGAGGCCGTGCGCGGGCTGCAGGAGGCCGGACTGAGCCGCCTTGCCCTCAGCCTGGACGCCGCCGACGCCGCCACGCACGACGCCTTCCGGGGCGTGCCGGGCAGTTTCGCGCGCACGATGGAGATTCTGGCCGACGCCCGCGCCATCGGGCTGCCTCTCCAGATCAATACGACCATCACGCAGCGCAACGTCCATCAGGTCGAGGCGATGGCCGAGATGCTGTCTTCGCTCGGTATCGTCCTCTGGTCGGTCTTCTTCCTGATCCCGGTCGGGCGTGGGCGGGCCGAGCAGCGCATCGCGCCGGAGCAGTATGAGGAGGTGTTCGCGCAGCTCTGGGAGCAGGCGCAGCGCCAGCCCTACGCCATCAAGACGACGGAGGCGCACCACTACCGCCGCTTCGTGCTTCAGCGCCAGGGCGACCCCCAGCGCCAGCCCGGCGGCTCCCTGCCAGGGCGCATTCAGCGCGCTCCCATCGGCGTCAACGATGGCAAGGGCGTCATGTTCATCAGCCACACCGGCAGCATCTATCCCAGCGGCTTCCTGCCCATCCGATGCGGCAAGTTTCCCGCCGAGTCCGTCCAGCAGGTCTATCAGGAGTCGCCGCTCTTCCAGGCGCTGCGCGATCCCGACCGGCTCAAAGGCAAGTGCGGCGACTGCGAATATCGCGCTATCTGCAGCGGCAGCCGGGCGCGGGCCTACGGCGTCACGGGCGATCCTCTGGCCGCCGAACCCGACTGCGTCTATATTCCCCAGGCATGGAAGGAGCGTGCATTATGCTCAGTGTGAGTAATCTGCTTTGCGGCCATCAGGCGGGCAACGAGAGGCTGCGCTACGGTCATATCGAGAGACGCCATGGCAACCCGATGGACGCGCTGGCCGATCCGTTCCTGGGCGCGCCGCGCCCCGTCGTCGTCTGGGCCGTCACGAAAGCCTGCAATCTGCGCTGCGTCCACTGTTACGCCTCGGCCAACGCGCAGCCCGCTCCCGGCGAACTGACGCACGAAGAGGGGCGGGCGCTGCTCGATGACCTGCGCGCCTTCAACGTTCCCGCCGTCCTCTTCAGCGGAGGCGAGCCGCTGGTTCGCCCGGATACGCCGGAGCTGATTGCCTACGCGCAGTCCATCGGTCTGACCTGCACGCTCTCCACCAACGGTCTGCTGATAGACGATTTCATGGCCGACCTGCTGGCCGGACTCGGCCTCAAGTATGTCGGCATCAGCGTGGACGGCATACGCGCGCGGCACGACAAGCTGCGCGGCCAGGTCGGGGCGTTCGAGGGAACGCTGGCCGCCATAGACCGCTGCCGCGCGCGGGGCATCCGCGTGGGAGTCCGCTTCACTGTCCACGCGCTCAACCAGGACGACCTGGATGCGATCTTCGACCTATGCCTCGAACACGATGTCCAGCGCCTCTGCATCTATCACCTGGCCTATGCGGGGCGCGGCGGCAGGATGCAGAAGGTGGACCTGACCTCGGAGGCGACCCGCGCCATCGTGGATCGCATCTTCGCGCGGACGCGGGCCTGTCACGAGGCGGGGCAGCCGCTGGAGGTGCTGACGGTGGACAACCATGCGGACGCCGCCTATGTGCTGCTGCATCTGGAGCAGACCGCCCCGGAACGGGCCGAAGCCGTGCGGCGGCGGCTCGAAGGAACGGGCGGCAACCGTTCCGGCTGCAACATCGCGGCCATAGACCCGCTCGGCAATGTCCACTACGACCAGTTTAGCTGGCACTACGACTGCGGCAACGTGCGCGAGCAGCCGTTCAGCCGCATCTGGGCGGACGCGACCGACGCGCGCCTGGCGATCCTGCGCGACCGGCAGGCCCATCTGCCGGATCGCTGCCAGGCGTGCCGCTTCCTCTCGGTCTGCAACGGCAACCTGCGCACGCGCGCCGAGGCCGCCACCGGCGACTGGCTCGGCAGCGACCCCAGTTGCTACCTGACCGATGCGGAGATCGGTGTCGCTGTGTAAGCTTTGCCGGGTACAGAACGTTCCGATTGCCGGGTACTGAAAGTACCCGTCTAGGGGGCGGCTGCGCCGCCAAGCGTCCTGCCGGACGCGAACTGCTTTGTCCGTCCGAAGGACGGTTGGCCGCAGGCCCTCCAGACGGGTACTTTCAGTACCCGGCAAACCGCCATCTGGGAAACGAGGAGGATTTCGCATGGCAACACGATATGCCGTGCCGGGAAGAGCAGAGTCCCCGGAACCGCAGGGCGAGGCAAGAGTCGTGCGGACGACCGACAGCCCCAACTGCACGGGCGCGTGCGGCTGGCTGGCAACGGTCGTCAACGACACGATCATTGACCTGAAGCCCGCCGCCGATTACCCGTGCCAGGAGTACAATCCGCGCGGCTGCCTGCGCGGGATGTCCATGACCCACATGATCTACGGCCCGGATCGGATCAAGATGCCGCTCATTCGGCAGGGCGCGCGCGGCGAGGGCAAGTGGAAAGAGGCGACCTGGGACGAAGCCCTCGATACCATCGCGGCCAAGATGATCCATATCCGCGATACCTACGGCCCGGAGAGTATGCTGCTCTTCAACCAGGTCGTCGGAACCAGCTACGTGCAGAAGGGCGCGCAGATTCGCATGGCCGCCCTGCTCGGCATGTCCTTCTCCACCGCCTACGACTACAATGGCGACATCTCGATGGGCTTCACCCAGACCGTCGGCATTGACAGCGTCGAGTGCGAGACGAAAAGCTGGGGCCATGCCAGATACGCGATCCTCTGGTCGGCCAACGTCTTCCAGACCCGCATCCCCGACGCCCACTTCCTGACCAAAGAGGCCAAGCAGCAGAACAACTGCAAGATCGTCTGCATAGACCCGCGCTGTAGCCAGACCGCGAAAGGGGCCGACCTCTGGCTCCCCGTCAATCCCGGAACCGACGGCGCGCTGGCGCTGGCGATGTGCCATGTCCTGATTCAGGAAGGGCTGGTCAACTGGGAGTTTCTGCGCACCTTCACCGACTGCGCTACCCTCATCCGCGCCGACAACGGACACCGCCTGCGCGCTGCCGATCTCGGCCTCGGCGGAGAGAACGAGTTCCTCGTCTGGGATGAGGGCAGGCGTGATTTCTATGTTCTTCCCTCGGACACCCTTGAACTGCCGGAGGACGTGCGCCCGGCCTTCCGGGGCTTTCACGACGTTCAGATCGGCGGCAAGACCGTCCGCGTCACGCCCGTCTTCCAGCAGTTGGAAGACATCATCATGCGCGACGAGTACCGCCCGGAGAACGTCGCGAAAATCACGGATATTCCCGCCGAGACCATCCGGCAGGTCGCCCGCGAGTACGCCACCACGCCGCCCGCTTCCATCATCATCGGCATGGGCCTCAACCACCGGCTGCACGGCGACCTGACCATCCGTTCTGTCCTGCTCTTGAGCGCGCTGGCCGGCGCGCACGGCGTTCCCGGCTCCGGCGTCACCATCTACTCCGGGCAGCACCATTTCCGCATAGACATCAGCGGCTTCTGGTTCCCCGAAGGCAGGCGGCCCAACATGGTCCCCATGCACTACTTCGTGCTGGGCAGGCCGACGGAGACCATCCATCCCAAGATCAAATTCCCGAAGAACGGCTTTAAGATGCTGTTCGTCTCGCACGCCAATCCGCTCGTCACCGAGTTCTCCGGCCCGATGAAGCGCGCCATTGACGCCCTGGAACTGTTCGTCGCGGTGGACTTCTCGCTGTCGCCGACGTGCGAGTACGCCGATATCGTGCTGCCCGCGCCGACCTTCTGGGAAAAGTACGACCTGGTGGGAACCGGCTGCCATCCCTACTTGCAGATACAGCAGCCCGTCATCCCGCCTCAGTTCGACAGCAAGACGGAATTCTGGATGGTGCAGGAGCTTATCAAGCGCGTAGACCCGACGCTGTCGCCCTATTTCGATCTGCACGAACTGGATGCGATCAAGATACTGCTGGAGACGGCGGGCAAGGAGACGGAGGGCATCACGGTCGAACAGCTGCTGCAAGGCCCGGTGCGCCTGAATGTCCACGACCCGGAGATCGGCTGCGACGAGCAGTTCCTCGAAAAGAAGCCCTTCCCGCCGCGCGCCCTGCCGTTCAAGGTCGAGCAGCAGCGCGAGTTCCTTAAGACCGGGCGGATGGAGTTCTACAAGGAAGAGGACATCTATCAGAAGGTCGGCGAGTCGCTGCCGCTCTACAAGCCGACCTTCTCTTTCCTGCCGCCGGAGGATCAGAAGCTGCCGCTCTCCATCGTCACGCCGCACTCCAAATGGCGCGTCCACTCGACGCATAGCAACAATCCCATCCTGCTCAACATCAACCGCAAGCCGCTGGTGGAGATCAGCCCGCGCGACGCGGCGCAGCGCGGCATCCGGGACGGCGATCCGGTGGAGATCTTCAACTCCAATGGGGCCTACCGGCTCTGGGCGCTCGTCACGGAGGCCATCAAGCCGGGCGTGCTGTGCGTGGATCATGGCTGGTGGGATCGCTACCTGGGCGGAGGCAAGTACCACAGCGTCCATACGCACCAGACCATCAAGCCGACGCACGAAGCGTACTATCTGCCCGCTGTCTACGCGCCCGGCCAGCACTGGAAGGACACGCGCGTGGACATCAGAAAGGTAGGCTGAGATGGCTCGCAAGGCAATGCTGATTGATCTGACACGCTGTATCGGGTGCGATGCCTGCACCGTCGCCTGCAAGCAGGAGAACGGCACGCCGGTGGACGTCTTCTTCGCGCGCGTGCTGAACATCGAGGCCGGGATGTACCCGCACGTCAAGCGCATCTATGTCCCCGTGCTGTGCAACCACTGCGAGAACCCGGCCTGCCTGAAAGCCTGCCCGAACAAGGCCATCTTCAAGCGGGAAGACGGCATCGTGCTGATTGACCAGGATCGCTGCCGGGGAACGGGCGCGTGCGTCTCCGCCTGCCCCTATGGCAACATCATCCTGACCGAGAAGACGCAGTGGTATCTGCCGGAGGATCGCGCCTATGAGCGGGACTTCGTTCGGCCCCGCCTGAAAGAGAACGTGGCGCGCAAATGCACGTTCTGCGCGCAGCGCGTGGATCGCGGCCTGGAACCGGCCTGCGTGGTCGCCTGCCCGACGACGGCGCGCATCTTCGGCGACCTGGACGGCCCGGACAGCAAGATATCCCGCTATGTGGAGGAGCAGGAGGAGGCGACGGGCCGCGAGCCGTTCAAGCTGCTGCCGGAGTGCGGCACGGAACCGGCCAACATGTATCTCGGCACGATGGCGGCGCAGCAGGTCAGCACGCTCGGCGGGGCCGCCGAACCGCCCGCGCCGGAACCAGCGCCGGAGGAAGAAGCGGCCGCGCCTCTGCCGCCCGCAGAGCCGGTTCCGACCGCCGCGAAGACTCCGGCGGGCGTTGCGTTCCAGACCGGCAAGACGCTGGGCGCGCTCCTTCTGGCCGCGCTGCTGTTCACGGCCTCGCGCGCAATGGCGCAGCGCCCGGAAACGCACTCGCCTCCGCTGCAAAGAGTGCAGCAAGCCGCCCCCACCCTCGCGCCCGACACGGCGGACACGCCAGGCGAAATCTGGGCGGCCTCGTCCTGCGCGGGCTGTCATGGGCCGACGGCGATGGGCGGCCTGGGGCCGCCGTTGGCGTCCAACCGGCTGGCGCTCAGCGAGTTTCAGAAGATCGTCCGCTCCGGCAAAGGGATGATGCCGGCCATTCCCGCCAACGAGATGCCGGACACGGAGATCGCCGCCATCCATCAGTTCGTCCAGGCAACGAAGCTCGATCCGAGCCAGATTCCCATCTCCTACAAGGTCGGCGCGCTGCTCTCGGTGCGGAATGTCGGCCTCGGCTTCTCGATCATCTCGCTTATCGCCCTGCTGCTCGCCCTGAAGGTGCTGGCCTACTGGGTGGACTGCGCGGGCTGGCGGCAGCTTCAGCCCTATATCCGCAAGTTCGGAAGCGTCCGCGCCGTCGGAATTCTGCTCCGTGCGCTGGTGGTGGACGGCCTGCTGGTCGCCTCGCTCTGGCGCAAGAACAAGCACCGCTGGGCCATGCACGGCCTGCTGCTCTACGGCTTCCTCGGCCTGGGACTGGCGGAT
>DASRGL010000328.1:0-7246 GCA_035651115.1 Chthonomonadaceae bacterium
AACATCTCCAGACGCCAGGTCACGAAAGTCAGGAAGCGCAGCAGGTCGCGATGGGGCAGCAGGGCGTAGGCGAGCGGCTTGGCGTACTGATCCACGCTGAGCGCGTAGTAGACCGCCGTGTTGTCGTGCCAGGTCACGCCCCATTTCAGCAGCGCCGTGAACCAGTAGATGATGCAGACCTGGAGCAGCAGCCCGGCGCTGCCCATCGAAACGATCCGCTGCGGAACCTGCGCCGGCGTTTTGCTCAGGGCGCGATCCAGCGACCAGCACGCGCCGAGCGGCAGGAACAGGCTCCAGAACATCAGGACGCGAAACACATTATCCCCGCCGGTCAGAACCAGGGGATTGCGCGACTGGAGCGAGAGCATCAGCGCCCAGGAGACGAAGGCGGCCCACCGCGTCTGGTAGCCGATGATAAGCGCCAGCGCAAACAGCCCGGCGATGCAGAACAGGATAACCTGCGCAGTGAGCGAGCCGTTCAGGAAGTGGAGAGAGAAGATGGCGTGCGTGCTGAAAAATTTGGAAAGAGCCGCTTGCGGCATCACCCCGGCCTCGGTGTAGAGCGCCTGCATGTCCACGCCGCGCGTGATCAGGTCGGCGATGATGAGCAGGCCCATCCCGATGCGGAAGAGCGCCAGCGTCCGCACATCTATCCCGAACAGGGCGCTGAAGAGGCGGCGCAGCCGCGTTTCGCGCGGCGCAGGCGGCGCGGAGATCGCCTCCGGCGGCTGGGGGCGTGTGGTCGGCGTTTTCGATTTGACGACAGCGTTCATAGTGCGATCCTGGTCGTGCGATAAGAGAGGGCCGATGGAGAAGAGGCGCGCACTGACGACACATCGGCGTCTCGCCTCCCTCTGTGTCCGTATCTATTGGACTTCGCTAAGGGCTATTCCTCTGTGGTTTGCCCTCATCCCCCCGTCCCCCTTCTCTCCCGCTGCGAGAGAAGGGGGAAGGCTAAACACTCGGCATTGCCCTTTCCTCCTGCTCGTGCCAGAGCGGAAAGGAAGGGACAAGCCTGCGCTCTCGTCTCCCCTCTCCCACGCTGTGGGAGAGGGGTTAGGGGTGAGGGCGAGGCAGGAAACGCCCGCCCCGGCGACGAATAAGCGCGGCATATCTGTTATTCAGGAGTGGACTATGGCAACGTCAGGGTACTATCGCTTCCCTGCCATCTACAAAGATACGCTTGTTTTTACGTCGGAAGACGATCTCTGGACGGTTCCGGCGGCGGGAGGGGTGGCCCGCCGTCTCACGGCCAATCTCGGCACCATCAGCCATCCGTTTTTCTCGCCCGATGGCGCGACCCTGGCCTTTACCGGGCGCGAAGAGGGCCATAATGAGGTCTACGTCATGCCCGCCGAAGGCGGCCCGGTGCGGCGCGTCACCTATCTGGGCGTCAACAGCATCGTCCTCGGCTGGACGCTCGACGGCAGCCAGATTCTCTTCGCCAGCGATTCGGGGCAGCCGTTCGACCGGCTCGGCGTCGTCTATGCCGTCCGCCCGGAGGGAGGGCTGCCGGAGAGGTGGCCCATCGGCCCGGCGGTCAGTATCTCCCTGAGCGCGGGCAACCGCATCGTCATCGGGCGCAACAACAACGACCCGGCCCGCTGGAAACGCTATCGCGGCGGCACGGCAGGCGACATCTGGATAGACGCGGAGGGCAACGGCGAATTTCGCCGCCTGCTCACCCTCAACGGCAACATAGGCCGCCCGATGTGGATCGGCGAGCGTATCTTCTTCCTCTCCGACCATGAGGGCGTCGGCAACCTCTACTCCTGCACGCCCTCCGGCGAAGACCTGCGCCGCCACACGCACCGCCAGGACTACTTCGTGCGCTTCCCCTCCACGGACGGCCAGCGCATCGTCTACCACGCCGGAGCCGATCTCTACGTCTACGATCCGAAAACCAGCACCGAGTCGCGTGTCGAAGTCGCCTACTACAGCCCGCGCGTCCCCCGGCAGCGCAAATTCGTGGACGCCGCCAAATACCTGGAGACCTACGCGCTGCACCCGCAGGGCCACTCGCTGGCGATCACCACGCGCGGCAAGAGTTTCACGCTCGGCAACTGGGAGGGCGCGGTCACGCAGCAGGGCGGCGAAAACGCGCCCCTGCGCTACCGCCTGACCCACTGGCTCAACGACGGGCAGCGCCTCGTCACCGTCACAGACATCGGCGGCGAGGACACCATCGAGATCCACTACCCGCATGAGGAGAAGGAACCGCTGCGCCTGGAAGGGCTGGACATCGGACGCCCCTACGCGCTGCACGTCTCGCCCACGCACGACCACCTGCTGCTGGCAAACCACCGCAACGAACTGCTGTTCGTGGACCTGGCCGAGAAGACGCTGCAGGTCGCCGACCGCAGCGACTACCGGGGCATCGCGGGAATGGACTGGTCGCCGGATGGCCGCTGGGCCGCCTATGGCTTTGCCAACTCCTCGTATACTCACGAACTCCGGCTGTGGGACCGGACGACCGGGGAGAAGCATACCATCACCGAGCCGATTTTGCACGACTACGATCCTGTCTTCGACCCGGAAGGCAAGTATCTCTACTTCCTGGCGCAGCGCGACCTCAATCCGGTCTATGACAACCTGCACTTCGATCTGGGATTTCCGCGCGGGATGCGGCCCTTCCTGCTGACCTTGCAGGCCGATCAACTCTCGCCCTTCCAGCAGACGCCGCGCCCGCTCCAGGAGGGGCCGAAACCGGAACCGGAGGCCCGCGAGACCTCGCCGGAAGAGGAGGCTACCGGCGAGGCGCAGAAGCCGGACGAGGCCGCGCCCAAGCCGGTCACGATAGACCTGGAAGGCATCGCCAAGCGCGTCGTGGCGTTCCCCGTGCCGGAAGGCGTCTATGGGCAGATCGCGGCCCTCAAGGGCAAGGCACTCTTTACCTCCTATCCCATCGAGGGCGCGCTCGGCCACGACTTCTTCGGGACGGAGCCGCCGCCCAAAGGCACGCTGGAGGTCTACGACTTCAAGGAGCAGAAACACGACACGCTGATCTCTGGCATCTCCAATTTCCGGCTCTCGCAGGACGGTAAGACGCTGGCCTATCGCGCCGGGCGCAGGCTGCGCGTGGTCAAGGCGGGGGAGAAGCCGCCGGAGGAGAAGAACGGCGAGCCGGGCCGCAAGAGCGGCTGGGTGGACCTGGGGCGCATCAAGGTCTCTATCGAGCCGGGCATCGAGTGGCAGCAGATGGCGCGGGAAGCCTGGCGCTTGCAGCGCGAATATTTCTGGACGCCCGATATGTCGCAGGTGGACTGGGCTGGCGTCTGGGAACGCTATGCCCCGCTCGTCGAGCGGGTCGGCACGCGCGGCGAACTCTCCGACCTGCTCTGGGAGATGCAGGGCGAACTCGGCACGTCGCACGCCTACGAGATGGGCGGGGACTACCGCCAGGAGCCGTCCTACCCGCAGGGTTTCCTCGGCGCGGACTATGCGTTCGATGAGAGCGCCGGAGCCTACCGCATCACCCATATCGTACAGGGCGCGCCGGGCGAGGCGCGCGCCGATTCGCCGCTCAACCATCCGGGCATCAATGTAAAGGTGGGCGACAAGCTGCGGGCCATCAACGGGCGCAGACTCTCCCGCGAGGTGCTGCCGCAGGAACTGCTGGTGCATCAGGCGGGAAGCGAGGTGCTGCTGACCATTGAGGACGACGAAGGCAAGACGCGCGACGTGACGGTGAAGGCGCTGCGCTCGGAGTTTCCGGCGCGCTACCGGGAGTGGGTCGAGGCCAACCGGCGGCACGTGCATGAGGCGACCGGCGGACGGGTCGGCTATGTGCATATCCCGGACATGGGCGCGAACGGCTACGCGGAGTTCCACCGCCTCTATCTGGCCGAAGTCGCCCATGATGCGCTGATCATAGACGTGCGGTTCAACCGGGGCGGGCATGTCTCGCAACTGCTGCTCGAAAAGCTGGCGCGCAAGCCCATCGGTTACGACGTGCAGCGGTGGGGACAGCCGGAACCCTATCCGAGCTACGCGGTCGCCGGGCCGCTGGTCGCGCTGACCAATCAGTTCGCAGGGTCGGACGGGGACATCTTCAGCCACGTCTTCAAGCTGCAAAAACTCGGCCCCCTGATCGGCAAGCGCACCTGGGGCGGCGTCATCGGCATCTCGCCCCGCAATCGCCTGGCCGACGGCTCCATCACGACGCAGCCGGAGTTCTCGTTCTGGTTCCAGGATGTGGGCTGGAAGGTGGAGAACTACGGCACCGACCCGGACATAGACGTAGATGTGGCTCCCCAGGACTATGCGCGCGGCTACGATCCGCAGATGGAGCGCGGTATCGCGCTCATCCTCGAACTGCTGGAGAAGAACCCGCCCGTCAAGCCCTCCTTCGACGAGCGCCCGAACCTGGCTCCGCCGCCCTTTAAATAGAAGGCCGGGGACAGAATGTCCCCGGCCCTGTACAAGCAACCGCCATCGCCTTGCTTCTGACGAACGTTCTGCTGTCCAACCTTGACAAGGTTGGACAGCTGCGGTAAGATACTGTGCAGAAAGTCATTGATAGAGAGGACACCGATGAACGTTCATCTTACCCCCGAACTCGAACAGATGGTACAGCGTAAAGTGCAGACCGGACGCTACAACTCCGCCAGCGAAGTCGTGCGCGAAGCCCTGCGGCTGATGGAGGAGCGCGACCAGGTTAAGGCGGAGATCAGGCAGAAGATCGCGGCGGGCATGGAAGAGTTGCGGCAAGGCAAAGGGATTGATGGCGAAGCCTTCTTCGCTCAGATGGAAGCCGAACTTGACGAGGAAATTCGCGCCGAGGAAGAGAAAGCCCAACGGGAGCGAGCAACGCACCGATGAGACGCTACATAATCGCGCCAAAAGCGGCGGAAGACCTCACAGAGATCAGGGCTTACCTGAAACGCGAGGCGGGTCTGCGCGTGGCGCAGTCCACCCTCAACAAGATCAAAGACGCCTTCCTATTCCTTAGCCGCAATCCGGGCGCGGGTCACGTTCGGGAAGACCTCACTGACGAGCCAGTTAAATTCTGGCCCGTCTTTTCGT
This sequence comes from Chthonomonadaceae bacterium, assembly GCA_035651115.1. Lineage (GTDB taxonomy): Bacteria > Armatimonadota > Chthonomonadetes > Chthonomonadales > Chthonomonadaceae > DASRGL01. The sequence goes on from DASRGL010000328.1 coordinate 5,026, forward strand.
ATCTCATCGTCTACAACCCAACGGCGCGGCCTATTGAAATTGCGCGCGTCATTCACAGCAGCCGCGCGGTTTCCGCCATTCTAGCCCAGGATAGGAATTGATCCGTCAGGCAACTTCCTTCGACGAGCGCCCGAACCTGGCTCCGCCGCCATTCACGTAGATTCCTGCACCCAAAGGAAATCCTGCCGTTGAGACCTGGGAAACTTATCCGTGCCGTCCGGGACCCTCAAATCGTTCGCAATGTGCTGCAATGGAGGGTGTTGCAGACTCGGGTGGTCCTGCACAACGCGCGGCTCGGCGGGGACGACGAATGAGCGACAACGCGCCGCCTCCCTGGCCGACATCAATGCCGACATCTGCCCGATAGCGTCTTTCATAGCTACCATCGCCGCCGCAGGTTCCGCGAAGGGGGTTACGCCATGCAGTATAATATGCAGGACCAATTTCGCGTGGCCCTCGCTGCCTGCCCTTAATGCAGAGCGAGGCGAAGGGCCGATGAAGGAACGGCAATGAGCTATTTTGATGAGATGACGCCGGAGCAGCAGGTCGCGCTGCTGGAAGTCTTCGACAACCCGCGCCCGGAACGCGATTATCGCATCGTGCATACCTGCCCGGAGTTCACGTCGGTCTGTCCGAAGACAGGCCAGCCGGACTTTGCGACGATCACCATAGACTATATTCCCGACCGCAAATGCCTGGAACTCAAGGCGCTGAAACTCTATTTCTTCGCTTATCGGCAGCAGGGCATTTTCTATGAGGCGATCATCAACCGCATTCTCGATGATCTGGTGGCCGTGTGCCAGCCGCGCCAGATGACGGTGCGGGGCGATTTCAATGTGCGCGGCGGGTTCTCGTCGGTCGTGACGGCGGAGTACCGTCAGGGGGAAGCGGACAGAGGCGCGCGTTAGGCGCGCTATCGAGGCTGGTGGGTAGTGTCCCCATAGCGAGTTGATGCTGCGTCGCCGATGACTTTATCCACTCTGTAGAGGGACACTACCGGCTGGTGGCAGAGACAAAAATTTGGGGCCGAATTTTTTCGGCCCCATGGGAGGGTCTGTTACTCACGTTCTCTTTACGGAACGCACATCGGGTGGAAGTTCTCAAGCGTTTTTATGGCTGTCCGCTTCGCTGTAGGAACAGGATGGCCTGCTGTCCATGACATGGCGCGCGGCAGGCGGCGTGACGCATCCAATCGGGCCTGTCAGCAGAAAGCAGGCGGAGAACTCCCTAGATCAGACGTTAGAAAGGGTCAGGCCGAAAAAAGCGCCCTCTCGCAAGAGGCGTACAGGAATGTTGTGAATGCTGGATGAGCGGTCGAGCCGACACTCGACGACTCGGACGTGGGGGCGAAAAGCGGAAAGGCGATTCTCCTGGCGTTCACGAACCTCTGCGCTATCCTGTCCCCGCGATTTCTCGAAAGAACGATAAAAAAGTCCAGCGTTAAGGCAACGATTTGAGCCGGAGGGCCGTTCGGCGGCGGCTGATGATGCGAATAATGATGGGAAGGCGCTGGACAGGCCGACAGTTCTACCTGCACTTTCGTACACGCGATTCACTACTTCTAACAGTATAGACGGGGAGTTCGTTCCCCGGTTTCTCCGATTTGCGGCATTTTGTCCGACTTTTTTCATCGGAATTGTCAGGTGGGGAAGACCCTCTCATAGATAGAGATACCGCGAGGAACCAAAAAGTTTGCAGTATGACGCAAAAAGCAGCAAAAGTTTGCCTCGGCACGCTGGAGAGAAGTGGGGCGGGCAGATGCCCGCCCCACTTCTCTGAGCCGCTAACGTTCTTGCCGCTGCGCGGTAGCTTCGGCCAGACGGCGTTCCATCTCTGCAAGACGCTGTTCCAGTTCGGTCCGGTCTTTCGCGCGCGTCTCCGGCTCCGCTTCCGCTCTTTGCCCGCTGACCAGTTGGGGCAGCAGTTCGCTGATGGAAGCCCGCAGGTCGCGCAACTCCTGAAGTTCCGCCAGCAGTTCCGTGCGCGCCTCCGCGCGTGTTTCCAGCAACTCCGGCATGTGTTCCTGCACAGCCTCTTTCATCTCCCGGAGATGCTGCACCTCTTCCAGAACCTCCGCGATCTCCTCATGCTCCAGGCTGACGCTGACATTCTGACTGCTGCCCCGGCCTTTTTTCGCCTGCTTTACATCGTCCTCGATATAGCTGGCAAGAAGGGTCGCCTCGACGTTGAGTTCGTCGAAGCTGGCGTCGTTGGGCAGAGG
>DASRGL010000329.1:0-3216 GCA_035651115.1 Chthonomonadaceae bacterium
TGCTGATGGGCGGTCGGCCGCCTTTAGGAGAGGGTTTCTGCTCGGGCAGGATAGGTTCGATTTCCGCCCAGAGCGCGTCAGAAAGAATGATTTTGGCCATGCCTTACAGTGTACCCCAGAGGGTTTTGTTAGGCGCTCTTATGCGGGTGGCCGAAGAAGTCCACTCTCACACAGTAGTTGAGGTCGGGATTGAGGGAGGCCAAGTCGTAATCCGTATCATCCGCGCCCTGCGCCTCCTCCATGCGGATGTCGTAGGCGTGCGTCCAGCCCACTCCGAACGGCCCCACTCTGTCGTCATCCGAGTTGTAGGTACGCTGCAAGGCCAGGCCCGCCCCCTTGGCAGGCGCGACCTGAATATCCGTAAAACTCTTGAACAGGTTGCCGGTGCAGAGGTTGACATCGCGGAAGGAGCGCTGCCAGGGCAGGATGCCATTCAGATAGCGGTTGCGGTTGGGGCCGCGTCCGCGCAGAGAGCGCATCTCCTTGTGGGACAGCACCCGCACCGCAGGCCGATGCTTCCTCCTCTCGGCCTCTTCCCGCGCCTGCGCCGCGTCTACGGCCTTCCACTGAGCAGGCGTCAGCTTATCGGTCAAGCCTGGCTTGAGTTCGGAGACAGGCCGAGGCGTCAGGGCCTCCCGGTACGCCTTGACCTGCTGCGCGCGTCATTCACCAAGGGCATCGCTCATGCAAAAGAACTTCTGTCTTGTTGCCTCTTATCCCCCGCGTATCCAGGCGAAAATCAGCCCGAAAATGGCCGACAACGCGGCAGGTATCAAAAAAATCGAGATAATCGCCCAGGTTAATAGTTGGGTCGCGCGCTCTTTGGCGTCGTCTTCCAGGATGTCCACGAACTCGGTCAACAGGTCGCTGTAGTCGCCGGTCAGATCGCCCGTTTCCAGAACAGCCAGCGCGCTGGCGGGCAGCAGGCGCGTATCGGCCAGGCTGCGGCTCAAGGATTGGCCCTGCCGGGTACGCTCCGCCGCCAGACGGAACGCCTGCGCATACTCCGCATTCTGCGCGCTGCGCGCCGAAATCTCCAGCGCCTCCGAGATCGGCACATGGCTGTTCCAGAGCGCGGCGAACTGTCGTCCCCAGCGCGCCATCGCCAGGCTGCGCACCGCCAGGCTCACCAGAGGAAACCGGGTCCAGAGCCAGTCGGCGGCAGCGTTGCGCGGCTTCGTCCCGATCACGCGCCCCGGCGACCATTCCGAACTGCCCGCGTTGGCGAAAGATACCACGCCCGGCACGCTGTACTCGAACTTGTGCTTGAGTGCGATGCCCTGCTGGAAAATGGCGACCAATCGGCGCACCGCCTCTTCCTGTGTGCCGGACGCCTCGCCCGCCGCCAGCACCGGCACGAACACGTCCGGCAGTTCCTCCTGCCAGGGCGCGAAGGCGCGGGAGAGCGGCTCGCCCCTCGCGGCCCGTTCCGCTGCTTTCTCGCAGAGACTTTGCAGCTTCGGATTGGCCGAACGCGAGGCCGCGATCAGTGCCTCGGCAGGCGGATGACCAGAAGCCAGCAGCAGAGCCAGATTGCTGCAAAAGTCGGCGTACTCCTGATTGGCGCCTTCGCTGCCATAGACTGCCGTGTGCGCGGCTTTCCCGGCCTTCCGAGCCAGTTCGCGCACCCGCTTCTGGCGCAGTGTCGTCTTCGGGAGGGCGCGCTGCGTGACCGGTTTCTCCAGTGTCTCCGGTGGCGCATAGGTCAGCGCGCGGCGGACGATCTGCGTCTCCTGCGCCTCGGTCTCCGTCGTCTCGGTCTGAACCGGCAGATTCTGCGCTTCGCGCGCCTCTTTTCTCACAGAGTCTCTATCCCCGCTGGAACGCCGGAGAAGCCCCTCGGATAATTCTCCGATGCGAAATGCTTACTTCAATATTGCTGCTAGTAAATTTGCTGCTGCCCAAGCGGCGGCAGGACTGAACAACGCGATTCTGGTTGCCGCGATGTCAGACGTGTTGTCCCGAATGAATGGTGCGAATTGGTTCTTAAAGATCAGAAAGACCACGCCCCAGATCAATAGTGCAATGACGCTTGCACCTGCTCTATGTCCTCCTTTCCAACTTTTGAGGTCGGTAACTATTCCTGCAAAAATGACCAGAACCAGGAACCCGATATGGCTGCCAAGTCCCCAATGATAGGCTCCAATACTATGGAAAAAGTTACGGAAAGGCTGCTCGCCGATGAATTTCGGGGATACTATTAGCATGAGTGAGCCGAGCAAACCGCCGATGATACCTGCTCCAACAATCCATAGACTAGAATGCTGCGATGAAGATGAGCTATTAGCTGATACGTATTTGCCTGGTATCATGTTTCACTCCATATCTATTTGATTTATGTAGAAGCCTAATCGTACTGTATAGCCATATTCTAGTATAGCCATGTTCGCACCGATTAGTGCTAATGTTGTTGCTCTTGATTTTCCTACCCCTGCAAGTGAAGTTCCGAGATAAGAGGCTATTATTCCTACTGTGGTAGCGAACATCCCCAATGCATCTGAACCAAACAAATTAGTAGGATCGTTGGTTGTTGACCATTTGCTCATGAATTCTCCCCAAGCTTCTTCAACAGGTAAGGAATCTTTTGCTTGTTCTGTTGCCCCAACAAATTCAAACAAAGCATATAGCGAGTATATTGTACCAAGGAACTGAATGGCAGTAGTGATTTTGCTTAAGAAATCAAGTGCTCCCAATAGTCCTGGAATGGTTATAAACGTGCCGGTTTGATCAATTGCGTTGACAGGATTGTTTCCGCAGTAAGAGAACCAATTTACTCCATTCTTTGCTGGATCCTGGCTGATAAACCTCCCCGTGACCGGGTCCATATACCTGGCGCGCATGTAGATCAGCCCGGTCTCATCGTCACTCGGATGCCCCAGGCTGCCTACAAACTTCTGCTTGCTCGTACTCGTTCCCGTGCTGGCCCGCACACTCCCGTACACATCGTACTTCCGCGTCGCCGTCACGTTCCCGCTCGGATCAACCTCCCCCAGCACACTGCCCAATCCGTCGTACAGATACCAGCGCACCGTTCCCGCTACGTCATCCCGCCGGTACTCTGGCCCCCTCGGTCCGACCAAATACGTGGCATAGTTGGCACTATTCCTCCTCTCCCGCACCTGCATCGAAGCGTCCAGGATGAAATCGGTCGTCGTCGTGTTCCCGCCTACCGTCACCGCTGCCCGCCGTCTCAGGCCGTCCGAACCATAGGTGTAG
>DASRGL010000330.1:0-14458 GCA_035651115.1 Chthonomonadaceae bacterium
CACGGCAACCGGACGCAATGAGGAGCAACTGCATCCCGAACGCTGGAACGTGCGCGAGTTCATCGGGCAGGAGGGCGTGCTGGAGATCGTGGACACGCGGCAGGACGCCTGGGGCCATATCAATATAGACGAGATCTATTTCAGCGACCGCGCCACGCCGCGATTGGTTCTCACGCCGGAAGCGCAGGAGAGAGTGCGGGCGTTCCTGCCGCCGACGCTGAACCCGGAGGGACAGGAGGAGACGGTCGCGTGGGCGCACGGCAAAGGGCGCGTCCTCCTGTTGCGAAAGCCTCTGGACGACCGGTTCACGACCAGTCCGACGGCGCATCAGGAGCGGCTGGCGTTCCTGGGCCAGCAGATCGCGGAGGCGGCGGGAACGACCTTCACGCCTGCGAACGGGCTGGCCTCCACGCACCCCTATTTCGGCAGCATGGCGCTGGCGACGGATGCGGAGGACGCGAGCCACAAGGCGCAGTGGGACGCGCTGGAGGCTTTCTGGGACGATTTCGCGGCGGATGGCAGACTGGAAGCCACGCCATCTGTACCGGCTCCGCCCGGCAAGACCTGGAACGGCGCACTGGCGGCGCATCTGACGCTGGCTCCAGGGGAGGAGCGAACCGTCACCTTCCTGCTCGGCTGGCACTTCCCGAACCGCTATCGCGACCGGGTCTACGATGTCGGCTTCGGCAAGCTTGTGCCGGAGTATGAGGTCAAGTACCGGCTCGGCAACCAGTACAACAACTGGTTCAAGAACGCGGGCGAGGTCGTGGCCTATCTGCACAGGAACGGCGCGCGGCTGCTGCGGGAGACGCGGCTGTACCACGACGCGCTTTTCGACAGCACGCTGCCCTATGTCGTGCGGGATGCCATTTCGTCGCAGGTCTCCACGCTGCGCAGCCAGACCTCGATGTGGCTGGAAGATGGGCGTTGGATGGCCTATGAGGGTCTCGGCTGCTGCCCGATGAACTGCACGCACGTCTACAACTACGCTCAGGCGCTTGCGAAGCTGTTCCCGGAACTGGAGCGGGACGTGCGCCGCACGGATTTAACGGTGCAGTTGAAGGAGGACGGCGGCGTGCGGCATCGGACACAGTTACCGCTTGAGGCTCCGCGCGCCTCCGAGCCGTTCACCGACGGGCATCTCAGCACGATTACAAAGGCGTACCGCGAGCATCTGCAAAGCGTGGACAGCACGTTCCTGGCCGAGTTCTGGCCTGCGATCAAGCGGGCGATGGAGTTCGCTATTCGGGAGTACGACCCGAACGGCGACGGCCTGGTGGAGGGCCGCCAGCCGAACACCTACGACTGCGACGTGTACGGTCCCAACTCGTTCATCACGACGCAGTACCTTGTCGCGCTGCGCGCCGCCGAGGAGATGGCGAAGGAGCAGGGCGAGGCGGAGACGGCGCGGCGGTATCGCGCGCTGTTCGAGCAGGGCAGCCGGAACCTGGACGCGACCTGCTGGAACGGCGACTACTATCAGCAGGTCTTTGCCGACTACCTGACCACGCCGACGCAGTACGGCCCCGGTTGCCTCTCCGATCAAGTCATGGGGCAGTGGTGGGCGCACCTGCTTGATCTGGGCTATCTGCTGCCGCCGGAGCGCGTGGAGGCGGCGTTGCGGGCCGTTCTGAAGCACAACTTTATCACGGACTTCACGCAGTTTGATAATCATGGGCAGCGTGTCTTTGCGGACGGCAGGGATCAGGGGCTGGTCTGCTGCACCTGGCCGCGAGGCGGACGCCCGGACAAAGTGCCGCCCATTCTCTACTGTGACGAGGTCTGGACGGGCATCGAGTATCAGGTGGCGGGGCATCTGATGTACGAGGGCATGACCGACGAGGCGCTGAAGTTGATCGCCGCGCTGCGCGCCCGCTACGACGGCGTGAAGCGCAACCCCTGGAACGAGATCGAGTGCAGCGACCACTATGGGCGGGCGATGGCAAGCTGGTCGGTCTTGCTGGCCGCTTCCGGCTATCGCTATCACGGGCCGAAAGGCATTCTCGGCTTCGCGCCGCGCCTCCGTCCCGACGACTTCCGCGCCTTCTTCTCGACGGCGCAGGGCTGGGGACAGTTCAGCCAGAAACGCGCCGCCCGTTCGCAGGAAAACATGCTGCATCTGGCCTACGGCGCAGCCCGCCTGAATCAGCTTCATCTCGCGCTGCCCGACGGGGCAAAAGGAGCGAGCGTGACCGCGACCGCGTCCATCGGCAGGCGGCGCGTTCCGGTGAATGTCACCGTGCCGCCCGATTCCCTGACCGCGCAACTCGCCTTTGCCGCCCCTCTGACGCTCAAAGCCGGGCAGATGCTGCGCATCACGCTCGGCTGGGGATGAGGGGGCAAACGAGGGTAAAGGAGAACGCTATGCATAGCACGCGACGACAGTTTCTTTCCACCGCTGTTGCCTCTCCCCTGGTTCTGGCGGCGAGCGCCGCAGAATCGGAGCCGACCGACGCGCTGCCGCCGCCAAAGTACCATCTGGCGATCAATCTGGAGATCATGTTTCCGCGCGAGATGCCCTACGAGGAGCGCATCGAACAGGCGGCGCGATGTGGCGCGAAGGCGTATGGCTTCTGGGGCTGGCGGAACAAGAACCTGGATAAGATGCTGGACGCCCAGCACAAACACGGCCTGCGCTGCGTCAGCGTCTCCGGCAACCCGAAAACGGGCTGGAACACCGGACTGACGAAGACCGGATACGAGCAGGCGTTTCTGGAGGATTTCGAGGAGGTCTGTCAGGTCGCGAAACGCTTCGGCGCGGAGAATCTGATCACGTTCGTGGGCGAGCGGCAGAAAGAGATTCCGTGGGAGACGCAGCGCGCCCAGATCATCGCCGGGCTGAAGAAGGCGGGTGGAGTCGCGCAGCAGTACGGCGTCTATCTGACGCTCGAACCGCTCAACCGCGTGGAGTCGCCGCAGATGACGATGCTGACGGCGCGCGAAGCCTTCGATTTCGCCGCCGAAGCCGACCACCCGCACGTCAAGGTGGACTACGATATGTACCACCGCCAGCTTGGCGAGGGCAACCTGCTCAATAATCTGGAAGAGGGGTTGAAGAAAGGCATCGTCCGCTTTCTGGAGATCGGAGACGTGCCAGGGCGCAAAGAGCCGGGTAGCGGCGAAACCAACTACGTCAACATCTTCCGCTTTCTGCGGCGGGTCGGTTATGCGGGCGACATCGGCATGGAACACGGCACGACCCGCACGCCGCAGTACGCCTGGGACACGGTGCGCAAAATGGCCGGGCTATGACCCGATACAACGGAAGAAGCTCCCGACACCCCCTTCCCTGGCCTGAACACGCTTTTATCGTTCAGGCCAGGGAAGGGGGACGGGGGGTTAGGTCAGTCCGTCAGCGGCAGAATCAGCGTCGGCTCAGCGATCTTGTGTTCCTCCGAGATCGAAGTCACCGCCGTTCCGACCGCGAAATACTCGATCACATGGCTGCCCCAGCCGTGGCTGCTCTCCTTGACCTGCGCCCCGACGATGCCCTCGGCCTGCTCCGCTTCCGCCTCCGCCTGCATCCGCGAGAGCGCCAGTTCGCGCGCGTCGTAGAGGGCCTGCGTGTAGTTCTGCATCTCAACGTTGCGTCCGACCTGCCGCAGCGATTGCAGAAGCCCCTGATGCGCCACATGATACACGCAGGTTCCCATGACCAGCGAGACCGGGCGATACCCCGCGCGCAGCAGCGTCCAGAAGTCCTGCCCACTCAGGTCGGAGGTGAAGGGGCGGTTGTCGGGCGTGCGATAGTGTTCGCCCTGCCGGTGGCGGATCGCCGTGCCGATCGCCATGAACTCGGCCAGGTTCTCGCCCCATTCGTAGCGGGTCACTTCGAGCCGCACGCCCACGATGCCGTCCGCGCCCAGAATATCGGCCTCCTCTTCCATGCGCGTCATCGCCAGTTCGCGGGCGTGGTACATCGCCTGCGTCAGCACCTCCATCTCCTGGTTCTGATAGAAGTTGGCGAACTGAAAGCCGATGTGATAGATGGAACTGCCCATGACTAGGCCGATGGGGTCGAAACCGGCCTCGCGTACAAGCAGAAACTCATTGACGGAGAGATCGCTGGTGAACAGGCCACGCTTGCCCGCGCCGCCGCGCATCTCGATAAGCCGCTGGCGTGCCGCCGTCGGCAGTCCCTCTTCGGAACCTGGGGTATAGGGCATGAGACAACCTCCGATTTACCCACCCCGTCCGGGGCCGGGGGTGGGCCTATTTCAGTGCAACTGTATTCAAGACAGAGAAGACGGGCCAGCGCCCCGTATAGGGCGCGACCGCCGTGCCGACGGCGGTAAAGTGATAGAGCATATCTATGCGGCGGTTATCGTCGGAGCCGACCTCGCGCGGCTGCACCTCCACCTGCACGTCCGCGCCGACGACGCCTTCCGCCCCGACGGAGCGCGCCTCCTGTTCCATCCGCTCCATCGCCAGTTCGCGCGCCGCATAGACCGACTGCGTGTAGTCGCGCAGCTCCTGGTTCTGCCACGAGCCGCCGAAGAAGCCGCCGGTGGTGGCGTTGCGAGTCCGCCAGTTGGGAACGCAGTAGTAGGTGCAGTTGCCGACCGCGAAGCCGACGGGCCGGTAGCCCGCCTGCCGCAGCATCCAGAAATCCTTGCCGGAGAGATCGCTGAGGAACGGGGCGACGCCGGACTGCGCGGGGGCCGGCACATCGGCCTCGCGAATGGCCGTGCCGATAGCCGCGAACTCCAACAGCCCCAGGCCCCACTCGTACTCTTTGCGTTCCAGCCGCACGCCCACAACCCCCGTCGCGCCGAGCAGCGCCGCCTCCTGCTGCATCCGTCCGAGCGCCAGATGCCGCGCCTCATAGAACGCCTGCGTCAGCACTTCCAGTTCGCCCGAGGCGCCGCTCCAGGTCGGCAGCCACTGCCACCCGACATGGTAGATGGAACTGCCCATCACCTGTCCGAGCGGCTCATAGCCCGCCTGCCCCACAAGCGCCAGTTCGTTGACGCTCAGGTCGCTGGTGAAGATATGGCCGGGCGTCCCCTGCCGGGACGCCTGTTCGCGCAGGCGGTCTATAGCGTTCAGGGGCAGGCCGCCCTGCTCAAGGCTGCGCTGGCTGGCTTCGCGCCGCTCGCGCGCCTCCTGGCTCTCGCCGCTGCCTCCGCCAAATCCGAACAGTCGCATCGGGTTCTTTGCTCTCTTTCTCTTGGCCGCGCCTATAAAAGGCCCGTCTCGTGGGCGCTCCGCCGACCGTCCTCACGGACGGAAAACGCGCAAACTGGCAGTTTCTGCCGTGTCCACAGGACACCGAGCCGAAGGCCACCGAGCGAAGGAATTCATTCTTTCGAAATTTTTATCCCACCAGGCGGGCCAGGGCCTCGCGCGCGGCGGCGCTGGTACGGGCGCGCTCATCCAGGGCCGCGCCAAGTTCCTTCAACCAATCTTCGACCGGAATCGGCTCCGTCTTCAGGGCGATGCCGCGCACGATATGCGTGCGGGAGGCGCGCAGGGGGCCGCGTCCGGGGTCTTCGAGCGTGTAGCGATTATCGCCGAGCGTGACGGTGACGCGCTGCACCGTCTTCTTGGAGAACAGGCCGCCGCGCCGTCCGATTTCCGCCTCGTCCGGCAGCGCGCTCTCCAGCATCTGCGCCAGCAGTTCCAGAAACATGCGCTGGTCGGCGGCGTACTGTTTGGAAAGCGTCGCCGCCACGCCGAACTTCACCCACTCCTGTTGCTCGAACGCATCGCTCATCGGCAGCCCTCCTTTCCGCGCCGTGCGGGTCACACTAAAAAGCCCCGCTGCAAGGCTGCGGCGGGGTCGGTATGCGAAAGTCGGGGATCAGGAAGCCTGGCGGAGTTCGCTGGCCGTGATGATCGTCGGATCGAGGCGTTCGCGCACGGTGTCCTCTTCGATGATACAGCGCCGGACATCCTTGTTCGAGGGAATCTCATACATGATGTTGAGCATGACCTCCTCGATGATGGTGCGCAGAGCGCGTGCGCCTGTACTGCGCTGCATGGCTTCGCGGGCGATCTGGCGCAAGGCCCCGTCGGTGAAGACCAGTTCGACGCCATCGTACTCGAAGAACTTGGCGTACTGCTTGACCAGCGCGTTCTTCGGCTCGGTCAAAATCTTCACCAGCGCCTCCTCGTCCAGCGGGTCTAACGTCGCCACGACAGGCAGCCGCCCGATGAACTCCGGGATCAGGCCGAACTTCAAGAGGTCTTCCGGCATGACATGCTGGAACAGGTTGCTCTTCTGGATGAGGCGCTCCTGCTTGCTGCTAACGTTGGCGCGGATGCCCATCGTGCGCGTATTGATGCGCCGCTCGATGATGTCGGTCAGGCCCTCGAACGCGCCGCCGCAGATGAAGAGGATGCTGGTCGTATCGAGCTGCACATACTCCTGCTGCGGATGCTTGCGCCCGCCCTGCGGCGGAACGTTGGCGACCGTGCCTTCCAGAATCTTGAGCAGGGCTTGCTGCACACCCTCGCCGCTCACGTCGCGGGTGATGGAGGGGTTTTCGCTTTTGCGGGAAATTTTATCAATCTCGTCAATATAGATGATGCCGCGCTGCGCGTTGCGGATGGTCTGCTCCATATTGCCGTTCACCGTCATGCTTTCGGCGGCCTGCAGCAGCTTGAGCAGGATATTCTCCACGTCCTCGCCGACATAGCCCGCTTCGGTCAGCGAGGTGGCGTCGGCGATGGCAAACGGCACATTGAGAATCTTGGCGAGGGTCTGCGCCAGCAGGGTCTTGCCGGAACCGGTCGGGCCGATAAGCAGGATGTTGCTCTTCTGGAGTTCGACTTCGGGGCTGGGCGTGTTGATGCGCTTGTAGTGGTTATAGACGGCGACGGACAGGCTGCGCTTGGCGCGCTCCTGTCCTACGACGTACTGGCTGAGGATGCGGTAGATCTCTTTTGGTTTCGGGATCGCGCCGACATGAGGGAGGCGGTTACGATCCGGCTCTTGAACATCGCTGCGAATGATGTCGTTGCACAACTCCACGCAGTCCAGGCACACGCCGCCGTGTACGCCCAGGATCAGTTTTTTGACCTGTTCCCGCGTTTTGCCGCAGAGAACGCAGCGGCCATCGATCCGGTCAAAAGCCCTTGACAAGGTCCTACCCCCTGAACAGTATATGAGGGAAGCAATTCGCCGACCGTCCCTCGGAATCCTTCTTTTTGACCTACCCCCCAGGGGCAATCCGTTTTCCGCATCTGCTTGCTTTTCCGTCCGCAGGACGGTCGGCGCGAAGCGCCTGCCAGACGGGTATTTCAATGCCCGGCTATGATGGCTAATGCCCCTGCCTACCCCCCGGACGGGGGGTAGGTCAATAGATTATCGGCTTATCGCTCGCCTTTTTCCGCTATTTTGTCAATTATTCCATATTCCAGGGCTTCTTGCGCGGACATGAAGTAGTCGCGATCCATATCGCGACGGACTTTCTCGAAGGGCTGTCCGGTGTGGCGGGCCAGTATCTCGTTGAGCGCGTCATGAGCGCGCACCATCTCCTTCAGGCGAATCTCGGCGTCCTGCACGGGGCCTTCAAAGCCGCCCGCGACCGCATGGATCATGATACGCGCGTTCGGCAGCGCATAGCGTTTGCCCGCCGTGCCGCCCGCCAGCAGCACCGCGCCCATCGAAGCGGCCATACCCACGCAGATCGTCGCGACATCGCACTTGACCATCTGCATGATGTCGTACATCGCCAGGCCCGCCGACACGCTGCCGCCGGGGCTGTTGATATAGACATCTATATCCGCGTCGGGGTCTTCCTTCTCCAGGAAGAGCATCTCGGCGATGACGAGATTGGCGATCTCATCCGAAATGGGATGGCCGATAAAGACGATCCGATCTTTGAGCAGGCGCGAGTAGATGTCATAGGCGCGCTCCCCGCGCGCGCTCTGCTCGACGACCATCGGAATCACGTTCTGGGGTGGACGGTAGATGCGGTCCATAGGGTATACTCTCCTGCCTTAGCCCGGTTCGGCTTCGGCGCTGGCAGCTTCTGCTGTTTCAGGGTCGAGCGGGCGAGCCTGCGCGACCTCGTTGATCGTATTGTGGGCGAAAAGAAAATCGTGAAGACGCTGCTGCGTGAGCGCGTTCGCCACCTGGAGCCGCCGCCTCCGGTCGGGCTTGTACTCCGCATACTGATCTTCGGTTATCTGGTTCTCCGACAAGAGGCGGTCGAACTCGGCGTCTATCTCCTCATCGGAGACCTGAATGCCCTCCTGCGACGCGATCTGCCGCAGCGCCAGGATGCTGAGGATGCGCCCTGCCGCCCGCTCCCGAAGCGCCTGCTGGTGCGTCTCCGCCGTCATTCCGCTCTGCGTCAGGAACTGCTCGTAGGACATATTGCGCTGGCGCAGTTCCGCGCCCAGTTCGCGCAGGTCATCCTCGACCTCTTCGACGACGAGCGCCTCCGGGTAGTGGATGGTGGCCCGCTGGACGATCTCCTGGATCAGGCGGTTCTCGGCCACCTGGTCGCCCAGTTGCGCGGCGGTCTCTTCCTCGCGCTTGCGGATCAGGTCGCGCAGTTCGGCGACGGTCTGCACGTCGGCGACCTGCCGGGCAAAGTCGTCGTTGAGTTCCGGCAGCTTCTTGGCGCTGATGCTGCTCAGCTTGACGGTGAAGGTCGCCTGTTTGCCGCGCTTCTCCTCCTCGTCGTAGTCGTCGGGGTAGGTCAGCGTAAAGGTGCGCTCCTCGCCGATGTTCATGCCCAGAATGGCGTCGTCGAAGCCGGGGATGTTGCCGCCGACCTGGATCAGTTGGCGGCGCGGCGGGGTCGGCTCCGCTTCGCCCTCCTCCTGCACCTGGTTCTCCACGATCAGCACGTCCCCCGTCTGCACGCCGCGATCCGTGACGCGATCCAGGCGGGCGCGGCTTTCGCGCAGCCGCTCGATGGCGCGGTCAATATCGTCCTCGGTGATGGTGTAGACGGGCTTTTCGACCGTGAGGCCGGTGTACTCGCCGAGCGTGACCTGCGGCTCCAGCGGGACGATGGCCTTGTAGGTGTAGGGCTTCTTGTCTTCGAGGTCGGTCGGCTCGATTCGGGGCTGGCGGAAGGGCGTGATGGCTTCCTCTTCGAGGGCTTTGTAGTAGCTGTCGGTGATCAGCTTTTCCAGCGCGCGCTCGCGCACGCGGCTCGTATCCACATAGCGTTCGAGGATAGCGCGGGGCGCTTTGCCGGGGCGAAAGCCGGGGACGTTGGCGTAGCGGCTGAACTCGCGATAGACGCTGTCGAAAGTGCGCGCGACCTGCTGCTCATCCACGGAGATGTCCAGCACAATGGTGCAGGGGTCGGTCTGCTCGGCGGTTACCTGCATATCAACTATTCCTTTACGTCAAGGTGGGTTCTACCCTGAAAAGGGGAGGTTCGGCACGCCGGGCGCAGCGACGGGAGAGCGAGACTTTGCGCCGGAAAGGTGACGAACGTGCGATCATTCTGGCAAAAACACAGGATACGCGGGCATCGCCTGCCCACCGGGAGAGTTCTCGTACCCTCGTCTTCCTTCCCACGCTCGCGCGATTCTGAAGGGGAAGGGAGGCTATCGTCCATGCGGGCGCGCGCCGGTATCCTGAAAAGATGTTGACCTTATTGGTTGTGTAGGATACACTATAGGCACGCCTACTGTCAAGGGTCGGAGCGGCGGCGTCAGCGGCTTACGACCCCGGTTCCGGGAGAAGAGAGCAATGGACTTCACCGCAGCGCAAATCCGCCATTTCCGCGCGCATGGCTACCTGGCCGTGCCGCAGTTCTACAGTGCCCGCGAGGTCGCCGCGATCCGGGCCGAACTCGACCGTCTCCAGCGGGAGGGCTTTCTGCGCAATGTCGCCACCGATGGCGACGGCAAAACGCATTCGCAGGTCAAGCAGAACCTGCAGATGTGTCCGATGTCGCCCAAAAGCCCGTTCTTCCGCGCCATGCCCTTCGATCCGAAGGTCGTCCGCGCGGTCAGCCAGTTGCTCGGCGATCCGGTCCTGCTGCACCTGGATCAGGTGTTCATCAAGCCCGGCAGGCACGGCTCCGGCACGAACTGGCATCAGGACAACGCCTATTTTCAGATCGCCGATCCCTTGAAAGGCACGGCGATGTGGGTCGCGGTGCATGACGCCACGATCGCCAACGGGACTCTGGAGGTGATTCCCGATGTCTTTCGGACGAAGTACGAACACAGCCGCGATCCGTATAGCGACCATCATATCCGCTGCTACCCGGACGAGACGAAAGCGGTTCCTATCGAACTGCCTGCGGGCGGGGTGGTCTTCTTCGCCTACGGAACGCCGCACTGCACGCGGGGCAACAACACGGACAACGCGCGGGCGGGGGTCGCGCTGCACTTCATCAACGCGACGGTGGACGGCCATGCGCTGGCCGGGTTCGAGCCGGGCAAGCGTCCTTACCTGACCGGGCCGGAGGCGACGGGCGGCGTGCGGGAGTACGGGGTCAAAGTCGCAGGAACGTGGGAGCAGGAGGTCGCGAAGGCGCTGGCCTAACCCCCCGTCCCCCTTCCCAGCGCAGCGTTTTAGGGTCGCACGGTCTGTCCCGAATCGTTTCGGAACAGACAGACCGTGACGTGGGGGACGGGGGGGCAGGTCTACTCCGCAGGCGCTTCCGGGGCGGGCGCGGGCGTCTCGGCGGCTTTGGGAGCGGCAGGCGCTTTCGTGCGGGGCGGGCGCGGTGTCGTCGTCTTGGCGGCAGGCGCGGGCCTGGCAGGGGGCGCGGGACGGGCAGGCGCGGGCTTCGCGGGCTTGGCGGCTTTGGCGGCCTTGATGCGGGCTTGAATGCGCTCTTCTTCGCGTTTGCGAGTGCGGCGAATCTCTTTGGCTCGAATACGCACGGGGTGATCCTCCAGCTCAGTACGGTCGTTCGACGGTTGGTGTCTTCAGGATAAGGGCGGGCGGCAGCGCCGCAGCACAGCCCCATACTATACCCAACCCGGCTCGCATTTGTCAAACGACGATTGCTCGCGAGTCTATGCTTTTGGTTGACTTAACCGCCGGAATCGCCGTATAATGTGGCTCCCGGAATCAAATAAGGCCCATCCGGGATCGAGGCCCAGGAAAGAGGAACTGCCGCTGTGCGCGTTCTGCATGTTGCACAAGAGGGAATCGAGGCGGCCCGCGCCGCGCTGCGCCGGGAAACGCTGCAAGAGAACCCGCGCGCCGAAACCATCGTGCGTGAGATCATCGCGGACGTGAAGGCGCGGGGCGATGCCGCGCTGCTGGAACTGTCGCGCCGCTTCGACGCGCCGAACCTGACGACGCTGGAAGCGCCGCGCGCTGCCTGGGACGCTGCCGAGGAGCAGGTCGCGCCGGAACTGCGCGCCGCCGTTGAGAAAGCCGCCGCCAACATCGCCGCCTTTCACGAGAAGCAGCGCAAAACAAGCTGGCTGGACGCGCAGCCGGGCCAGATCACGGGGCAGTTGATCCGCCCGCTTGACCGGGTCGGCGTCTACATTCCCGGCGGCACGGCGGCCTATCCCAGCACCGTCCTGATGACCGTGATTCCCGCGCGCGTGGCGGGCGTGCCGGAGATCGTGCTTTGCACCCCGGCGCAGCGCGACGGCACGGTGGCTCCGCTCGTCCTGTTCGCCGCGAAGGTGGCGGGGGCGCATCGGCTCTTTACGGTCGGAGGCGCGCAGGCGGTGGCGGCGCTGGCGTTCGGCACGGAGAGCGTTCCGGCGGTGGATAAGGTCGTCGGGCCGGGCAACGTCTACGTCAATATCGCCAAAAAGCTGCTCTGGGGCGTGGTGGATATAGATATGCTGGCCGGGCCGAGCGAGGTCTGCGTCGTGGCGGACGAGGGAGCCGATCCCGCCTTCGCCGCGCTCGATCTGCTGACCCAGGCCGAACACGATGTCGAGTGCGCCGCCTATCTCATCACGCCGTCCGAGCGGATCGCGCAGGCCGTTCAGGAGGAGATCGAGCGGCAGTTGGCGCGTCTGCCGCGCCGGGAGATTTTGCAGGAGGCTTTAGACAAAAACGGGGCCATTCTCATCACGGAGTCGCTGGAGCAGGCGTATCAGCTTGCCAATGTGAGCGCGCCGGAGCATCTGGCCCTGATGGTGCGCGACCCGTTCGCTGCCCTCGGCCACATCCGCAACGCGGGCGCGATCCTGATGGGCGACTACGCCCCGCAGACATTGGGCGACTATATGGCCGGGCCGAGCCACACGCTGCCGACGAGCGGCACAGCGCGCTTCGCTTCGCCGCTGCATGTGGATACGTTCGTCAAGAAGTCCAGCTTCATCTACTACACGCCACAGGCATTGGGGCAGGTCGCCTGCGCGCTGGACGCTTTCGCCCGCGCCGAGGGCTTTGATGCACACGCCGAGGCGGTAGGAGTGCGCGGCGTCTGCCCGGAAGCAGATTAGACAGGATTCACGGGATTTTTCAAGATTTACAGGAGGATTGGTTCGTAAAGTTCGGGGAGAGAGTTCGTTTCTATTGAACGCAAAGCGACCGGGCCGCATCTAAACGATGAGAATGGCTATGTTTGCTTTTGCCCGCAGAAAGGACGAACGCCATGAAGACCCGCCTGTACTTTCTCTGGAGTGGACTGGCCTGTTCTGGCCTGATTATGTCCGTTGTCGCCGCGCAGCAGACTGCCGCAAAGCCGCCGCAGTCCGCACCCTCTCCGCCGAAGGCGGACAAGAAGGCACAACCGCACTTGCTGGCAGCCCCGACGCAAGAGCCGACCGAGTTGCCATATTCTATCCTGACTGGGCCGGAGACGCTGACCGATCCGGCGCAAAAGCCGTGGGAGGATACGCTGCGCCGTCTCAAAATCCAGATTGCTCCGGGCGGACAGCGTGTTGTTCCGGGGGAACCGCAACCGTTCATAGTCGAATCGCGCAATCTCCTGTTCACGCCCGAAGACGCGGCCCGTGTGCAGACGTTTCATCCGCTCCTGACGCCGGAGATCATGGAGCGTGTCAAGGTGATTCCGCTCCGACCGCGCCCTGCGCCGCCTGCCCGGCCGGCGGAAAAGCCTGCCAAAGAGCAGACGGTCAAGCCGACCTGATAGCCGCGCTAAGAGGAGACTATGGGGAACTCGGTTTCGTCGCGGCCGGAGGAGGGGGAACCTCTGCGCATCTGGGAGGTTGAAAGGCTGTGGGAACTCGCCAGAGACCTGCCCGTGAAGATGGTTCCCTTGAGCAGCCTGACAGATCTAGATCGGGTCGGTTGGCATGGTCAGGCGGAAAACTGGGGGCGACTGACCTGCCGGGAAGTCGCCGAACATGCCCGGCGTATCTATGAAGCCGACCTGGACTATCCGATTCTTCTGTCTGCGGAAGGTCACTTATTGGATGGCTTTCATCGCATGGCTAAAGCCTACTTGCTCGGCATGACCGAGCTTCCTGCCGTGCAGTTTGAACAGAACCCGGAACCGGACAGACTGCGCCCTCTCCCGGACTGGCTGCGCAGCACCTTGAAGAGAGATTCATGAGCCAACCGCGCATCGCGACAATCGAACGAAAGACGAGCGAGACCGACATCCGCCTGAAGCTGGAACTCGACGGCGACGGGACGAGCGACATCGCCACCGGAGTCGGCTTCTTCGACCACATGCTCACGCACATCGCCAAACATGGTCTGATGAACCTGAGCGTGCGGGCCACAGGCGATCTGCACATAGATGACCATCACACGGTCGAGGACGTGGGCATCGTGCTGGGCAAGGCGCTGGCGGAGGCGCTCGGCGACCGGGCGGGCATCGCGCGCGTCGGCAACGTCGCCGTGCCGATGGACGAAGCGCTGGTCTTCTGCGCTATAGACATCAGCGGGCGCGGCTTCCTGGCCTGCGACCTGGCTTTCCCAACGCCCAAACTGGGCGATTTCACGACCGAGATGGTCCCGGAGTTCTTCCGCGCCGTCGCCGTTAACGCCGGGTGGACAGTGCATCTGCGGCAGATGGCCGGAACGAACGCGCACCATATTGCCGAGTCGGCGTTCAAAGCGTTCGGACGCGCTGCGGCGCAGGCCGTCGCGCACGATCCGCGCGTCAAAGGAATACCCTCGACAAAGGGAGTGCTGTGATCGGTTCACCCTCACCCCCTTCCCCTCTCCCTTCACCGCACGGACGATAAAGCGTGTCCGCGCTAGGGAGAGGGGAGCGAGTGTGGAAGCATGTACGTTCCTCTGTCACCCGGAGCGCAGCGAAGGGGCTTCAAAGAGATTCTTCGCTGCGCTCAGAATGACAGAGCAGCCTGCTCAGAATGACAAAAAGGCAGAATGACAGTACGAACGCACAGATGAGTGTCTGGCTCCCTTCTCCCTAGCGAGCCTGCGAGCGGTAAAGGGAGAAGGGCCGGGGATGAGGGTGAACCTGTGGCACGGGAAAAACCTGGGAAGGAAGGGAACTCGAAATCCGCTTCTCAGGAGAATACGAACGATGTCGCGAACAGACAGGCCGGGCGAGGTTCTGGCCGCAGCATCGCCGATGGGAACGCTGGTGCGGGCCGTGCTGGTCATCGCGCTGGC
>DASRGL010000331.1:0-5779 GCA_035651115.1 Chthonomonadaceae bacterium
GTCCGAATCCACGCCTGCTGAAGCCGCAACTGCTCCCGGTTCGTGTTGGCGACGTAGTTGCCGCCCAGATAGAGGACGAGCGCGATGCCGAACGCGCCGATGAACTCGATCAAGGGCCGCAACTGCGCGCTCTTGCGCGCCGCCTTCAGCACGGTATGCAGCGTACGCTGGTTCTCGGCGCTGAAGCGGGAGATCTCATGGCTCTCCGTCGCGAACGACTTGATGATGCGGACGCCCGCCACCGTCTCCTCGATAATCGTCGTCACATCGGCGATCTGGCCCTGCACCGTCGTCGAGATGCGCCGGATACGCTTGCCGATGCGCGAGATGACCGCCGCCATGAACGGGATGAAGATCAGCGACACCAGCGCCAATCGCGGGCTGTACCAGAACAGCCCGATCAGGCTGGCGACAATGGTGATCGGCGCGGAGACGACATCGCGCAGGCTCATGGCCGCATTCTGGATGACCGGCACATCGTTGGTCAGCGTAGACAGGATCGCGCCGGTGCGCCGCCGGTTGAAGAAGCTGAGCGAGAGACTGTGCAGATGAGAATAGATGTCGTCGCGCAGGCGGGTCGCGATCCGGTTGGCGACCTGAGAGAGCAGATAGCTCTGCCCGAAGGAGAAGATCCCCTTGATGATAAAGACGCCCACGACCGCCGCGCACATAAAGTTGAGGTGGCCGACCTGGCCCGTCACCATGCCGTCAATCGCGTGCTTGATGAACCAGGCGATAGCGACCGTGATTCCCGAAGTCGCTGCGGCACACAGCAGCCCCAGGGCTAGCGTGCCGCGATTCGGTTTCAGATAGGCCAGCAGTCTGCGTTCGATGTTCTCGGTATCCATGCGTTCTTTGGCAACTGTCTCGGTGGTGCAGGAGTTATCTGGGCGGAGCAGGCGGCGCTCCCATCGGCGGAAAGCCGCCGGGCATTCCCGGCACTCCCGACGCGGGCAGGCTGCCCGGCGGAAGGCTTCCCCACGTCTTCATCATCGGCATCAGGTCAATACGCCATCTGCCCTCTTCGACCCGCGCCAGGATCGTCTGGTCTTTGGGGCGGTTTTGCGCGCCTTGTGTCCTGCTTTTCGGGGAAATCTTGATCTCTGTGGGACTGATGACCGTGAATGTCAGCTTCTCCAGACGGAGGTCTTTCGTCGGCTGAAACCCCATCTTCTGGCTCTGCGCCGGATCGCTCTTTTGCAGCCGCACGAGCAGACCGGCCATATCTTTGAGGAACGCCCGGCCTTTGCCTTTGAGTCGGGCCTGTGCCGCGCCGGCATCCTGCATCCCGGTGGCAGTATCCAGGCCATACTTCTTCAGCAGCGCTTCCATGTCCGGCTTGAGGTTCTTATCTGCCGCGGGGCCGGGGTCAGAGGAAGCCATGTCCGTCATCGCAGCGGCCATTCCCACCGGGATCAGCAGGATGAACCCCATGACGCCCGCCGACTCATCGGTCAGGAACTCCGCCAGTTCCTGCGGATTCTGCACCTTCGTCATGCGTTCGAGCGTCTGCTTCACCGCCTGTATCTCCTCGCCTGGCGGTCCTACCGGCACGGCAGCCACGCTCGCCGCATGAGCGGGCGACAGCGGGGCCGGTTCCGGCAGCGAGGGCGCGTTCTGCGTCATCGGCGCACGTGCGGGAGGAGCCAGCGTCTCCGGGGCTTTCGGCCCGGAGTTGCATCCGGCAAGCCCGTAGAGGAAAAGGAGGACTGCGCCCGTTGTTGCGATGGAAGGTCTGTGCGCGGGGATAAATCCCCGGTCTGAAGTTGCGAAGCCTGCCTGCGCAGGCTGGAGTCCGCGCAGGCGGACTTGGCAACTCCAGACCGGGGATTTATCCCCGTGTCGCTTGGCGGGGGGTTCAACCCCGTGTCCTTCATTACGCTCAGAAGATAGAAATCGCATCTATGTCTCCACAGTCTGCCCGGCCAGTTCCAGCACAAGCCGGGCCGTGCGCTCGCTGGCTCCGGGCGTGCCGAGCATCTCCCGCACCGCAAGCAACTCCTGCTTGACCCGATGGCGCTCCGTCAGATCGTTGAGCAGGGTCAGGGCGTGTTCCGCAATCGCTTCCGGCGTCGCCGCCTCCTGAATCAGTTCCGGCACGACCGGCTTATTCGCCAGGATGTTCGGCAGGCCGATAAACCGCAGCTTCTTGTGCAGGCCGCGCAGCCGATACTCGACTTCCATGATCTTAGAGCCGCGATACAGGATGACCATCGGCGTGCCGAAGACGGCAGCTTCCAGCGTCGCCGTGCCGGAGCAGGTGAGCAGCACGTCGCTGTGGGCCATGACATCGTAGGTCAGCCCTTTCGCCAGCACGAGGGGCGGCAGCGCCTGCCCCGCCCGCGCCCGCAGATGCTCGGAGCGCCGCCGCGCCTCCATCTCCTTCTGCAAGTCCTCCGCCGGAACCAGCACGCCGCCCGATGTGACGAGCATCTGGCCGCGCTGCCCGGAGAGCGCGCTGGCCGTGCGCGCGACCGGCTTCCATACCTTTGTCTCGGCCTCCTGCGCGAACTCGTGCCAGATGTCGCTCAGTTTGTCCCGCAGATCGCTGTGGCCGGTCAGATAGGTCGCCATCGTCTCCTGCGAGATCGAAGGCGCGACGCCGATGACGAACTGCGCTTCCGAGACCTGCTGGTAGAGCAGCCGCGCCGCTTCCAGCAGCGTCGGCATCAGGTGCGAGACCTCCTGGTGGCGGCTGCCGGGCAGCAGGCCGCAGATGGGCCGGTTGGCATCCATGCCGAACTGCGCGGCGAACTCGGCCCGCGTCATCAGCGCCTGCGCGCGTTCCAGCAGAGGATGCCCCACGCAGACGGCCTTCGCGCCCAGCGCCCGATACCGCTCGGCAGACCAGGGGAACGGCGTCGCCAGCATGTCCGTGATGCGCGCCAGTTCCGCGCCCTGCGTGCCGGTGCGCCGCCAGGCTCCGGGCGGGAAGTAGTAGAGGACTTTCAGCCCCAGCGCTTTACTGACCCGCGCCACCCGCACGTTGAACGCCCCGAAATCTATCAGCACGACGACATCCGGGCGGCGTTCGCGCAGAGCGCGCTTCACTAACGGCGAGACGCGAAACAGCAGGTCGGGGACTTTGCCGACAGCCTCCGTGATGCTGATCGCGCCCCAGGCCGCGCTATCGGCCAGCAGTTCGACCCCGGCGGCGCGCATGGACGCGCTGCCCAGCCCCCAGAGAACCGCGTCCGGCGCGTGGCGGCGGAGCGCCAGCGCCAGCGCCCCACCGAGCAGGTCGCCCGAAAGTTCGCCGGAGAAGATCGCGATGTTCATCGGACTTACAGGGGAGCCGGATTATTGCCGCGCCCGCCATAACCGTTCTTGGTGATGCGGATGAAATCCAGCAGATGATTCAGTTCCGGGCTTTTCTCGATCTCTTCCTCGATGGCCTCCAGCGCCTGCGAGACGTTGAGATCGGAGCGATAGAGCAGTTTGTAGGCCGCGCGCAGTTCCCCGCGCACTTTGGCCGAGATACCGGCGCGGCGCAGGCCGCGCACGTTGATGTCGTAGACTTTGGCCGGGCGTCCGCTGGCAAGCATATAGGGCGGCACGTCCAGCGAGACGCCGGACATCCCGCCGATCATCGCCAGCGTTCCGACCCGGCAGTACTGATGCACGCCACAGATGCCGCCGAAATTGGCATAGTCTTCCACCGTGACATGCCCGCTGATGCCCGTGTAAGAGGCGATCATCACGTGGCTGCCGATCTCGCAGTTGTGTCCGACATGCGCATAGGCCATCAGCATATTGTGGTCGCCGAGCCGCGTGACGTTGCCCTCGCCGGTCGCGCGATGGATGGTCACGCTCTCCCGGATGATATTGTGGTCGCCGAGCCAGGCGTAGCTCTTCTCGCCCTTGAACTTCAGGTCTTGCGGCGGCCCGCCGATATTGGCTCCGGCATGTAACTGGCACTCGCGCCCGATACGGGTATGCTTCTGGATGATCACGTGGCTATGCAGGAGGGTTCCTGCGCCGATCCAGACATCCTCTTCGACGATGCAGTAGGGTCCGATCTGCACGCCCGGCCCGATCTCCGCCGAAGGGTCTACAATCGCCGTGGGATGGATGCGCGGCTTCGGTGGCGGCAGCTCACTCACGACCGCCTTCTCCCCGGGCGTCCCTAACGGCGAATCCTGCGGCGAGAGCATCTCCCTGGACGATATGGTTGATGGGCGTGGCACTGATGTGACCTCCTGCCAAAATATCTTCATCGCCGTTGGCATTCCGGCGGACGGTGTCTAATCTGTCTTTGATCTGTTCGGAAGTGCGCTGCTCCTGGAGCGCAAACGTCATTTCACATTCGGCGTGAACCTGCCCGTCCACGCGGGCGACCATACGGACTTTGCCCGTCGTGCCGCGTATCCGCAGGGTCGTCGCTTCGATGATCAGCGTATCGCCGGGAACGACCTTGCGGCGGAATTTGGCATTATCTATTGCGGCGATGACCGCCAGCTTGCCCTCATGATCCGGCAGGGCCAGCATCATCAGCCCGGCCACCTGCGCCATCGCCTCGATGATCAGGACACCCGGCATAATAGCCTCGCCGGGAAAATGGCCGGTGAAGAATGGCTCATTGATAGTGACGTTCTTCAGCCCGACGACCCGCTTCCCTGGCTCTAACTCCAATATTCTGTCTACCAGCAGCATCGGGAACCGGTGCGGCAGCAGCGCGCGGATGTCTTCTGTATCCAGCACGTATCCGGCTGGCCCTCCGCCTGTGCCGCTCCTGGCCTCCTCGTAACTCATTCCATGCCCCCTTTCTCTGCCCCCAGGATCGCAGGGCGTCTCCCGTTATGACTGTTCCAGCAGCCGACGCGCCAGAAGCGTGTTGATTCGATGCCCTGGCCGCAAAGCGCTCAAATAAAAGCGAGGCCGCGCATCCAACAGCGCCAGATCGCCGATGGCATCCAGCAGCTTGTGCGCGCACCACTCGACAGGCAGGCGCAGCGGCGACGAAAACGTATCCGGCGGCGTGATGACCAGCGCATTGTCCAGCGAGCCGCCTTTCGCCAGCCCGGCGGCCAGCAGCCTCTCCACCTCGCGGCGAAACGCGAACGTGCGGGCCGGAGCGATCTCCGCCGCATAGTTTTCGGCCTGCGCAGGCCCGACGGTCGCGCGCACGGTCGCCCTGCCTTCCGGCCACTCATCAAACGCGGTGACGACCTCCAGCGCGAACGCCCCGGCAGGCCGGACGGTCATCCGGCTCGCTCCGTCCTCTATCTCCAGCGGAGCCGATACCGTGAGGGCGCGCGGCGGGCGTCCCTGCTCCTGAATGCCTGCTGCCCGAATCGCCTGAACAAAAGGCCGCGCGCTCCCGTCCAGGATCGGAATCTCCGGGCCGTTCACTTCGATAACGGCATTGTCCACGCTCAGACCGTGCAGCGCGGAAAGCAGATGCTCGACCGTGCGCACCTGCGCGCCGTCTTTGCCGAGCGTGGTGCAGCGCGCCGTATCCACCACATAGTCGGCGCGGGCCGGGAGGGTCACGCCTTCGACCTGAAAAACGCGCCCGGTATCCGGTGCGGCAGGATGGACGGTCACACGGCAGGCCGCGCCCGTATGCACCCCGACTCCTTCCAGCGTAAACGCCCGGCTGAGTGTCTGCTGTTCCACCTAACCCCCCGCCCTCTCCCAAGTTTGTTCAGGGTGGACAAGTCGAAGGAATGAATTCCCTCGCTGGGTGGCCTGCGGCCCAGTGTCCTTACGGACACGCCCCCCTGGTAGTCGGTACCTCTCTGCGCTGGCGGGTACGAAGCCACAGGCCCCTAAGCCA
>DASRGL010000332.1:0-13075 GCA_035651115.1 Chthonomonadaceae bacterium
GGATAAAGCATACCACGCTGGTTCTCTACCCCGTTTCTCCGTTTCTGGTCAGCGCGCCCGGCTTCGACGCCACGCAGGTCGGCACGCTGATCGCCGCCGACTACGGCTGGGTAAAAGATCGCCACAACTCCTTTGTGGTCGGCGGCTGGGCCTGGCTGCGCGATGGCAGCGACATTCTGGAACTGCATGGCAAGTACTACTTCGCGCCGCACTGGGGCGTTCAGGCGGGACTCCTGGGGTCTACCTACGGCGGCGGCAACCCCTGGGATCTGTTCCTCACGCACCATTTCACGCTGGGCAATCCCAATGCCCGCCACGCCATTCAGATGCTCGCCGGAGCCGGAATCTTCTACGACCCCGCCGGAAACGTGGGAACCACCGGGTTCAGCGGCTTCCTACAGGCCGAAACGCCCCTCTCCGGCAACTGGACGCTCAACTTCTCCTACTGGTATCTGCAAGATAAGGGCCTGGACGGTCATCGCTTCGGCCTCGGCGTCGGGGTGCGCTTCTGAGAGCCTTGCCGACTCCTTCATGAAGAGGGAGTCGGCAGCGTCGCCGGGCCGGATCGCCCCTTCTCTGTCCGCATTGTACGCAGGTTTCTCGGCGCTGTAAAGCCGGAAAGGTCACAGCCTGGCTGTGACCTTTTTTACTGTCCGGCCTTACTGCACGGTCACGGTGGCCGAGGCGAACCGGCAGCGGTCTACGCTGCCGTAGGCGCGCACCGTGTAGGTTCCGGGTTGGTTGGGCGCGGTGTATACGCCGTCCACATTGATGGTTCCGTTGGCGTCCCCACCGACCACGGCCCAGGTGACTGAGTCGGGCTCCGTGCTGCCAGGGCTGGTTTCGCTGCCCGTAAACTGCAGCGTGCCGCCAGGCTGAATGGTCGTAGAGGATGGGGGAGTGATCGTCACGACATGGCCGGGGAGCGTGACGCAGACCGGCTCTGCGGCGCTGGTGAGGTTGTCAATGGCGGCGGTCACATTGACCGGCCCGCCGGAGATGCCGGTCATCTGTACCTGCGTCGTGCCATTGCTGATGTTCAGTTGCCCGGAAGGCGTCTGTCCCCCGACCGGCGCTGTGGTCACGGTGAACGCACTGGGCGGCAGCGCGAGCAGGTTGTTCTGGTTGTCCCGAACGTTGATCAGCAGCGCCTTCGTCTCCCCGACATCTACGGACTGATCCGGGACGACGGAGATAGAGCCTATGTTGGAATTGGGGTTGAGGTCCACCGTGAGAGGGTCCAGCGTGTTGGGGCCGATGGTCACGGTCGCTCCCGCGACGCCGACCACGCTGCCGCCGCC
Organism: Chthonomonadaceae bacterium; assembly: GCA_035651115.1. GTDB lineage: Bacteria > Armatimonadota > Chthonomonadetes > Chthonomonadales > Chthonomonadaceae > DASRGL01. Next base: position 1,302 of record DASRGL010000332.1, read on the forward strand.
CGCAGAACCGCCTGGCGCTGAGAAGAAGGTGATGGAGAGCGGATAGACGCCCACACGCGAGCCTGTCGGAAACGAGTAGGTCACGACGCTGCCATCCGCCGCGCCATTGCGCTCTGCGCGCAGCGACAGGTTCCCGCCGTTCGGAGCGCCGCCCGCCAGAACGATCTCGGCGGACTGGGCCGATTCCGGGCTGTTGGCTGCCGCGCGATTGTTGGCGCCGCCCCAGCGAATATTCAGTTGCAGCGCCCTGGTAAGGAAGCTGCCGTTGCTGCCTCCATCGCTGCATCCGGACAAAGCGCCGATCCAGACCAGCAAAAGCAGCCAGAGCCAACAGGTCTTGCCTTCCTTTTTCACGATGATCCTCCTCATCAAGAGCCAGCGTCTCTCTCGTGCCGTTCGGCAGAGAAAGCGGTTGCCGTAGCGCGATGTCTGTGGATGGCGAATACAGCATAAGCCGTTCCTCGCACCGCCTGACCTATTCGCCGCCCCCTGTTTCGCGCCGCCTTACCGGAAATCCTGCCTGTTTGCTTCCTCATTTTCCAGCCCCGCTCTCCTGCGCTGCCCGGAACGGCTCCGCCGCAACACCGGGCGTCGCCATCTTGGGAATCCTGCCGCACCGAGTCAAAAATCGCGTTTGACACCTCCTGGGGGTTATGATATAATGCCAGCATTGCTCCTCTGCCCGTATCCAGGTCGGCGGCAGTGCGGCCTGTTTCACAGCCTGCCTGTGAACCATGCCATAGGCGCGCCCTGCCCTTCTGCATTATCATAACAGCAACGGACGACAAAGACGTATTCCCGCGCCCCGCTGTACCGGACCGTGCGTATCGCGATGAGCGAGACCGGGGATGAGGGTAGAGCTATGAATAGCGCGCTGGCGCTGGCATCCGTGACTGCCATTTTGAAAAACCTGCTCGAAAACGGACTGGTGGCCCATGGCGTGACCGCCAATGTCGGAGCCGACACCACCATCTCCGCGCTGCCGCCTGACCGCATCAAAACGGGGGAAGACGAACGCGCCCAACTGAACCTTTTCCTCTACCAGGTCACTCCCCGCGGGCTGAACTCCTCCAGCCGTTATGCGCCCGAAGGCAGCCCGAACCGCCGCCCCGGAACCCCGCTGACTCTGGAACTGCTCTACCTGCTGACAGCCTACGGCGCGCAGGACTACCATACCGAGATACTGCTGGGCTATGCCCTGAGCCTGTTTCAGGAAAATCCGGTCGTGACCGCCGCGACCATTCGCAAGATTCTCGCCGAGGTCTCCTCTGCTGAGGGCGGTAAACTGGTGCTGCCTGCCCTGGCGGCGCTGGCCTCCCCGGAACTGGCCGGGCAGTTGCACCAGATCATCCTCTGCCCGCAACTGCTGCCCGGTGAAGAGATGTCCAAGCTCTGGTCCACTTTGCAAACGCGCTATCGGCCCTCGATGGTCTATAAGGCGACGGTCGCGCTGGGCGACCCGGCCCGCTCCGAGGAGGCGGCATGACCGCCCCGCCGACCGACCTCTGGCTGGAGTGCAACCAGCGCGCCCTCGGAGACGCGCTCGAGCGCGTCTCGCGCGCCCTGCGACGGCACATCGCGCGGGCGCAGGGAACGCCGGAAGCGGAGACCGAAGAGACCCTCCCGCCACAGGAAGACCGCCCCGCCGCGCCTTCGGCGCTGGAAAGGCTCTGCACGGCCTTCCATCTGTCTGCGTTCGAGCGCGACATCCTGCTGCTCTGCGCAGGCGCGGAACTGGACTCCGGCTTTGCCGCGCTCTGTGCCACCGCGCAAGGCGATTCGCAGCGGCCCTGGCCGACCTTCAGCCTGGCGCTGGCCGCGCTGCCGGAGGCGCACTGGACGGCCCTGACGCCCGCCGCCCCGCTGCGCCGCGCCCGCCTGATCGAACTTGGCGCCGGTTCCACGCTGACCCTGCGGCCCCTGCGGATCAGCGAGCGGGCGCTGCACTATCTGCTGGGCGTGGACTATCTGGAGGAGCGCCTGGCGGGCCTGGTGGAACCGGTCGCCGTGCCGGAAGACCTGGTTCCCTCCCACCGCCGCATCGTGGAGCGGCTCATCGCGCTCTTGTCGCCGCCGGAAGGGGCGGTTCCTGCCGCGCTGCCGCCGGTCATTCAGTTGTGCGGGGAGGACGCGGCGGGCAAGCGCGCCGTGGCCGCCGCCGCCTGCGCGGAGATAGGGCTGAATCTGTGCGCGCTGCCGGCGGAGGCGCTGCCGACCAACCCGGCGGAAATGGAGGAGCTGCTGGCCCTCTGGGGCCGCGAGGCGACGCTGCGCGCCTCGGCGCTGCTGCTGGACTGCGAGGAGGCTGACCTGTCGGAGATGCAGCGCGCCGCCGCCGTGCGCGGGTTCATCGAGCGCTCGCGCGGCGTCCTGCTGCTGGCAGCGCGGGATCGGCTGCGCGCCCGGCAGCGCCTGATGGTTGCCTTCGATGTGCATCGGCCCGGCACGGCGGAACAGCGGCTGCTCTGGCAGCAGACACTCGGAACCGTCGCCACCCGCCTGAACGGGCAGATCGAGGCGCTGGCCTCCCAGTTCAACATCAGCGCGCAGACCATTCGCGCGGCGGGCGCGGAGGCGCTGGGACGGCTGGCGGCGGCAGATGCCGCTGCGCCGATAGGGGAGATCGGCGGCGCGCTCTGGGAGGCGTGCCGCATTCAGGCGCGGCCCCGCCTGGACGACGTGGCCCAGCGGATCGAACCGGCGGCAGACTGGGATGAACTGGTGCTGCCGGAGGGACAGAAGCGGATTCTGCGCGACATTGCCGCCCATGTCCGGCAGCGCGCGACCGTCTACGAGACCTGGGGCTTTGCCGGGAAGGGCGGGCGCGGACTGGGCATGAGCGCGCTCTTTGCGGGCGCGAGCGGCACAGGGAAGACGATGGCGGCGGAGGCGCTGGCGCGGGAACTGCATCTCGATCTCTATCGCATAGACCTCAGTTCGGTCGTGAGCAAGTATATCGGGGAGACAGAGAAGAACCTGCGGCGCGTCTTCGATGCCGCCGAGGAGGGCGGCGCGATCCTGCTCTTCGACGAGGCCGACGCGCTGTTCGGCAAGCGCAGCGAGGTCAAGGACAGCCACGACCGCTACGCCAATATCGAAGTCAGCTACCTGTTACAGCGCATGGAGTGCTATCGCGGCCTGGCGATACTGACGACGAATATGAAGAGCGCGCTGGATACCGCCTTTCTGCGGCGGCTGCGCTTTATCGTGCAGTTTCCTTTCCCGGACGCTGCGCAGCGCGCCGAGATATGGCGGCGGGTCTTCCCGCGCGATACGCCGACGGAAGGGCTGGACATCGCGAAGCTGGCCCGGCTGAATGTGGCGGGCGGCAACATTCGCAGCGTCGCGCTGAATGCCGCGTTTCTGGCGGCGGACGCAGGCGAAGCCGTCCGTATGACGCACTTGCTGCGCGCCGCCCAGAGCGAGTATGCCAAGCTGGAAAAACCGCTGACCGAGGCCGAAGTCGCCGGATGGGTTTAGGGCGACAGAACCGCGTGCCGGGGGGGAGGCAGAGAGGACCTGTCATGAAGGAACGAGTCCGACTTCAAAGAAGAGCCAGGGACGAGGAGCGGCGCAACCAGCCGTCCTCCTTCCACCGTGAGCCGCAAGCCAACGAGGATTTTGCGCCCCCTGAAGTCCAGGGGGCGCTGGAATCCGAGGGACAGCCGCTTAAAGCCGAAGAGCGCGCCCCGATGGAGCAGCAGTTCGGGCATAATTTCAGCCAGGTGCGCATCCATACCGGGGCGCAGGCGGCGGAATCCGCGCAGGCGGTAGGCGCGAACGCCTATACGGTGGGTTCCGATATCGTCTTCGGCGAGGGGCAGTATGCGCCGGGAACCGCGTCGGGTGACCGCCTGTTGGCGCATGAGATGGCGCATGTCGTGCAGCAGCAGTCCGCCCCGCCGCTCACGCAGCGAAAAACACGCGAAGAATCCGGCGAGGAAGCCTCCGGGCCGGACGGTGGGCAAGCCCCTGACAGACCGGGGAAGATACCGCTGGGCAAAACGGACGATCCGAGCGAGCAGCAGGCGGAGGTGGCTGCCGCGCAGGCTGTCTCCGGCGCTCCCGTCTCACGTAACCTCCTTGCGCCCGTTTCCGCCGCCGTTCAGCGCGATCCGCCGCCCGCAGACCCGGCGGCAGGACAGGCCGCCACCCCCACGGCGGCCCCGGTCCAGCCCAGTCGCTTCAATCCACCGCCGGAAGTGCCGGGCATGATGCCTGCCGACGCGCAGATCGTCGCCCTGAACCCGGCCCCTCTCTACGAGGCGATACGCGGAGTCAGTTGGCCGAACTATACGCTGACCGACACGGCCTGGTTCGGCTGGGATCAGATCTCCGTTCTGGCCTCGCAGTCGTTCTGGGCCGGGCCGAACCTGACAAATGCGACGACAGGCGAGGTCATCCAGACGCTTGCGCCCGAGGATATTCCCTATCCCGGCGGCACGCTCAATGCTCGCGTGCGAATCAAAGCGACCATCAAGAACGTGACCTTTGAAAGCGCGGATGGCGTCGGGGTGACACAGTCCGCGACGGGAGGCGGCAGCCTCGGCGGCAGCGGATCGGTCACAACGACGAATACGCTGGGGGCCTCCGGCGAAATCAGCCAGAATAAGGAGGCTGGAAGCCCCAGCGCGAAAGGCGGCGTCTCGGCCTCCACGGCGACGGCTTCCGCCTCTACAGGCACGGTCGGCTTGGCGGGTGGGGCAACGACCGGCGCGGCGGCGACCGAGGGCGTCCGCTTCCGCTTCGATGTGGACTGGTCGGTCACGGTGGAGCAGAAGCTCACCACCGGAACCGGAACCATGATCACAACGTTGGGCATTGGGAACCTCGCGGCCTATATCCTGGAGAAGCCCAGCCAGAGCGCCACGGCCACCAGCACCGGCTGTGTGGTTCGGTTCCCAAAGGTGCGCTGTACTCCAGCGGATGAGACGGCGGTCTCGATCAAGCCGTTTACGCGACCTTCTTAGGCAGGGACGAGAAGCGAGAAGAGGCGGCGCAAGGTCTGAACGCAAACCAGCATGATTCATGACCTGGACATAACTCTAAACCGGCTGCTCGTTGCTGAGTTAGAGCGAATACCCGGCTGTCCGGTGCGCGACCCGGAGCAGGTGACTTTCGACTCGCCCGTCATTGTTGAGCAGGCGCAGGACGGTGAGGCGCGGGTCAACCTCTACCTGTTCAGCGTGCGCGAAAACCGGGAGATGCGCGACGAAGGGTTCCGCCGCAAACCGATGAATCGGCAAGAGCAGACCGTCGGCGTGCAGCGGCCACCAGTGCGGATGGATCTCTCCTATCTGGTCTCGGCGCACGCGGGCGAAGACCCGGCGACGGAGCATCGCCTGCTCTCCCACGTTCTCAGCGTGCTGCTGCGTTTCGAGGCCATTCCCGCCCCACTGCTGACGGGCGCGCTGGAAGGTCTGGGCGCGAACGCCGTGCTGCTCTCGGTGGCACAGCCCGACCAGGCATCCGATCCGGCCTCTCTCTGGCAGGCGCTCGGCGGCAAGATGCGTCCAGCGCTGATCCTGGTGGTGACGGCTCCGTTCGATGTCCATCGAACGGAATGGACCAAGGTGGCCCGTGAAGCGGTATTGGCGCTGGTGCAGGGCAGCCTGAACCAGGAGGCGGGACGCCCTATCGGACTCTCGCGCGTGCAGGCCAGCGTCGCCGGAATCGTGCTGGATCAGCAGACGGAGCAGCCGCAGGAAGGCGTCCTCGTCCAGGCGGAAGGCTATGGCGAGGGAACGCGCACGGACGACACCGGCTTCTTCTGCCTGCTGAATCTGCCGCCTGGCGAGCAGACCTTGCAGTTCAAAAAGCGGGGCTATCGCGTCCTCGAAACCCGCGTCACTGTGCAGGCGTCGGGGCGTCTGGATGAGATCGAGCCGATGGTAATCGCCCTGCGGCGCATGGACGACGACGAACGGGCGGAAGAGGCGGCGGCGCTGGCGACGGCGGCGCGCAACGTACCTCTGCTGGTGGAGATGGGGCGTTCCTATCGCGCCACGCTCACCGGTACGCTGCGCACGGTGGACGGCGAACCGGCGGCCTACATTCCCGTCCGCGTCGGAAAGCAGCGCACCGCCACCGATGCCGACGGCGTCTACAGTTTCTTCAACCTGCCGCCCGGCGACCATACGGTGATCGCCGAACTGCCCGGTTTCGGCGAGGTCGTCGTCGCCCCACAGGAGCCGTCCCCGGATGCGCCGCCTGCGGCTGCCGAAAAGCCGCCCACAACGCTTACGCTGCGTTTCCCGGCGCGGCAGGCTGCCGGCGCAGGCGCGGAGTCGCCGGGCGAGGGCGGCGCGCGCTCCCGCCGCCGCTAACCTTGCCCACAGCGGAGGCCGGGGAAGATTGACGCGCCCTGGACACGTTGTTATAATAGCCCGGACGCTGCTTGCGGCGGGAATCGGCGCTCCGATGGCCCGGCAGATTTTTCGACCTCCCCTGTTTCTGCCGGGAAGCCTGCTTTACGGTTCGCTTTTCTAGGGAAAGACGGCTGTTATCAGATGCCCCTGAACCTGCGTAGGGTTCCGAGGGTTCCGACAAGGAGGACACATCACAATGCCCGAGTATCTTGCACCTGGCGTGTTTGTCGAGGAGATAGATAGCGGCAGCAAGCCGATCGAGGGCGTGGGCGTCAACACCGCCGCTTTCATCGGGTATGCCAAAAGCGGCGACTTCAACAAACCCACCTTCATCACCAACTGGTCGCAGTTCTGCCAGCTTTTCGGCGAGGAAGAGAACGCCCTGATGAGAGGGTTGTGCCAGGAACTGGGCATGACCGTCTCGCAGGTGCGCGCCGCGCAGAAAGCCTCCCGCAAAGGCTGGACGGAGTTCGCCAACGCCGCCATCCTGCGCGCGATTCAGGAGAAGAAGGCGGCGGTCAAAAGCTGGCCGGAGTTCCTCAAGAAGTACAACATCTCCCAGACCGGGCAGCCCTATATGGAGGGCAGCTACCTGGCCCATGCCGTGCGCGGCTACTATGACAACGGCGGCAGTCGCGCCTATATCATCCGCGTGGCGCGGGCCGAAGACCTGGAAGCCCTCGCCTTCTCCGCCGACGGCGGCGCAAAAAAGGCCCTTCCCGCCACGCCTGCCCAGGTCACCGCCGGGCCGCTGGCGATCCGGGCTGCGAAAGCCGGGGCGGGCGGCAACGGCATCAAAGTCGAAGTCGAGCCGGTCGGCGACGGCAACGAGTTCCGCCTGAAAGTCAGCCAGGGTTCCACCAACGAGACCTTCGGCGACCCGAAGGACAAGGACAAAGGTCTGACGCTGGAGAACGTCGCCAGCGTGGTCAACGGCAAGTCGAAACTGATCGAGGTCGAGGTCGTCACCAAAACGGCCTCGCGCCCGGACGCTCTGGAGTACCTGCTCGCGGGCGGTCAGGATGCGGTCGCGGCCAGTTCCGCCCCGACGGAGACACCGCTCTCCAACGGCCTGGCGTCCCTGCGACCCGATGACTTCATCGGTGATGAGGCCCAGCGCACCGGCGTCGGCGGCCTGGTTCCCATCGTAGATGTCAACTTTATCTGCGCTCCCGACCTGATGGCGGGCGTCTGGAAGCGCGCGGATGTCTCCAGCGCGCTGGGCAACGGCGCGCTCGGCCCGGAGGAGCTGAACCTGACTGACCAGCGGAGGCAGGCGATCCTGGATGCGCAGTGCCTTCTGGTGGCGCACTGCGAGCGCATGGGAAGCTGCATGGCGATCCTCGATCCGCTCCCCGGCCTCTCTCCCCAGGAGATGAACGACGTGACCATGAACACGCCCTACAACAGCGATCATGGTCAGGCAGCCATCTACTATCCCTGGATTAAAATATCCGATCCGCTGAATCGGGGCCAGCAGATGCTCTGCCCGCCCTGCGGACATGTCGCCGGGGTCTGGACGCGAGTCGGAGTGGAGCGCGGGGTCCACAAAGCGCCCGCCAATGAGGTGCTGCTGGGCGCGGTAGACCTGGAGGTAGACGTCACCAAAGGCGAGCAGGAACTGCTCAACCCCAACGGCATCAACTGCATTCGCGCTTTCCCCGGTCGGGGCATCCGCATCTGGGGCGCGCGCACGCTGGCGACGGTGGGCAATCCCTCCTGGAAATACGTCAACGTTCGGCGGCTTTTCAACTATCTGGAGCAGTCCCTGGAGCGGAACCTGCAATGGGTGGTCTTTGAACCCAACGACGACGACCTCTGGTCGCGGGTGCGCCGCAACATCTCCGCCTTCCTCTGGACGGAATGGAAGGAAGGCAAGCTGTTCGGCGTGGTTCCCGAAGAGGCGTTCTACGTCAAGTGCGACCGGGAGACGAACCCGCCGGAGATGGTAGACCTGGGCCGTCTCTATGTGGAGATCGGCGTCAATCCGGTCAAACCGGCGGAATTCGTCATCATTCGCATCGGGCAGTGGTCGGGCGGTTCCAGCCTGGCCGAGCAGTAGCCGCTCCCGCAGGTAACTACACCCGGCAGGCTGGACATCCCTGCCGTCCTGCCGGGACGGTCTGGAAGGAGAGTCTCTCATGGCGGAAGTCATTGGCGCACTACGCTGGTATCTGGAAATAGACGGCATCACGGAAGGTATCTTCCGCGAGGTGAGCGGGCTGGATTCGGAGACCGAGGTGATCGAACACCGCATTACCGGCAAGGGCGGGAATCTGGTCGTCCACAAGATTCCCGGCGCGCTGAAGTGGTCTAACATCACGCTCAAGCGCGGCATCACCGACGACACCAAGCTCCACGAATGGCGCAAGAAGATCGAGGATGGGCAGATCGAAGCCAATCGCAAGAATGGCACGATCACCTGCTACGCGCCGGATGGGAAGGCGGTCGCTCGCTACTCCTTCGTGAAAGCCTGGCCGTGCAAGTGGAAAGGGCCGGGCCTGGACGCCAGCAAGAACGAACTGGCGATTGAAGAGATCGAACTGGCCCATGAAGGGCTGCGCCGCACGCAGTAGGAAAAGCAGGCTAGATGAACAGACCAAGCACCGGAATCGGTCTGCAGACCGAATACGAGTTCACGCTGCCGCGCGGCTATGTCGACTCGGAAGGCACGCTGCACAAAAAGGGCGTGATGCGCCTGGCGACGGCCATTGACGAGATCGCGCCGCTGCGCGACCCGCGCGTGCGCGCCAATCAAGCCTATCTGGTGATCATTCTGCTGGCGCGGGTGATCACGAAACTCGGCTCGCTCGACGTGGTAGATACCAGCGTGATCGAGAACCTGTTCTCGGCAGACCTGGCCTATCTTCAGGACTTCTACCGCAAGATCAACGATCTTGGCCCGGATGAAGGAGTGGAAGACGAGGGGACGGTGGGGGAATAACGCGCTACCCCTTGGAGGCGTTGTACGAGGAGGTAGCCTATATCGCCTACCATTTCCACTGGTCGCTGGAGGAGGTTCTGAACCTGGAACACGCCGAGCGGCACCGGTGGATCGCCGAGATCAGCAAGATAAATCAACGCCTGACAGGGGGCGACTGACCGGGCAGGCAAACGCGCTCCGGCGTCGCCCCCGAATCACTTGACTCGCGCTTTCTGCCTTGCAGGAAGCCGTCAGACGGGCGGGCCGTCTATCCTAACCAAGAGGAGGAGCGTGTTGCAAAACTCCGCGTGGCGAACCGATTCGCGAGGGAGCCTGCGGTGATGGCGGCGGGGCCGGGAACGCCCTTGCGCAGCAGAGGGATGGCGGCAGCCCGCTTCGCAGGCCGTCTGGCGTCCCGCCACGCCGTCCGAACCGTCCGTCGCGATTCGGGACAGATCGGGCTGGCGTCGCTGCGCTTCGCTCGATCCATTCAGGCGCACGTCGGACACGAGCAGCCGGCGTCTCGCACAGGTCTCTGGCTGCGGCGCTGGCGGTGGAGCGCGGGGGGCGCCTTCGCGCGATGGCGGCAGGTGGCGCTGCGGATCGCCGGGCAGATGCGCTTCGTCACGGCGCGGGCGTTCCGTCGGCCTCCGGCATTCTCGGACGCGCTGAGTCCGCAGGAGGCCCTGTCCCTGACCTGGCCCGCATCCGCTTCCGGCGCAAGCAGGGAGGGCAGGCGCGGCACGGTCGGTCGGGCTGCCGAGGAATCCCGGCGCGCCGCTCACCCGACACTGCTTACCGGAACGGCGCAGAGGCAGAATCTCTCGCTTGCGCCGGAAGCGGGCCGGACGGCAGGGAGCCTGTCGGCGCGCTTGCACCGAGCGCAGGAGAGACCGGATGGCGGGCCGTCTGCCGGGCGGTCGTGGCCCTCTTCGGCAATAGCGCGCGGTTCTACAGGGCTTCCTTCAGGAACATCGGTAAGGCCAGGAACATCGGCAAGGGCCGAGCGCATCTCCGCGCCGCTTGCAGCGCGGGCTGTCCTGTGGGCGCGGGAGCAGACCGTCGCCGGACGGGCGGGACAGACGTTCGCGCACCGTCTGCGCGGCGGGCCGGGGCAGGCAGTCTTGGGCGCTCCGGTGCAGAAGCGGCCCGGAGTTTTGTCCGGAACCGGGATGGTCGGCAGCCGCGCGCTGTTGACGGGCCGGGGTGGAACCTCGATAGGAAGCGCGCTGCCCATCAGAATCGCTCAGGCGCGCGCTGCGGCGGGGCAGGGGAGAGCGCGCCGGTCAGTCGAAAGCTACCCGGCCCTGCGGAGGCTGCCCCGTCTTGAAGAGTGGTTGCTGTCCGGCGCGGGAAGCGTTTTCGGAGGTGGGCAGCTTCCTGACGAAAGGGCGCGCTTCCTCCTTTCCGAACCAGAGGAGGGGCAGGCGACCCCGACACAGGAGGCGACCGGGAGACCGGCCCTCTTCTTCGGCAGGATGCCGTTCTCTGCGGCATGGCTGGCAGGCGGGTATCCGCCCGGTTCCCTGGGGGGTCCAGGTTCGGCAGGAAGGCCGCGTTTCGAGCGGGAACTGCCGCCTGCCGGCAGTGCAGGCGCGCATCGGCGGGATACCCAGGCGGTCGTGCGAGAGCGTGGCGCTGTGGCAGGCGTATCGTTTCCGGCGCTCCTCTCCCGCCAGGGAAGGATGTTGGCCGCTCTGCTCGCCTCTCAGGGGCAGCCGTTTCCGCGTCAGGACGGCGACGCATCCATATCAATGGAGGCGCGCAGTCCCGCCACGATGTCGGAGACAGGCGCGCAGCGCGGTATCCCGGCGGGCGGCATGGGCCGTTATGCGCCGTTTCTGCTTGCACGACAGGGCGCGGCTCCAGCGCGGCGCGCGAGGCCGCTCCCGGCTGGGGCGCAGGCAGTCCGCAGCGCCAGAAGGCCGGAAATGCCGGGCGAGGATACGGGCTTTCCCGCCTCTGCCGTCGGGTTCCGGCAGGCTGGCGTTTCTGCCCTGCTGCGCGCGCTTTCCGGGCGGTGGCAGGAACGGCCTGCTTCCATCACCCGCGACGATGGCAGCGCGCCCCTGGCAGGCAGCAGGCAGGCGGCAAGCCGTCGGTCTGCGCCGGAAGAAGATGCCTCGTTGCGGTCGGCACGCCAGGAACGCGCGATGTCGGCGCGACTGTCCGGCAAGGAAAGGGAGGGGGCGGCGGATGACGCTTTGGCTCTCTCCTCTGCGGAGAGGCGAACGGCCTTTCCGGGGAAAGCCTGGACTCCTCGGCAGCCGACAGGCCGGTCTGCCGACAGACGAACCCAAGAAAGAGCAGGGATACGCCGCGCGCCGGAGCGAATATCGGCTCCGTTCAGACCGTCCTCCGCTGCCGCGCCTGTGCAAGAGGCGGCGTCTTTTGCGGAGAGGCTGTCCCGGTCGTCGGGCGAGGAGGCGCAAGCGTATGCGCGGATGAGTCCGGCCCGGCTCCGTGCGCGCCTGATCGCGCGG
>DASRGL010000333.1:0-35027 GCA_035651115.1 Chthonomonadaceae bacterium
GAATCTCGGTGATCTTCTTGAGCCGGTTGTTCCGGTTGATGATGCGCCGGTACAGATCGTTCAGGTCCGAAGTCGCAAACCGCCCACCGTCCAACTGCACCATCGGGCGCAGTTCCGGCGAGATGACCGGGATGCAGTCGAGGATCATCCACTCCGGGCGCGCTTTCGAGGCGATGAACGCCTCGCAGATCTCCAGCCGCTTGATGGCGCGGACGCGCTTCGGCCCCTGCGTGTTGGCGACCTCGTTGCGCAGTTCGCGGGAGAGCTTCTCCAGGTCCACCTCCATCAGCAGTTCCTTGATCGCCGCGCCGCCGAGGCCCGCCTTGACGACCTCGGTATAGTCCTCGCCCAGGCGGCGCGTCAGCGCGTCCAGCAGCCGCTCGATGGCGCGGAACTGATCCTCGGTGATCAGTTGGCGCTTCTCGATCTTCTCCAGCAGGGTCAGCGAGGCGGCCAGTTCGTCAATGCGCTCCTGGGCGTCTTTCTCCTCCTGCTTGATCCGCTCCTGGAGATAGAGCTGCTTCTGGATCACCGTCTCCTCGTCCCAGTACTCGAACTCTTCGCCCTCTTCCTCGAACTCCTCTTCGTCGCTGGCCTCGATCTCGTCCTGTTCCTGGGGAGTCGGCCCTTCCGGCCGCTGGTGCGCCTTGACCTCTTTGTTGAACTCGCGGGTCAGGCGGTCGGCGATGCCGGCCTTCTCTTCCATGATCTCTTCGGTCTCTTCGCGCACCGCCGAGCGGATGTCGGTCAGGTTGGCGTTGATGCGCTGCCGATCCACCTCCGTGACGATGTAGGAGGCGAAGTAGAGGACTTTTTCGAGCGGGCGCGGGCTGATGTCGAGGATCAGCGCGAGCGGGCTGGGAACGCCCTTCAGATACCAGATGTGACAGACCGGCGCGGCCAGTTCGATATGGCCCATGCGCTCCCGGCGCACCTTCGAGCGGGTCACCTCGACGCCGCACCGCTCGCACACGATCCCTTTATACTTGACTTTCTTATACCGTCCGCAGTGGCACTCCCAGTCTTTGACCGGGCCAAAGATGCGCTCGCAAAACAGCCCGTCACGCTCCGGCTTGAACGTGCGGTAGTTGATGGTCTCCGGCTTCTTGACCTCGCCATACGACCAGGAACGAATCTCGTCGGGGGAGGCGATCCCGATGCGAATCTTCGAGAAAGTGCTGGCATCTGCCATATTGATAACTCCTCCCAGGTTCCCGGCGCTCTCCACCGGGCCAACAAACAGAAAAGCAGAAGGAACCACAGAGGCACGGAGACACGGAGCAAAACGGGAGAAAAGCAAAGAGAGGAATTCGTCCAGGAATACCGAAGAAAGCAGGCTTATTCCTGGCTCCCTATTCTCTTCGTTTTTCTCCGTGACTCCTCCGTGTCTCCGTGTCTCTGTGGTTTTCTTCGTTAGAAGGTCGGTTCGTCGGATTCGAGGCGCAGGGCGCGCTGGCGGCGGCGCGCGGCGGCTTTGACCGGGTCTTCGTGCGGGTCAATGTCGTCGTCGCGGTCGCGCAGGTCTATCTCCCTGTCCTGCTCGTCCAGAACCGTCACTTTCAGGCCCAGGCTTTGCAGTTCGTTCACCAGAATCTTGAACGACTCCGGCACGCCCGGTTCCAGCATACTATCGCCCTTGACGATGCTCTCGTAGGTCTTGACGCGACCGAGAACGTCGTCGGATTTGATCGTCAGTATCTCCTGCAGCGTATGGGCCGCGCCGTAGGCTTCCAGCGCCCAGACTTCCATCTCTCCGAAACGCTGTCCGCCGAACTGCGCCTTGCCGCCGAGCGGCTGCTGCGTGACCAGCGAGTACGGCCCCGTCGAGCGGGCGTGAATCTTGTCGTCCACGAGGTGGGCCAGCTTCAGCATATAGATGACGCCCACCGTAACCGGCATGTCGAACGTATCGCCGGTCAGTCCGTCGCGCAGATAGGTCTTGCCGGTATGCGGATCGTACCCGGCGCGCTCCCAGGCGTTCTTCCGAATGCGTTCCAGGACCTCGTCGAGATTGTAGTCCGCCGGAACGGACAGCGGTTCCGAAGTCTGGGAAGCCTGCGCGCCGTTGCCGTGCGCCTGGGCTTCCGCCGCGCCGGACGGAAGCGCCGCCGCGCCATCGCCGTCGCCCGCGTGGAGTTCCCGGACGACCGGGGAGATAACGGGCGGGGCCGCGACGATGCGGCTGACCTCTTCCAGGCGAGCGGCGTCGAAGCCGCGCAGCCTCTCCCGGATCGCATCCAGCATCGCTTCCGGGGCCGCGTCGGGCGCGAACTGCATTCCCAGGCCGAGTTCGCTGTTGACGTAGTTTTCCAGCGTGCGGCGGCGCAGATGCGCGGCCAGCCGCTCCATCTCCGAGAGAATCTCCGGCTCGGTCGAACCCTCGAACGCCGGGTTGACGAAGGAGCAGTTGAGATGCTTGCCGACATAGCCCAGGTGCGTTTCAAGAATCTGCCCGATATTCATGCGCGACGGCACGCCGAGCGGGTTCAGCACGATGTCCACCGGCGTTCCATCCGGCAGGAACGGCATATCCTCTTCCGGCAGGATCTTGGAGATGACGCCCTTGTTGCCGTGCCGCCCGGCCATCTTGTCGCCCTCCATCACCTTGCGCTTCTGGGCGATGTAGACGCGCACGAGCATGTTGACGCCCGCGTTCAGTTCGTCGGCAGGCAGGCGCAGCAGTTCGCCGTCCTCCAGGTCGCGCATGGAGGCGTCGGGCCGCTTGCAGAAGTTGTAGATGCGCTTGTCGCGCGAACCCTGGTACTTGAAGCGGCTGAACACCTTCACGTCCACGACGCGCCCGCCGTTGCCGTGCGGCACGCGCAGCGACACGTCGCGGGTCTCCTCGGCCTTCTTGCCGAAGATGGCGATGATCAGGCGCTCCTCCGCCGTCAGTTCGCCCTGGCCTTTGGGCGCGACTTCGCCGACGAGAATATCCTCTGGGCGCACCTCCGCGCCGATGCGGACGATGCCGTCTTCGTTGAGGTCTTTCAGCATGTCCTCGCCGACGTTGGGGATGTCGCGGGTGATCTCTTCCGGCCCCAGCTTCGTGTCGCGGGCCTCCTTATCGAACTCCTCGATATGGATGGACGTGAACACGTCGTCCTTGACGAGCCGCTCGCTGAGGAGGATGGCGTCTTCGTAGTTATAGCCGCCCCAGGGCATAAAGGCCACGAGGACGTTCTGTCCGAGCGCGAGTTCGCCGTTCTCGGTGCAGGGGCCGTCGGCCAGCACCTGGCCCTGCCGCACGCGCTGCCCCTTGTTGACGATGGGCCGCTGCGTGATGCAGGTGGACTGGTTCGAGCGCAGCAGGTTGATGAGCCGGTAGCTGTCAATGCGTCCGTCGGGCGTGGTCACGTCTATCTGCTCGGCGGTGACGCGGGTGACGACGCCGCTGCGCCGCGCGATGATGACCGCGCCGGAGTCGCGCGCCGCGCGCTTCTCCAGGCCCGTCTTGACGAGGGGCGCATCCGGGCGCAGCGTCGGCACGGCCTGCCGCTGCATGTTCGATCCCATCAGGGCGCGGGTTGCCTCGTCGTTCTCCACGAAGGGAATCAGGCCCGTCGCGATGGAGATCAACTGCACCGGGGCCACGTCCATGAACTGCACGCGGTTCGGCTTGACGATCGGATAGGACTCTTCGTAGCGCACCTGCACTTCGGCGTCCACGAAATGATTGTGTTCGTCCAGCTTCAGGTTCGCGGGCGCGATATAGTATTTGTGATCCTCGTCGGCGGTCATCCAGACGATCTCATCGGTGACGACGCCGTTATGCACCTTGCGGTAGGGCGTCTCCAGGAAGCCGTAAGGGTCTATACGCGCGTAGACGGCCACCGCGCCGACCAGGCCGATGTTCGGGCCTTCCGGCGTCTCGATGGGGCAGATGCGCCCGTAGTGGCTGTGGTGGACGTCGCGGACTTCCAGCTTGGCGCTCTGGCGCGACAGGCCGCCCGGCCCCAGCGCCGACAGTCGCCGCTTGTGCGAGAGTTCCGTCAGCGGGTTCGTCTGATCCATGAACTGCGACAACTGCGACGACCCGAAGAAGCTCTTGATGCTGGCGCTGATGGGCTTGACCGACAGGATGACCTGCGGGATGATGCTGTCGCTGTCCAGCGAGGTCATGCGCTCTTTGGCGACCTTCTCCATGCGCAGGAAGCCCATGCGCAACTGCGAGTAGAGCAGTTCGCCGACGCTGCGGACGCGCTTGTTCTCCAGGTGGTCAATGTCATCGGTGGCGGCCTCCGGCGCGCCGGCGTGCAGATTGATGATATAGCGCAGGATGCTGACCAGGTCTTCGCGGGTGAGCGTGCGCGCGGTAAGCGGCAGGGTCGCTCCCAGCTTCTTGTTCATCTTATAGCGCCCGACCTTCGCCATATCATAACGACGGATGTCGTAGAAAATGCTTTGCAGCAGGTTCCGCGCCGATTCGGGCGTGGCCGGGTCGCCGGGGCGGATTTTGCGATAGATGTCCAGCAGCGCCGAGGCGGTGTCGGTGGCGACATCCTGCTCGATGGTCGCCTCGATATAGCGGTTGACCTCCAGCACTTCCAGCGTCGGCAGCTTCAGCTTGACGATGGCGTTGGCGGTCGTTTTGTCGGGAATCTGTTGGTACGCCTTGACCAGCACCTTGCCGCTGGCGTCCACGATGTCTTCGGTCGGGCGCTTGTGCAGCAGTTGCTCTGCCGTCGGGTTCTCCAGCGTGATGCGGGTGGAGAACAGGTCGAGAATATCGTTGGTGTTCTCGGTCGGGCTGTAGAGCTGGATGACCGTGTCTTCGCCGACTTTCTGCGCCAGGTCTTGCAGAAACGCCTCGGTCGCCAGCGCGTTCTCTTCGGCGACGATCTTCTTGCCCTTGGGGTCTATGACGGGCGCGGCCAGGCGCAGCGCCTGGAAGAAGTCCTTCTGGACTTCGGTGCGCAGCAGGCGGCCCTGCTCGTCGTTGATCTCGACGTTCTTGTAGACCCAGAAGCGCTCCAGCACTTCCCGGATGGGCATTTCGATAGGCACGACAGCCTGCGGGAAGGCGTTCAGGGCGCGCAGCAGGGTCGTGATCGGGAACTTGCGCGTCTGCCCGATACGCACGGTGACCTGCGAGTTGGCGTCGGTCTCCACGTCCACCCAGGCGCCTTCCTGCGGGATGATGGTGGCGTAGAAGAGGACGCGCCCGGAGAAGTCCAGGTTGTCCTTGAAATAGACGCCGGGCGAGCGGGCCAACTGGCTGACGACGACGCGCTCGGCCCCGTTGATGACGAAGGTGCCTTTGTCGGTCATCAGGGGCAGGTCGCCGAGGTAGACTTCGCTCTCGATCTCTTCCTTATTGGCCTGTTTGAGCAGGACGCGCGCCTTGATGGGCGACTCGAAGGTCATGTCGCGGTCGCGGCACTCTTCGACGGAGTACTTGGGTTCTCCGAGCGTGAAATCCATCAAAGAGATCGAGGTGTTGCCGGTAAAATCGTAGATCGGCGAGAAGCTGTCGAAGAGTTCTTGCAGCCCCTCTTCCAGAAACCATTTGTACGAGTTAAGTTGGAGTTCGACGAGGTTTGGGATGTCAATGACGTGGGAAGTTCGCTTGGTGGCGTGTTGAATTTCCTTCATGGAAAGCCCCCTTCAACGTGACGCAAGAAACTCTAAGATACCATAAAATTTCGGGGATGTCAAGATTTTTTCTGACGCGATAACCTTCTACTATACTCTTTTTCCCCCTGCGGGAGTTCCCAAAATCAATCCCCGATTCCGCGCCGGACGTGCTGCATCTGTTGTGCTGTATCGTGCCAGACGGCTACACCTTACTTTATCCTCACCCCGCGTTGCGGATTTGACGAAGCGGCGGCGGCAGGGTACACTAGTTGCGCCATTATAAGGACAGACATTCAGGCCGAAAGGTTACACCCGAAGGAGCAAGATCACGTGCCGACCGCCGCATTTACCACGCTGGGCTGCAAGGTCAACCAGTACGAGACGCAGCGCATCCTGGACGACTTCGAGGCGCGGGGCTTCGCCATCACGGAGTTTACCGCGCCCGCCGACGTCTACGTCATCAATACCTGCTCGGTGACGCAGGCGGCGGAGCGCAAGTCGCGCCAGATGATCCGCAAAGTGGCCCGGCAGAATCCGGAGGCCATCGTCGTCATGACCGGCTGCTACGGCGAGATGGCAAAGATCAAGGGCGAGACGGTCGAAGAGGCGACGCTGATCGTGCCGAACCCGGAGAAACTCCAGACGCTCCATCATGTCCTGCGCGCCTACCCGCACCTGGAACACGAGATCGCCGCGAACCCGCCGACCGAACGCCGCCCCGCGCCGCGCCGCACCCGCGCCACCGTCAAGGTGCAGGACGGCTGCAACGTCTTCTGCGCCTTCTGCTCCATTCCCTACACGCGCAAAGTCATGGTCTCCCGCCCGATGGAGGAGGTCGTCGCGGAGGTCGAGCGGCTGGCCGAACAGGGCTATCGCGAGATCGTCATCACCGGCGTCCTCGTCGGCGCGTATGGGCAGGAGGGTTCACCCTCATCCCCGGCCCTTACTGCACGGTCTGTCTATTCCGAAACGATTCGGGACAGACCGTGCGACCCTTTACCGCTCGCAGGCTCGCTAGGGAGAAGGGAGCGAAACAGTCACGCCTGCGCCTTGGCTCCCCCTCCCCAGCCAGGCACGAGCGACCGGGGTCGCAAGGGCCGTCCCGAATCGTTTCGGAATCAGACGGCCCGTGCAGTGGGGACGGGGGTGGGTCATCCAACTCCCGATCTGGCCGACCTGCTCCTGCGTCTGGCGCAGGTTCCGGGCATCGAGCGGGTACGTCTCTCCTCCATCGAGCCGACGCAGGTGACCGATAAGCTGCTGGACGCCTTCGCCGCCGAGCCGAAGCTGTGCCGCCATCTGCATGTCCCGCTGCAAAGCGGCGACTCCGGCGTCCTTAAGGCGATGAACCGGCCCTACGATCAAGCATTCTATCTGGAACGCTGCCGCGCCGCCATGGCCCGAATCCCTGACCTCGCTATCACCGCCGACATCATGGTGGGCTTTCCCGGCGAGGATCGCGCCGCCTTCGAGAACACCCTTTACGTCGCGCGCACGGTCGGCTATGCCCGCGCCCATATCTTCCGCTACTCGCCGCGCCCCAACACGCCCGCCGCCGATTTTGCGCCGCAGGTGCCGGATGCGGAGAAGGAGGCGCGCAGCCGGGAACTGGCCGAGGTCTGCCGGGAGACGCAGCAGCAGTTCATCCGGCGCTATCTGGGCCGCACGCTGGAGGTGCTGGTCGAGGGCAAGGAGGGGCCGAACCGGGCGGACGCCGAGGAGGGCGCGAGCGGCAACGACGGCAATCCGCGCGTCACCATCGGGGAGACGCAGGGAGCGGGCGGCCTGCTCAGCGGCTATACCAGCAACTATATCCGCGTGCAGTTCACCGGCGGCTCGCATCTGGTCGGCAAGGTGGTGAAGGTGCGCCTGCTGGAGCCGACCGGCGACGGCGCGCTCGGCGAGGTCGGCGGCGCGCACTTCGGCCCGCTGGAAGCCCCGCCCGACGCCGAGTTCCTTCCCCTGGCGACCTTCTCCGCAAAAGCATTATGAACCACAGAGGCACGGAGACACGGAGAAAAACAGGAGGAGAGACAGAGGGTAGACTTGATGAGCCTGCTTCGTGTTCCTTCGGTGCCTTCCTGGATTCTTCTCTCTCGTCTTTGCTTTTCTCCGTGATTCCTCCGTGTCTCCGTGCCTCTGCGGTTCAAATTGCTTTATCCACCGGGGGGAGGCGGCGGCATCAGGCGATGGTCTGCCGGGGCGTCGGTGGCGGAGGCTGAGGGCGTTTCGGGCGGGGGCAGGGGGATCGTGCTGGTGATATGCGCCTTCTGCCGCAGGGCCAGCAGATAAGCAGGCTGCCGCGCCTCGACTACCTGCTTCCAGGCTTGCTGGCGTTCCTCCTCCGGGATGGCATTGCCGCGCCGCTCGACCCGGAAGACGTACCAGCCGTTCTCCGCGCGCAGGGGCGCGCTCAGTTCGCCGGGTTTCAGCGCGAAGATGGCGTCTTCCAGGGATTTCGTGCCGGTTCCGCGCAGGGCCGCGCCGCGCAGTCCGTCGGTCTCTTTGGTGGCGTCGTCGTTGTGTTCGCGCGCCACCTCTTCCATGCTCTTGCCGCCCTTGATCTCCAGTACCCAGGTTTCGAGGGTGCGCCGGGCGTCCGCGAAACGCTTCTCCTTCTCGTCCGCGTTCAGCGTCGGCGGGACTTCGACGAAAAGCTGCCGCACGACCACCCAATCGTCGGGATTTATCGGATGCCCGTTCCGCTCTGCGATGTCCGCCGCCAGTAGCTTTTCCGTGCGGACGCGATAGGCCATATCGGCGAGAAAGATGTCGCGCGGCAGATGCAACTGCTTGATCAGTTCGTCGTCGGTCTGCGTGATGTTGCGCTGCTTGCGGAACTGATCGAACAGTTCGTGCGCGCGGGCCAATGCCTGCGTCCGCGTGACCACGATGCCTTTGCGCTTCGCCTCGATCTCGACCAGGCGGCTCGTGACCAGGCTGGACAGCACATCGGCGACCAGCGATTCCTGCCCGGCGTAGAGGCGGTCGTAAATCTCGGTATCGGTGAAGGTGTAGCGGCGAGACGCGCCCTTGTCCGCCTTCCATCGGTCTATGAGGAGATTGGCGAGCAGCATCGAGGGGCCGCGCTTGTCCACCTGGAGCCAGTAGTAGGTCAGTTCGCGGCGGGTGATCGGCTGGCCCTCCACGATGGCGACGACATCCGCGCCCTGAAGCGGGGGGCGAGCGGGAGCCTTCGGCGCGGCGCGCTGCTGGAGCGGCTTCGGCGCGCGGCGGGTCTGCGCCGAAAGGAGAGCGGGCGCGGCGAGCGCGAGGCCCAACGCCCCCAATAGGAGGAAAAGCGGACGACCGCCGGAAAAACCCTGGGAACGAAACATCGGATCGAGACTCCTTCACTCGGCTGCGCCAACCGAAAGGAAAATAGGACGCGGGCGCAAAACTTCGTTTGCAATGACGGGTGAGCGTGCCGGGAACGGCGCGTTCCTCATGGTAGCGCGAAACGGCCCCGCCGTCAAGTCCAGGCGATGACTTTAGAGAAAGCCACTACTTTATTGAAGTCCCGGCGCGTCGAGGATCGGGTGCGCGCCGTGCATCTGCTGGCCCGCGCCGAGGCATCCCCGGAGCAGCAGCGCCTGCTGCTGGCGGCGCTGGAGGACCGGGTCAACTATGTCGCGGCGCAGGCCGCCGAAGCGCTGGGGAAGTGCGCGGACGCCTCCATCGCCCAGCAGATGGTCGAGCGGTTCCTCTGGCTTTCTGAAGACGGGCCGAAGCGCGATCCCGGCTGCCATATCCGGGCGCATCTGGCCTTTGCGTTTGCGCGGCTGGAGTTTCCGCCTGCCGTCCCCGCGCTGCGTCTGGGCCTGCGCACGACACAGATAGAGCCGGTCGGGGGCGTGCCGTTCGATACCGGCGCGCACCTGCGCGCCAACTGCGCTCTCGCGCTGGCGGACATGCGCGCGCCGGGCGCGCTGCGCGACATCACGCTGCTGCTGTTCGATATGAGCGGTTATGCCCTCGGCGGACGCTCCTTTGCGGCGCGGCCCGATCCGCAAGCCGCCTCGGTGAAAGTCGAGCCGCGCAAGGCGGCGGCGCAGGCTTTGGCGCGTCTGGGCGATAAGAACGGGCTGCTGCCGCTCGCCATCAAGCTGACGCATCCGGGGGAAGAAGTCGCCGATGTGCTGCAGGAGTGTATGCAGGCGGTGGTCGAACTCGAAGACGAGCGGGCGCTGGAACTGCTCGAACCCTACTTGCAGCATCCCGATCCGGCGCTGGCAGCCTACGCCGCGCTGATGATCGCGCAGACCCGCGCGCCGGAAGCGCCCGCTCTCATTCGGGAAGCGATCCGGCATCTCTCCGGCGACCCGCTTCAGGCGGCGGTACTGGCCCTGAGTACCCTGCGGACGGAGGAGGCGCGAGACGTTCTCCACAGCCTGGCAGAGGACGGGCGGGATGCCGTGCGCCTGGCGCTGGTGGAAGCCCTGGCCGACCGGCAGGATGCGCAGGACAGGGAGTGTCTGCGGCGCCTGGCGGAGAAAGACCGTTCGGCCATCGTGCGCAATGCGGCCAAACGCGCCCTTTAACGGCTGGGGCGGCAGTCGAAGCGGCAGGCAAGCTAGGGCGAAGGACACCGAAGCGTAGGCTGGACGCTACTCTATCCTTCAGAACGCTGTGCAGAGTTGCTGCAAGCGAAGGGCCTGCGCTCCTTGCGGTGTTTATGGCCGTCCTCGCCTGCCGCCTCGAATGGAGAGGAGGGCAGGAAAGTCCGGTCTTGAGGGTACACTTTATGCAGAGAAGTCGGAGACCCCTGCAAGAAGGAGCGAACAGCCTGTGCCGGAGAACCAGAGCCGTCATGCCAACAACAGCGCCGATCCCATCGGCGTCCCTCTGCCGCCCGACCGGGCCGAGGCTGCCCGCTATGCAGACGAGGCGGCGATCCTGACGGCGGCGCGGCGTGTGGCGGAGACGGTGATCGGGCCGCGCGCCCAGGAGACTGACCAGGGAGCCGGGCCGAACCCGGACAACTTCCGCGCCCTGGCCGAGGCGGGACTGCTCGGACTGGCGCTGCCCCGCGAGTTCGGCGGGCTGGCAGCCTCCGGCGAGACGCAGCGCGAATACACCGAGATACTGGCCTCCTACTGCGGCGTCACCACCTTCACCCAGGCGCAGCATCACGGCCCCTCCCGCATGATCGCCAACGGCCCCAACGCCGAACTCAAGCGCCATCTGCTGCCCGACCTGGCGGCGGGACGCAAGCTCTGCGCCATCTCCTTCGCCCATCTGCGGCGTCCCGGCCCGCCTGTCCTCACCGCCACGCCCGTTCCCGGCGGCTACCGTCTCAACGGAACCGCGCCCTGGGTGACCGGCTGGGGGCTGATGCGGCAGGTCGTCTTCGGCGCGACCCTGCCGGACGGGCGCTTCGTCTACGTCTGGTCGCCGGGCGACCGCGCCGATTTCCCGGAACTGTTCGCCGACAACGGCCCGGACAATGGCGACTGGGGAACCCTGCGCGCCTCCGATCCGATCCCGCTCTGCGCCATGAACGCCTCCGCGACCGTCACGCTCACCTGCGATGACTGGTTCATCCCCCAGGAACACTGGCTCTCCGAATCCGACCGCGAGACGATGCGCAAAAACGACCGCAACGGCGTCCTCGGCGCGACGGCCATGCCGCTCGGCTGCGCGGCAGCCAGTGTGCGCGTGCTGTGCGAAGCCGGGGAGCGTCGCTCTATTCCGGCCATCCATCGCGCGGCGGAGTCGTTCGGCAGGGAGTGGGAAGACGCCAAAGGGCAGGTACTCGACTGGAACAAGCGTTCCGCCGAGCCGGAGTTCTTCGAGAATGCCGTCCGCATCCGCGCCTGGTGCATCGAACTGGCCGTGCGCGCCGCCCATGCCGCCGTCACCGCCAGCAGCGGCGCGGCCAACACCCTCTCGCATCCGGCGCAACGCCTGCTCCGCGAGGCCATGTTCTACACCATCCAGGCGCAGACACAGGAGGTTATGGACGCGACCCTGGCCCGCCTGGAACGCGCCGTGACGATATAATCCCCACTCTCCAGGAGGACAGAAACCTATGCTGGACGACGCGACACGCCGCCGGGACTTCCCCACGCTGACCGGGCGGGCCTATCTCAACACCGCCGCCGAGGGCATTCCGCCACTGGCGGTCGGGGAGGCGCTGGCGGAGTATTTTCGCGATAAGCAGCAGGGCATGGACGGGCGCATCGCGCACGCGGCGCAGTGGGACGCGGCCCGCGCGCTGGCGGCAGAGTTCTATGGCCTGACGCCGGAGGAGATCGGCCTCTGTTCCAGCAGCGCGGAAGCCTACAACCTGGCGGCCCTGGCCCTGCGCCTCCAGCCCGGCGATGAGGTCGTCATCAGCGACCTGGATTTCCCTTCCGGCAGCACGCCCTGGCTCCAGCCGACCTGCCCCGCGACCGTCAAGGTCTGGCGGGCGCGCGACGGCGGCCTGCGCCTTGAAGACCTGGTTCCCCTGCTCACGCCCCGCACCCGCTTTGTGACGGCCTCCCTGGTCAGCTACTACAACGGCTTCCTGCTGGACGCTCCCGCGCTCGTCGAAACGGTGCTACGCCACTCCCCGGCCCTGCTCTCCCTGGACGTGACGCAGGCGCTGGGCCGCGTGCCTCTGAATCTGGCCGGAGTAGACCTCATCGTCAGCAGCACCCACAAATGGATCCTCGCCAGTCACGGCGGCGGCATCGTCGGCGTGCCGAAAGCGCGCGAGAAGGAACTGACCGTCCCCGCAGGCGGCTGGTTCAACCTGCAAAACCCGTTCGAGGCCGACCGCTTCGACCGCCCGGCAGCCAGCAAGCCCGGCGCGGCCAGCTTTATGTGCGGGATGCCCAACTACGCCGCCGTCTACGCGATTCGCGCCGGGTTGGAATATATTCGGCAGATCGGCGTAGTAAACATTGACCGGGCGGCGCGTCCTCTTGTCCATGCCTGCCTGGAGGGACTGGCGAAGCTGCCTGTCCAGGTCATCACGCCGCACGAGGACGCGCATCTGGCAGGCATCGTCGCCTTCCTGCACCCGGAGATGGAACGCATCGTGCGCGCGCTGCGGGACGCCGAGATTCATGTCATGGGACACACGGGGCGCATCCGCATCGCGATACACGGCTACAATCAGAGGGCGGACATCGAGAAGCTGCTGCGCGTGCTGGAGGAGGTTCTGCCTGCGGCCTAGCGTCCGGCTTCCCGCCGCAATCCGCCGGGAAACAACGCGATGGCCCAATACGCTGTCAAACCGTTCGCCAATATCCGCCGCTTCGATATTTTCGCCGAGTGGAGCCGCCTGACGGCCCGCGAGAAGCACCATCTGCCGGAAGCCAAAGCCCGCGCCTACGGCCTGGCGGTCGCCAAAGTCGTGGCGGCGCGCAAGTTCAGCGGCTACGAGCCGCATCAGGTCCGCGACATGAAGCAGCGCGCCCGCCGCCAGGACAGTTCGGAACCCTGGTGGGAGCCTCTGGCCTCCGACGAGGAGTTCGAGCGCAAGATCGTCCGGCGCATGGGCGAGCCGTTCTATAAGGAGGTCTTTCAGCCCGCCATCCGGCAAGCCTGGGATGCAGGCAAGGACTATGAGGAGATTCGCGACCTGATGCGCGCCCCCTGGAACGCGCTGCTGGAACCGGAGCAAGCGCCGATAGCAGAATAACCGCGTTAGGGAGATGGCGTGCTACTTTAGCCGGGACTGGCTTTCCCGTCCGCAGGACGGTTGGCGCGAAGCGCCTGCCAGACGGGTACTTCAGTACCCGGCAAGGGGTTTCATCCTCCGTTCGCGGCGTGCCTGACAGAGGCGCGCTGTTGCTCCCATTCTATAACCGGACGGCGACATTTTCATCCCCTAATCGGCGGATTCTGGCGCGCGGCGAGAGGGGTTCGGATCAATCCAGGAAGTGGTAGACGGGGATGTTGAGGTACTGCGCGATCAGCGCCCAGACCGCCTGCGTGATCATGTCCCCCAGGATGGCCCCGATAAAGAAAGCGATGCTCTGGCGATACATGCGGACGCCGCCCCACCGCTGCACGACGACCTTGACCAGCCAGGCGAGGAAGAACGGCACGTAGAAGTAGGAGATCGTGTAGGTGTTGCACAGCACGTAGCCGACCGGATGGAACGGAAAGGCCGCGAAACGCATCCGGCACCAGGCCAGAAAGAAGGTGAACCCCGCGCCGAGGACGATGGTCGAGAGCCGTGTCCAGTCGCGCGGGCCGTGACTGTTTGCCAGGGTCTCCATCTCGTTCATCCGCACGCCGACCTTCCAGATGGCGTAGTCGTTGCTTTTGGCGGTCGCTGCGCCGACCGCATAGAATTTGCTCACGCTGCTCCACCAGCCGAACGCCAGCGCCGTCACCGTGCCTATCGCGACCCACTTCAGCACGGTGCGCCAGGGAATGCCGGAGCGGTCGGCGATCTTCAGCCCTTCGAGCATATAGGGCAGAGTCTTCGCGCGGATGTCCACATGGATGAGGTCGAAATGCGCGCCTGCGACCAGGGAACGCTCCGAGAGGACCTGCGGCCCCAGGATCATGTGCGTCATGCGGTAGGGCGTGCCGTAGACAGGCGCGAACGTCCACGCGCCGCCCGCGTCCGCGCGCACGCGCGCCCCGCTCAGCGTATAGGCCACGTGGAGCGCGATGACCCCGACGGCGACCAGCGGATTGACCCCGACGGCGACCATCATGCCGATGCAGAGCGCCGCGCTGCCGAGGGCGGCCAGAATCCAGAGGCGGATCGCGCGCCGGTCTTCCGCCGACACCGTGCGCATCAGACTCGCCCAGTGGAACCGGATGCCTCCTAAGATCAGCAGCGCGAAGGCGATCCAGGCTCCGACCGCCTGCTCCTCCATATAGGGGAAGTTGGTACTCGTGAAGTTCCCGGTCTCCAGGCCGAAGACCCCGCCCAGGACACAGGAGAGGCGCGTCAGCAGGCAGAAGAACCAGCAGCTAAAGCTGACGCTGCTCGGCACGAAGTAGGCCAGTCCAATGACCAGCGGATAGAAGCTGAGATAGAAATCGGGGATCGCGTTCCAGGGCGGCGTGGTGAAGAGGAGCGGCTTCACATCCACCTGCTTGAGCGGCACCGCCGGAACAGAGGGATACCAGTCGTGCAGCGCCAGGAGGCTTTCCAGAGCCATCGGGATCGCAAAGCCGATCCAGAAGAGCGGGCGGCGGAACACGTTCTCCTGCGAGTCCATCAGTTCCATCGGCAGCACGGCAATAGGGAAGGTCAGCCGCTCCTGCCGTATCCAGATGCGGTGCAGCGCCGCCGCCAATCCCAGCCAGATGGCCGTCAGCAGCAGCAGGTAGACGCTCCAGAACGCTATCGGCACGATCCAGGCCGCCCAGGGAACGGCGCTATTGCCGACATACAGGCCGTGAATGGCCTTCGGATCGTGCAGCAGGGGCAGATGGTTCAGGAAGGGCAGATACTTCGTCCACTTCGGCTCGCTCTCGGCAAAGTAGGGCAGATAGCCCATGCCGGGAACCAGGAAGCGCAGCCCGCCGAAGCCGACGATGGGAATGGTGGCGGTCAGGACGATATAGCCGAGCAGCAGTTCGTTGGAGCGGAAGGGAAGCAGACGGCGCAGCAGGCGGGCCAGCAGCAGATAGAGCGTGCTGGGTATCATCAGCGTGTAGGGGACAAAATAGACGCTGCGCGCGATCTCGCTGTCCGCCGTCCACCAGAGCAGAACGGCCTGCGTGACGACGATCAGCGCCAGCACGCGCGGGCGGACGCGCGCGGGCTGTTCCGCTCTTTCGGCCTGCGGCGTCTCTGCGCCCAGGGGTTCCGCTGTTTTTTCGGCCTCGGCATGGTTCATAGTCAACGCCGCAGAGGGAGTCACGATGTCGGGGCGACAGGCTGGGCTGCCTGCCCATCGTCTGTCATTGTGGCAGCCCGCAAGCGAGAGCGGGAAGGCGCTTCCTCAAAGGTCGCCGCTTGGGGTCAGAAGCGCGTCGGCGGCTCCGGGGTTGGCACGCGCTTCCAGGCAGCCGTCCCCGGTCTCAGCCTCCGCCGCCTCCGCGAAACCGAACTGCCGCAGCAGAATCTGATAGCTGGGAGTGCAGCTCTCCTGGCAGCGTGTGACCGTACATTCCAGAGCATGGATCGCATCCATATCCGGCCCGAAAGCCACGCGGATCGCCTGCTTTTCCGCTGCTGCGCTTTCCGATCCCGTTGCCGCCCCGGAGGGAAGAACGCCTTCCGGGCCGGCGATCGTGATCCTGCGCGCCAACTCCTGCCCCTCCTCTTTCGTGGCGATCAGGGCGACCATGCGCTCCGCCAGACGACAGCGGCGGACGGGAACCCGCAGGATGACCGGGGCCTCGGACAGATAGAGTTCTTCGACCTCGACAGAAAAATGACTACAGGGGAGACGCTCCATAGACTATGCCTCTTGCAGACCGGCGGCCCGATTCTGCGCGCTTCCCGACCGTCGGAGACTGTTCAGGAGGCAGACTTTCTGGGAGGAGAAGCCTCCCTGGGCCGGCCTCAAAATCGTGAATGATGTTATGTTGCAGCCAGACGCAAACGAGAGGAGGGGGACAAGCGTCAGGAACATCCCTGTTTTCTTCCTGAGTTTCTCCATTCCCTCCCCGCCCTGAGCTCTCTGTGCCACTTTTTGTGAAAAATAGTACAACTACCTGGCTGCTTCCGTGAGCCGGGTTCTGCGCGGTTCGCTCAGGCACAGGAGACCGACGGCGAAGAACCGACCGGCCCATCGTTCTCCTCTTCCTCGTCGCAGCTTACTTCCTCCTCGCCAGGATCTACGATGCCGAACTGAAGCAGGTGCGCCTCATAAGCGGGCGTACAGCGTTCTTCGCAGCGTTCCAGCACACAGGCGCGTTGCGTCACGGCGTCCAGATCGGGGCCGGCAAAGGCGTACTTCCGGCCGCTGCGGACTTCGATGACAAGCCTATCGGCGAGAACCTTGCCGTCGCTGGAACGCCGCAGCAGCCGGATCATGCGCTCGGCAAGCAGACAGCGGCGAACCGCCAGATAAGCGGGCGGTTCGCCTGTCCCCAACGGCTCGGCGTAGAGCTGATAGTGTGGGCAGCGGGACGATTTCTCCACTTCCATGAGTCGTCTTTCTCCCGGATGAGGTTGTCAGGTTCTCCCCTGGCGGCAGGCTTCCCGGTGGCGATTCTATGTTGCGCCCACCAGGGCAATTGCGGAACGGCGACAGGGCCGCCAGGGGAGACATAATAAGCGCCGGGGAGCCGGATGGCTCCCCGGCGCAGAGGGGATGGGGGCCTAGCCGTGCCAGTCTACGTCGGCGACCTCTTTGGCGTGGGCGATGATAAAGTCGCGGCGCGGCTCGACCTTGTCGCTCATGAAGATGTCGAACATCTCGACGGCGGCGGTCAGGTTTTCCGAGTCGATCTGCACCCGCGCCAGGCGGCGCTTCTCCATATCCATCGTCGTCTCGGCCAGGTCAATGGCGTCCATCTCGCCCAGTCCTTTGAAGCGGGTCACCATCACATCGCGCTTGTTGCGGATGGTCTTGAGGATGGCATCGCGCTCCTCTTCGTTCTTGGCGTAGTACTGGTCGTTCTTGCCGACCTTGATGCGATAGAGCGGCGGCTGCGCGACATAGACATGGCCCTCTTCGATGAGCGGGCGCATGTAGTGCCAGAAGAAGGTCAGCAGCAGCGTGCGGATGTGGTCGCCATCTACGTCCGCGTCCGTCATGATGATGATCTTGTCGTAGCGCAGCTTGGAGAGATCGTAGTTGCCGACCTTATCTTTGCCGTTGCCGTTGCCGTTGCCGGACTTCGGCTCCAGCAGTTCGCCGTTCTCGTCCTCGTCCTCGTTGTCGCTGCCGTAGGAGATGCCGGTTCCGAGCGCGGTGATCATCGCGCGAATCTCCTCGTTCTCCAGCACCTTATCCACGCGCGTCTTGCCCGCGTTGAGGATCTTGCCGCGCAGAGGCAGGACAGCCTGCGTGCGCCGGTCGCGGCCCTGCTTGGCGGGACCGCCGGCCGAGTCGCCTTCGACCAGGAACAGTTCGCACCGTTTCGGGTCGCGCTCGGTGCAGTCGGCCAGCTTGCCGGGCAGCGAGTTGGACTCCAGGGCGCTCTGTCGCTTGACCAGGTCGGCGGCTTTGCGGGCCGCTTCGCGGGCGCGCTGCGAGGTCAGCGCCTTCTCGATGATGCGCTTGGCGACGGCTGGGTTCTCTTCCAGATACTCCGACAGCTTCTCCCCGACAATCGAGTTGACGGCGCCCTCGACATCCACGTTGGTCAGACGCACCTTCGTCTGCGACTCGAACTGCGGACGAGTCAGCAACTTGACCGAGATGACCGCCGATAGTCCTTCGCGCACATCATCCCCGCTGAAATTGGCCTCTTTCTCTTTGATTAGGCCGTTCTTGCGCGCATAGTTGTTCAGCACGCGGGTCAGCGCCGTCTTAAAGCCGGAGAGGTGCGTGCCGCCGTCGGGCGTGTTGATATTGTTGGCGAACGTCAGGATCGTCTCATAATAGCTCAGGTTGTACTGCATAGCGATCTCAACGATGGTGGTGTCGCGCACGCCGCCGAAGTAGATAGGTTTGTGTAGCGAATCTTTCGTCTCATTGAGATGCTCGACATACTCGACCAGCCCTTTCGGGTAGTGAAAGACTTTCGTGCGCGGCTTTGCCGGGGCCTGCGCTATGGTTGCCTCCGAGCCTTCTGCCGATTCAATATCAATGTCATCCTCTGGATCGCGCTCATTCGTAAAGGTGAGCGTTAGTTCCTTATTCAGGTAGGCTAGCTCCCGCAGACGATGCTCGATTTTCTCCGCATTATACTGATGCTCGCCGAAAATCAGCGGATCAGCGTGCCAGCGCACCAGCGTGCCATGTTCACTCGCCTTCGCTTTGCCGATAACTTTCAGCGGCTCGGTCGTGATGCCGCGCTCGAATCGGATCTTGTGGACTTTTCCATCGCGCCAGACGGTCACTTCCAGCCAGTCGGAGGTCGCATTGACGCAGGAGACGCCGACGCCATGCAGTCCGCCGGAGACTTTATAAGCGCCGCTGCCGAACTTGCCGCCCGCGTGCAGCTTGGTCAGGGCCAGTTCCACACCGGGAATACCATATTGCGGATTTATATCTACGGGAATGCCACGCCCATTATCTTTGACAGAGACACTGCCATCGGCATGCAGAACGACATCAATCCGATCGCAGAAACCGGCCAATGCTTCATCCACCGAGTTGTCGCTGACCTCGGTAAAGAGATGATGCAGTCCTTTGGCATCCGTACCGCCGACATACATAGGAACGTTGCGGCGCACGGCCTCTAGACCCTCAAGCACCTGAATCTGCTCTCCGGTATAGGCCGTAGAAACATGTCCAGCCGTGCTGATTTTTTCTAACTGAGCAGCTTCGGCGGCGCGTTCTTCCGAGGTACGGATTACCTCGCTGTTTCCGCCGATCTGTGCAGTGCCGGGGCCGGTCTCTTCCAGAGAAATTTTGGTTGCCGCCTTGCTTGCCATTTATCGGGTATCCTCTCTCGACGCGGTTCGCGCTCTCTCTTATCATTCGCTATGCAGTCCGGCTTTTCCTGCGAAAGGCTCGATTTCTAAAGCGGAAAATAGAGACGCACAACGAGTATCAACATCTTTGCAAAAGCTACATTATTGTAGCACAAAAGTAGACAAAAGTCAAGATTTTGGCCGCATCCGCCCCCCGGAGAAGCCCCTATTTTCGCCCGCCGGACGGCTTTCCGACGCAACTTCTGCACGGTGGCTGTGTCTACCGAAATATCTATTCCACCCGCAGCGGAAAGAGCGGAAAACGCCCGCCTGTGCCGAAGATTTACAACGGTAAACTAAAGATTGACTTAGGAAGGACTGCGTGCTATAATCTGGCAGCGATATGTACTCTTGCCGGTAACTTTGAAGTAGAGGAGAGCCATGCCTGCTCCCGTCATCAATATCGGATTTCATAATTTTGTGGTTGCTGACAAAGTCATTGCCATTGTGAGTTGGGATTCGGCCCCCATGCGCCGACTGACTCAAGACTACCGCAAGCGGGGGCGGCTGATAGACGTGACCCAGGGACGACGCAGCAAAAGCCTCATTTTTCTGGAAGACGATTACGCCGTCCTGTCGGCTATCTCCCAGGTGACACTGGCCCGGCGGTTCGTCAAGCCTGATGCCGGCCTGGAAGAGGAGACTCTGGAAACGGGAACATGAATCCTGTCGAGGCTTCTTCGTCTGGCGTGGGAACGCTCCCACAGCATGGACGGCTCTTTGTGGTATCCGGTCCCTCCGGCGTCGGGAAGGATACCGTGCTGGCACGGCTCTTTACGCGCGTGACGGGAGCCGTGCGCAGCGTGAGCGCCACGACACGCGCCCCGCGCCCCGGCGAAGTGGAAGGCAGAGACTACTATTTTGTCTCTCCGGCGGAGTTCGAGGCGGGCATCCGCGCGGGACGCTTCCTGGAGTACGCCCGGTACGGCGAATATCTCTACGGCACGCCGCGCGACCGGGTCGCCGAGCAGCGTGAACGCGGCCTGGATGTGATTCTCAAGATCGAGGTGCAGGGCGCGCTGCTGGTCAAGAGCCTCGTGCCGGATGCTATTCTTATCTTCCTGCAGCCGCCTTCGCTGGAAGAGCTGGAGCGCCGCCTGCGCGCCCGCGCCACCGACACCGAAGCCCGCATCGCCGAACGCCTCGCCATCGCCCGCACCGAACTGGCCGCCCTCTTCCAGTACGACTATCTCGTGACCAACGACGATCTGGAGACGGCGGTGGAGACGCTGCGCGCCATTCTCATCGCGGAACGCTGCCGCATCAAGCATCCATAAGGGATGAAGGATGAAGGCGGGAGGATGAATCTGGCTCTGATTCATCCTTCATCCTCATTGCAGGGGGTGAGGGCCACGCTAACCGACAAAAACATTCTGCTCGGCGTGAGCGGGAGCATCGCGGCGTACAAGGCGGCGGATATTTGCAGCCAGCTTGGGAAGCTGGGCGCGGAGGTTCACGTCATTCTGACGGCGCACGCGGCCCAGTTCGTCGGCGTGCCGACGTTTCGCGCGCTGACCCGCAACCCCGTCCTGACCGATGTGTTCGACGAGCCGCACGCCCGCCGCATCGCCCATATTGATCTGGCGCAGTCCGCCGATCTGGTGCTGGTCGCACCGGCCTCCGCGAATCTGCTGGCGAAGATGGCGCACGGCCTCGCCGACGACATGCTGACCACCTGCCTGCTCGCCACGCCCGCTTCCACGCCCCTGCTCGTCGCGCCCGCCATGAATACGGTGATGTGGGAGCATCCGGCGACGGTCGCCAACCTGGAGACGCTGCGGGCGCGCGGCGCGCAGATCGTGCAGCCGGGCTACGGCGTGCTGGCGTGCCAGGACGTGGGCTACGGCAAACTGGCGGACGTGCCGGAGATCGTGCGCGCGGTCGTGGATCGGCTGACGCAGAAGCAGGAGTTCGCCGGACGCCGCTTCCTTATTACCGCCGGAGCCACCCGCGAGCCGCTTGACCCGGTGCGCTTCCTCTCCAATCGTTCCAGCGGCAAGATGGGCTACGCGATCGCGGCGGAAGCGGCGGCGCGCGGCGCGCAGGTCACGCTGGTCAGCGGGTTCGCGACCGTGCCAGTGCCGGACGGCGTGGAGGTCGTGCGAATCGAGACGGCGGAGGAGATGCTGCAGGCGTGCGCGGCGCGCTTCCCGGAATGCCAGGTCTTCATCGCCGCTGCCGCCGTCGCCGACTATGCGGCGGAAACTGTCGCCTCACAGAAGATCAAGAAGACGACGGACAGCAGCGCGGACGAAGGCATGACGCTGCGCCTGCGCCGCAACCCCGATGTCGTCGCCACGCTGGGCGCGCGGAAACAGCCAGGGCAGATCGTGATCGGGTTCGCGGCGGAAACGCAAGACCTTCTCGCCAACGCCCGCAAAAAGATTCAGGACAAGCATCTGGACCTGATCGCCGCCAACGATGTGACCGCCGAAGGCGCGGGCTTTGAGGCGGACACCAATATCGTCGTGCTGCTCTGGCCGGATGGCCGCGCTGAATCTCTCCCCAAGCTCTCCAAGCGGGAGGTCGCCCGCCGCCTCCTCGACGCTGTGCGCCCGCTGCTCGGCCCCTCTCCTGCTGTCTGAACTGTGATTTATCGGATTAACAGATGGACTATGATTGGGTCAGGCTTAATCACAGTCTATCCTGTAATCCCATAAATCACAGTTCAGACAAGAGAGCCTTACTTCTCCCCCGGTCTCCGGCTGCTGTGCGGCGGAGGCGCTTCGGAGGAGCCGCCGTTCGGATTGGCGTTGGCGCTGGCGGCGATGCCGATTCCGCCTTCGGCCCGGGCCGTCGTGTCGGCGTCCGGCAGCGTCTTCAGCGCCGTCTCGACCGCTACTTCTAGCTGCCGGTCATGGTGGGCGGCGATGTCCTCCGGCGTGTTCTCCACGACGATATCCGGCGGAATGCCCAGGTTCTCCATGTTCTTGCCGTCCGCCGTATAGAAGGCCCAGGAGGGCAGGCGGAAACTGGTTCCGTCCACAAGCCGCCCCTCATAGGTCCCGATGACGTAGCCCGGCGTCGGCACGCCCACGATCTTGCCCAGATGCAGGGCGCGGAAACCGGCGGGAAAGACCTCCGCATCGCTGGTCGAAGTCTCATCCACCAGCAGGACGACCGGCTTTGTCCAGGCGCGCTCCGGCTGGCTCTGGCGCAGACCATCGCGCGGCTGCGTGTAGCCGTAGATGCGCCGGGAGAGGGCCTCCAGAATGTCGTCGTGGACGTTGCCGCCGGGATTGCCGCGAATATCCAGAATGAGGCCGTCTTTCTCCATCGCATCGCTCCAGAGTTCCCTCTGGAACCGCTCCAGTGAGGCGGCGTCCATCTGCTTGATATGGATATAGGCGAGGCGGTTGTCAGAGAGCTTCTCGACCAGTTCGCGATTGTGCCGCACGCGCGCCTCATACTCCAGGTCGAACCACTGGCCGAACCCTATCGGCTTGATCTTGATCGTCCTCGCCCCGTCTTTGGTCGGCCTGCTGTTGACGAGCAGTTCGACCGTCTTCCCGGCCTTGTCCTGAAGCGTCTGGTAGAAGTCCTCGGTCATCTTCACGTCGGTTCCGTCCACGCTCAGGATGTAGTCGCCGGGGCTGACGCGCGTGGAGGGCTTGTCCGCCGGGCCTTTGGGCAGGATCCCGCTCACCTTGAGGCCCGGCCCGGCGTAGCGGTCGTCGTAGAAGATGCCGAGCGTGGCCGTCTGCGGGCCGCCCGGCTTGCTGGCCGCATTGATCTCCGAGTGCGACGAATTCACTTCGCCCACCATCTGCGAGAGCAGATTGGCGAACTCCTCCGGCGTGCCGACGCCCTGCAAGAGCGGCTCATATTTGGCGTGCAGCGCCTTCCAGTCCACGCCGTGCATCTTGGCGTCGTAGAAAGCCGCCCCGTAGCGGCGATAGAACTCGTTGAACGCCTGCTGATACTGCACGCGCCGGTCGAAGAGCAGTTCGGCTTTGAAGGCGACCACGCTCGGCGGGGCATTGCCCGCGACGGGCAGCGAGCGCGGGGTGCCGCCTGCGCCGATATAGAAGAAGCGGGAGCCGTCCGGCAGCATCCGAATTGCGCCGCCGCCCTCGCCCTGCGGCGTGAGAAGCTGCATTCCGCCGCCCTTGATGGGAACGGCCCAGAACCGGCCCGACATCTGCACGATCACCTTCTGGCTGTCCGGCGTGGGCGCGTAGTCGTTCACGTTCCCGACGGGCAGGGTGATCGGCTTGGCGCGCAGGTGGATGTCGTCGAAATCTATCTTGACATCCTTGCTGCGGTCGGGGACGAGTTTCTTCTTGTCGTCGCTCTCGTCGGCGGGCGGCGCGTCATCCTCCGTTTCCAGGGGAACCTGGAACAGCATTCCGGGGCCGTTGCGGTCGGAGACGAACAGCAGCCGCCGTCCGTCCTTCGTGAACTGCGGCGCGACGTTGTTGCCGGGGTAGCGCGTGACATTGACCGCCGCGCCGCCGACCGCCGGAACGACCCAGACATCCCGGTTTTTGTAGCGATCCATGCGCGCGAAGGCGACCCACTTGCTGTCGGGCGACCAGGCGTGCGAGGTGATGCCGGTCCCGATGTTGTTATTGCCGTTGCCCTCGGCCAGCCGCCGCGCCTCCCCGCCGCCGCTCGGCACGATATAGAGGCCCGGCTGCGCGCCCGCTTTGGCAAAGGTCAGCCATTTGCCGTCCGGCGACCAGAGCGGGCTGCTCTCGGCCTCCGGGTCGTTGGTGAGGCGGGTCAGGGCTTTCGTTTTCACATCTATGGTATAGACATCGGTCTGGTTGCCCCGGTCGGAGATAAAGGCCAGCTTCGTGCCGTCCGGCGACCAGTAGATGTCGTTGTCGGTGGCGGGATCGTTGGTCAGACGCTTCGCATCGCCGCCCGCGACCGGGATCAGCCAGAGATCGCCGCGCAGCACGAGCGCCAGCTGCTTGCCGTCCGGCGAGAGTTCCGATTCGGCGGCCTCCTGGGTCAGAGTCAGGCGCTCCTGGTTGTTGACCTTGTCATCCGAGCGCGCGATGAGAGAGACTTTGGTGGGGCTGGAACCGTCCGGGTGGACGGTGTAGATGTCCCCGTTATAGATGTAGGCCAGCAGGGAGCCGTCGCGCGCAATGGTCGGGAAGCGGACGGCATCGGACGTGTAGTGCGTGATGGCGCGCGGTTCGCCGCCTCCGAGCGGAATGCGCCAGAGGTTGGGCGTGTTGCTGTTGCCCCAGATCATGGTGACGTAGAGCGATTTCCCGTCCGGCGCATAGAGCGGCCAGAGCTGCTGCCCGTTCGTCTTGAACAGCGTCCTGACCTTGCCTGTCTCCACATCTTCGAGAACGGTGCTGGCGGCGATGCTGCCGCGATACCAGGCCCGCCACCAGGGAAAGCCGGAGCGGGTGTAGGCGATGGTCTTGCCATCGGGCGACCAGGTTCCGTAGCGCAGGGGGGCGTCGTCGTTGGAGAGGCGCTTGACGGCGCGGGTGCGCAGGTCTATGGAGTACATGGCGAAGGCGCGGGTGTCGCGCATGGAGTAGAAGAGCAGCTTTTTGCCGTCGGGCGACCAGTCGTTGACGATGTCGCTGCTGCTGTGGAACGTGACCTGCCGGGCCTCGCCGCCCTGCGCCGGAACGAGGAAGATGTCGTAGTTGCCGGTGCGCAGACTGGTGAAGGCGATCCATCTGCCGTCGGGCGACCAGTGCGGGAAGGCGTCCAAC
This sequence comes from Chthonomonadaceae bacterium, assembly GCA_035651115.1. GTDB lineage: Bacteria > Armatimonadota > Chthonomonadetes > Chthonomonadales > Chthonomonadaceae > DASRGL01. Next base: position 24,766 of record DASRGL010000333.1, read on the forward strand.
GCCTCATGGACGGTGAGGCGGGTAGCGACGCCGCCGGTGGAGGAAGCGGTCCAGAGATCGCCCAGGTAGGTGAAGCAGAGCCGCTTGCCATCGGGCGAGAGGGCAGGATAGCTCATCCCCCGCACGGGCTTTTCGGCGGGCAGGGCCAGCAGCCCGGAGTCGCCGTTGCTGCTTTGCGCAGTCGCGGCGGGCGCTTTCTCCTGCGCTCGCGCGCCGATTCCTCCGCCATAGATCATCACGATGCTGAGCAAACAGCCAAGCAGCGCCGTGCCGCGCTTTCTGGCCGACGTGTACAAACGCTCCATGTTCTACTCCTGGGTATCTTTCCGCATCTCAAGCTGTCCAAGCGTTATCAGACTTTCTAAATCCTCGCCCTCATCGGGGAACCACTGCGCGAAGACGGTACGCACTGCTGCTAACTGTTCTTCCGAGGCTTGCCCCAGCATTCGCGTAATATCTGCCAGGTCTTGCACCCGGCTTGCCTGGAACTTCATCAGGACGAGATAGGGCAGGGGCAGAATAGGCATTCCCTGCGCGCCCCGGTTCGACTGCGCTGCGGCAAGGGCCGTTTTTGCCCATAGCTCCTCGCACTCAAGCACATCCAGAGGAAAACCGTCCGGTAATAGCCACGAACTGCCGCCGATGCTCAACTCTCCCTGATACTTCGCTCCCGCCTGAGCCAGCTTCTCGCGGGCTGCTGCTCCATCCTGCGCGCTTATAAGGATGTCCAGATCGTTGGTGGCGCGCTCCGGCATATAGAGTCGCGTTGCAGCTGCCCCCACGACGGCCCACGGGAGGGAGGCAAATAGCGGCGTGAGATCGGGGAACTGCATATAGGCTGTCCTCTCCGTGAGAAACGACGGCACGCTGCCGCTGCCCGCCCTCTGGCGCTTGCGCGCCATCGCAATCAGTAAGCGCCGTGTCTGTGTTCCGGTCGCGGTGCGTGCCATTGCCTTGCTGTCAACTCCTGGGAAACTTTCAACCGGGGCCGGATATGAGGGAAGGCCCGCCTTCCCGAATCTCTATACGTGCAAAAGAGGCCATTGTGATGCAGCGCCGCCCGCAATCTTGCGGGTTGGGCGCATCTGCTGCAATAGAAGTGTCGGGAGTCCAGACCTGCTTCCTTAGCCTCGCCTGGGAGCCTGGCTGCGGCCTCCATGTATATGCCGTCACTGTCCCTCCGGCTTGCCACAGACCTCGGATTCGATCCGCTTGATCGCCTGCATCGTCTCCAGCAGTTCGGCGTGGATCGTCTTGATCTCGGCCAACTCCGCCATGAGGGTCTCGTGATCCTCCGCCGCGCGCCGCTCGCTGGCGCGGTTAAGAACGATGCCTCCGACCATGAGCAGAGGCAGCGCCCATAGCTGAATCCAACTCCCCCAGTAAAGGAATTTATCCTGGTAGGGGGCCAGCTGCGGCAGCAGCGGAAGAAAGCCGTACAGGAAGAACGCATAGAACATCCACATGCTGCCAAAGATCAGGGTACTCATCACGGCGATCCGCTCGTTGACCGCCGCGACATGAAGATACTCCAGGCGCTTCACGGACTCCAGCCGCCGGGCCAGACGCTCCCGCGCGGCCTGTCGCGCCGCCACGACTTTCGCTTTCAGATCGGAATTCGCAGCCGACACAGGCATATTCCTCCTCGGCCCTCCTCCAATGCGGTGGAAGAGGGGAACTATAAGGGGCCGGGTATTTCCCTCAGTTTACCCGGCATTTGGTAAGACTGCTCTCAGGCCAGCCGGAAGATCGAAGGGCAGGCCCTCTCGTCGGAATCCCTCCTGTATTTTGTCCTCTCTGCGTTCAGGCAGGGGAGAGGGCGGATAAGTTTTTGGCCTTCATTAGAAAGTATCTGGCCCTGCCGCTTGCATCCATCACGAACTCGCTATATAATAACGGGACAACTCCCCTTGCCGCCAGACCGGAGGCCAGCGCGTTTCGCCTCTGACCCCGCTCGCCATCGCGGCGGCCAGGCCGGGTAAACATCACGCTGCTGAAAAGGAAGAGTGTCCATGGTTTCCCTGAAAATATCTTCAGACGAGTTGCAGAGCGGCCAGATGACGCCGGAACATCTGAACGCGGCGGTACGCGCCATCGAGGAAGACGGCTTCGTTATCCTTGAGAACGTAGTGGATCGCGCGCATCTGGAGATACTGCGCGAACGGATGATCGCCGATGTGCGGAAGATACTGGAACGGCCCGACGCGCCTTTCAACTGGAATACGGGCAATATCCAGCAACAGCCCCCGCCCTTTCCGCCCTACCTGTTCCGCGATGTGCTGGTCAACGACATGGTGGCCGCTGTCGTTCATGCCGTTCTCGGCCCCGGCGTGACGAACCGCGCCTATACGGGCAACACCGCCCTGCGCAGCGAAACGCGGCAGCCGGTTCATGCCGATGGCGTGCCGACTTCGGGAGACGAGCCGCCCGGCCCGCCCGATGCGCTCGTGGTCAATATCCCCGTCGTGGACATGAGCGCAGAGAACGGCAGCACGGAGATCTGGCCGGGTACGCATCGGTTCACCCTTCCCAAAGGCGTGGCGAACGGCATCACCATCCCCGAAGCCTATCTGGAACAGCGGCGGCAAACCGTTCCGCCTATCCAGCCTACTGTCGCGTGCGGCAGCGTGATCATTCGGGACATGCGCGTGTGGCACGCAGGAATGCCGAACCGCACCGATACGCCGCGTCCGATGATCGCGCTGATTCCTACTATCGGGGAAGGGGGAGAGGAGTACGCGGTCGTCGCGCCCAAAGGCACGGAGAGCTATTTCGAGCATCCGCTGCTGCGCTGGGCCGTCCGCTTCGAGGAGCAGCCGGCGGATCATATCCAGCACGCACATGCTTACGACTACCATCCATAGCCCCGCGCCGAGTGTGGAGGGTAGGCGAGGATAACGTCATGGGTTCTATCCGGCAACGGAAGGGGGCGAGCGGACGCCTGCGACTTGGCCTGGCGCTGCTGGCGAGCGGGCTGCTGCTGGCTGCCGATGGCTGCGGGCGCAGAGGAGATTCGGCTCCCGGCGTCGTAGAAGTCATCATCTGTTCGGGATGGACGGGGCCGGAAGAGATCGGTTTCCGGCATCTGCCGCGCCGCTACGAACAGCCGCGCAAGCCCTTGCCGAGGTGCGCGTGCGTGTTCAGAGGGAGCTAGATCACCAATGACCGTTTTTGCGTCTCGCCGCCCTGCGCTGCTGGAGTCGCCCCGCGCCCGTCGGGATTTCTGGCTGGGCGTGGCCTTCGTCTCGCCCTGGATCGTCGGGTTCCTCATCTTTACCCTCTATCCCATTCTGGCCTCCTTCTACTACAGCTTCTGCGAATACCGCGTGCTGAGTCCGCCGCACTGGGTCGGCCTCCGCAACTATGTCGAACTGTTTACGGACAGGGACTACTTCCTGCAATCGCTGATCAACACGGCCTTCATGTTCCTGGAACTGCCGCTGGCGCTCGTCCTCTCGCTCCTGATCGCGCTGCTCTTGAACCAGAAGCTGCGCGGCATGGCCTTCTTCCGCACGCTCTACTACATTCCGTCCGTCGTGCCGACCGTCGCCTCCTCGATCCTCTGGCTGTGGCTGCTCAATCCCGACTACGGCCTGGTCAACAAGACGCTGGCGCTGGTGAACATCCCCGCGAGTTCCTGGCTCAACGACCGCACCTGGGCCAAGCCCGGCTTTATCGTCATGGACTTGTGGGCGGTGGGCGGCAGCATGATCATCTACCTGGCCGCGCTGCAGGGCGTGCCGCAGCATCTCTACGAGGCCGCCGACCTCGACGGCGCTTCTGCCTGGGACAAGGTGCGGCACGTCACGTTGCCCTCCATCTCGCCCGTCATCTTTTTCAACCTCATCCTGGGCGTCATCGGCACGTTCCAGTACTTCACCCAGGCGTTCATCATGACCGGCTCCGGCGGCTCCGGCAACGTGGGCGGCCCGGCGAACGCGACCCTCTTCTACGCGCTCTATCTCTACCAGAACGCCTTCCAGTATTTCCGCATGGGCTACGCCTGCGCGATGGCCTGGGTGCTGTTCCTCCTGACGATGATCGCCGCGCTCATCGTCTTCAAGACCTCGGCGCGCTGGGTCTACTACGAAGGCGGGGATAAATGAGGGAGTAAGAGCCATGCCGACCGCAAACGCCTCTCCTATCCACTGGATGCATCTCTCCAGCAAGACCGGCGACCTGGCCGCGCCGCCCGGCTCCGATCAGCAGACCGCCTGTCTCCTGCTGGACGCCGATAGGGATGGCCGGAACGAGTTCATCATCGCCTGCCGGGGCAAAGCGCCCGCGCTGGCCTGGTATCGGCCTGCGGCGCAGGGTTGGTCGGTCTACGTCATCGAGGACGCGGCGATCCCCATCGAGGCGGGCGGCGCGTTCCACGACATTGACGGCGACGGCTATCTCGACATCATTGCCGGGGAGGACTATCAGGGCGGCAAGGTCTACTGGTGGAAGAACCCCGGTCCGCACTATGCTCCGCACACGCCCTGGAGACGCTACGAGATCAAGAGCGAGGGCGCGCATCAGCACCACGACCAGATCATCGGCGACTTCGATGGGGATGGGAAGGCTGAACTGGTCTTCTGGAACCAGGGCGCGAACAAGCTCTTCCACGCCAGGATTCCCAAGGACCCGACCGTTCAGCCCTGGCCCTACACCGAGATATTCTCCGGCGCGGGCGAGGGACTGGCGAAAGGCGACATAGACGGCGATGGCCGGATCGAACTGCTGGCGGGCGGACGCTGGTTCCAGCACAACGGCGGAACGGACTTCACCGCCTACACGATTGACCCTGAGCAGACGCATCCCCGCATGGCCGTCGGCGACCTGAACGGCGACGGGCGGCTCGAAGTCGTCATGGTTCCCGGCGATGGCGTGGGGCGCTTGAAGTGGTATGCCTGCAAAGGCGATCCGAAACAGACGGACTCCTGGGTCGGACACGACCTGCTCGGCTTCGACGTGAAGCACGGCCACAGCCTCGCCCTTGCCGACTTCACCGGCAGCGGCTCTCTGGACATCTTCTGCGGCGAGATGGCGAAATGGACGGAAGCGGCGAAGGAGCCGGATAACCCGCACTGCAAGATGTGGCTCTTCCTCGGCGACGGCAAGGGCGGCTTCACGCAGACGGAGATCGCCACCGGCTTCGGCATCCACGAGGGCAAGGTAGGCGATCTGGACGGCGACGGTCGCCCGGACATCTGCGCCAAACCCTATAACTGGGACGCGCCCCGCATTGACCTGTGGCTGAATGCGCGCTGATTCCATCTCCCTCGCTGGCAACCTACGACACCTGGCTACTGATCACTGACCACTGTCCACGCTGATCTCCAGCGCCCTCTCTGACAACCTGCGACACTCTCTCCCTACTGCCCAGAATCGGCGGATTCTGCCCGTTATTATTTCGGAACAAAACCGAGCAAAGCGCCATTCTACTATGCAGGAACGATTACCGGCTGCCGATGATAGAGTACGCCTCGCACGCAGAGAGGCGCGCACGGTCAAGTCGTTCACTCCGGCATAAATGAATAGCGAGCTATCGGGTATCCGGGAGAGAGACAAATGAAGATCGCCAGAGAGAGTTGGATCATCGCAGCGATAGGGATCGCTGACCTGATAACGACCATCCTGTTCATCCGGCATCACGGCGCGGAAGAGGCCAACCCCCTGTTTCGTCATTTCTGGGAGATGGGTCTGCCCGCCTTCATTCTTGCGAAACTGGCGTGCGTCATCGGCCCGCTCTGCATTCTGGAATGGGCGCGGCAGCGGCGCGGGCAGTTCGTGACGCTGGCCTCCCGAAGCGTCATTGCCGCCTATCTTGTCTTATATTGCCTGGGCGTCTCCCAACTGAACGGGCCGCAGGCGCAGGCCAACGAGGTGCGGCGCACGTCGGTGGCGATGGCGGGGAATTTCGCGATGCCTCCGTATCCTCTCTATAGGGGCCGCATGTCGCCGGAAGTATGGCGCTACCGCATGTTTCGGATGCGGCAGATGGGGCGGCTGGCAGACTCTCCGATGGGAGCGCCGCGCCTGCCCGCCCGCGTTACGCTGTCCAGGGGCGAGTAGACGTTACAGGGTTTACAGGCCAGAGGCGCGGAAGGGGAGCGGCAATCTGCCGCTCCCCTTCTTTCATTAGGAAGATCGTTTCTCCCGGCCTTGCCGGTTCAGTCCGCGCGAGCCTCCTGGATGTCGTCGGCGCGATAACGCTGCGGCTCCTCCCCACGCGCTTCGAGAGCCTGGCGGGACAGCTTGGAGGGCAGCGCGACCGAGGGAAAGGCCGTCACACCGCCGTTCTCGATGCGAACAGGCAGCACATCGTCACTGGCGAAGCGTGCGCCTGCATCCAGCAGCTTCCAGAGCAGGGTGGATTTGCCTGTGCCGGAGGGAGCCAGAATACCGATGAGTTGACCGTCGAGTGCGACGCCTGCACCGTGCAGAGGCAGGTCGCCTTGCAGCAGCGTGCAAATGGACAGACCCAGGTTGATCGCCATCGCCGCAGCCAGCGCCCCGGCAAAAGCGTCGGCAGGATCGAAGGCAACGGTCAGGCCGTTCTCCTGGGCCAGCATTCGTACCGTCTTGTCGGCGCAGACCAGCACGCCACAGCCGGTGTCGTAGGCACGCAGGTAGTCGCCGCCATACCGACGGCCCAGCCAGCGCACACAGGCGAACTCGGTCAGCGCGCCGGGGGCATACTGTATCCTCAGAGGTTCTCCAGCAGGCAGGCCGTCGGGCAAGGCGACAGGAGGACAGGGCAGAGGCAGGTCGCTTTCGACGCGGAACTGGTTGAGGCGGTAGCAGGGCAAGAGGACACCTCCGCGCGCAACTGGTTCAGGCGGTCGGGGCGTAGCGTCCCCGTCGGATAATCTCCTGTTCCATTGGGTTCAAGTGTGGGTGCTTGCAGTGGAAGCGGGTCAGGTTTTGAGCCAGGTCGCGCGGATTGCCGGGCTTATCGGGCCGTAGCTGTCGCAGGGTGATGGCTTTGGGAGCAAAGCGCAACGGCACGCCTGCCTGATGCAGGCGGCAGGCCAGGTCGGTCGCTTCTAAGCCGAAGTCCAGCCCGGTATCGAAGCCGCCGACGCGCTCGACGGCTTCTTTCGGCACAGAGGCGTTGGCAAGGGAGAAGCAGGCCCAGGGGAACGGAGGAGACTGCTTCTGCTGGTCGAAGTAGGCAAAGAGCGGCGCATAGTTGTTCTCGCCAGGGAAGGTGAGCGTAGCCATCTGCTGCGGATCGTTCAGATCAGCAGGCGTCAAGAGAGGCTGAGGCAGAATGCCTTCCTGGGCGAGTTCATCGGGCGCGAACAGATGGGTATAAATGCAGCGATGGTCGTCTCCTATGACGACGCACTCTTTCTGCATATGGAGCAGGAGGTGTTGCATTAGGAAATCGGGTTGAGCCAGACGGTCATCACTGAGAAAGACAAGGATATGGCCCTTTGCAACGGTCACTGCCTCGTTGAGCAAGGTAGCTCGTTCACACCGTTTCTCGGAGCGTAGGCATACCAGAGGCAGGTGGGACTCATAGCTATCTAGCACAGCAGGCGTGTCATCCTGGGATGCTTCATCAACGACGATTACCTCCCAGGACTTCCGGGGGAGAACCTGGCACTTTAGAGAGGTAAGCGTAAGATCAAAGTATGACACTCGGTTTCGCGTCATAAGAAGAGTAGAGGCCGCTAGTCCATCATCGCCAGATAGCTGATGGATCAACATTTGCAGGCTGACCGAAATAAATTTTTCTCGTATGAAGGTAAGCATATAGATGAAACGCCTGATTCCATATAACAGAATAGGACTTACGCACATTTTGTCCGTAGTAAACTGGCCTTGACAGAGTCGCCCCTGACCGGGAATACTCTGCCATGCCTACCTTACCTAAAGTCGAAGACCTCGACTACATTCAGTTCTTGTTAGCCGCCCAAACCGCCTTCTCGTGTGTCGAAGCGGCGTCGAGCCAGAGGGGAGCGCAGGACGAACCGCCTGCCCACGATGCCTACACCCGCCTGCTACTGCGACAGCCTCCTGATACCGAGGCGCTCTGGCAGGAGACACAGCCGTTGGTGGACACAGCCTGTGGCCTGCTGGTGCTGGATGACAGCACGCTGGACAAGCCCCATGCCCAGCACATGGCGCTCGTTCACAAACATTGGTCCGGCAAACATCATCGGAGAGTGCTGGGCATCAATCTGGTCCCCCTCTTATGGACCGACGGCGCAGCGAAACTGCCCATTGACTGTCGCCTCTCCAACGCTCCGGTGGATGGCGTGGATAAGAACCAGCACTTTCGCGCGATGTTAAAGACCGCCAGGGAGCGCGGTTTCTCTCCCGATTATGTCGGCTTCGACAGTTGGTATAGCGGGCTGGACAATCTCAAAGCCATTCGCTTCCAGGGTTGGCAGTGGCTGACCAGGGTTGGCAGTGGCTGACCCGCTTCAAGAGCAACCGGGCGGTTGACCCGGATGGCACGGGCAACCGACCGATCTATCTTCTGGACATTCCGCCGGAAGGCTTGGTGGTTCACCTACGCGGTTATGGCTTTGTCAAGGTCCTTGTCACCCTCGATGCCGACCAGGAAGAGGCCCGGTTTTGGGCCGCGAGCGACCTGGCGATGACCGAGGCGCAAAGACAGCAACTCGCAGGCGCGGCGCTTGCCATCGAAGAGTACCATCGCGGCCTCAAGCAGTGCTGTGCGGTGGAGCGCTGTCAGGCCAGAAGCGAGCAGTCGCAGCGCAACAACATTCTCTGGGCTATTCGGGCGTTTATCCGCTTGGAATGGCAGAGATTGCAGACGGGCCGCAGTTGGTATGAGAGTAAGAAGGCGATTGTGCGCGAGGCGATACGCGCTCATCGGGCGGATCCAGTTTTCACGCTCCCAACAACTGCGTAAGTCCTACAGAACTTTCCCTTTATTTTATCTAGGCTTTTGGATGATGGTTATCAATAATACATCGTTCTTAGCTAGGGCAGGCAAAATCTTATCCTTTCTGCTGTAAGCATTTCCTGAGCTATCATCTTCCACGACAAATAGTTTATGTGTTAAGCAAATTGTTGCCCAATCCGGGAACACCCATATCCCATCTTTTTTAATGAACGGCTTTTTGTTTTTTTAAGAATATACGATTGGTTTAAGCGAAAGCGCATAAGGCATTGCTTATTTTTTCGCATATCTTGTATTTCTTTTGCGGAGAACATAGATTTAAAATGAAAAGTTTTTTGGTGACTTACACAGTTAGTGTTTCTGACATTGTTAAACAGAATATGTGTACCGTTAATAGCGTATTGATCAAATGGCTCGAAGTTTTCTTCTACTATTGCAAGTTTAACAGAATGCATAGAGAATCCATCGGGTTGTCGCCAAACTTGATCGGGCCTAAGAAATATTACTTTTTTTGCATATACACGATCAAAAATAAACGTAGGATTCAATTTGTTTAACTTGGTAAGTGTCTGATTATCTGAATCTGGATTGGCAACCTCGAATCTGCTTCCTATAATGTTATGATAGCGGGGTTGATCTATTTTATCCAAAGGTGGTTGTGTTCGCCATCTCGGACGGACAACACGTATTATGACTTTATAGAGCCGTGGAGATTTGATCTGGTCAGCTTTTGAGAAAGTCTTATAACTGTCCAAAGCGTTGCAAAAAGTAGATAGCATAAAAACTGGCAATAACAAGAATAGTGGCTTGTGTGGATTCCTTCTCATTTCGTTCCTCATTTTGATATGGCATTGAGTGTAATGTTGGTTGGCACTCCACTTAGTCGCCAGATTCTCTCTAATAATGTAGAACCTGAGTTTCCATTTATTTCAAGGTAGAAAATACTTTGGCTATTTTCTATCTTTAGCTTTAGGCAAGTATACTGAAGCATCTCCTCAGTGAAATTCGCATTGCCAGACCATATTAAATGAATAAAGTCTTGCCGCATTGATTGTGGAAGATTATAAACGTACAGTCCCTCATTAAGGAGACGTTTCTTGCTAGAAGAAGTTAATTTCCGGTAAAACCGTAGAATATCACGCGCTTGTTGAATAAGATATAAAACTCAACTTGCTACCCGACGTATGTCGAGTAATCTAACCATTTAGGCTTTGCATAGCGGCCTCTTCCGGTAAACTTTCGGTGACCAAACCTAAGTAGGGTGTCAAAAGTTCTTGCAGCCTGAAGTCAGTTCGCTTGCTTGTTCGTATTCCATCGCGGAGGTACGTCCGCCGTGGAACCCATCGAACTGAGCGAAACCGACTACAAGCAACTCCGGCTCCAGGCCCGCCGG
>DASRGL010000334.1:0-18163 GCA_035651115.1 Chthonomonadaceae bacterium
CCTGCGGCACGGCGGGCGCGACCCGTGCCGGAGGCGCGCTCACCGGCGGAGGCGGAGCCTGCGACCGCCCACATCCGGCCAGCGCGCCTAGCATTCCTATCTCTAGCGCACACTTCACTACTCGCAGGGCAATCGGCTTCCTTTCTCCAACTGCCCCATTGTATCGCTGCGCCCACAATTTTGCAAGGGGTTGCCCCTCCTCCCCAGCCCACTTCTCCCCGGTTTGGAAGAGAAGTCGGGGGGAGGGCAAGCAGGAAGATGCAATGCGCTGTCGAAGAAGCATCTTGACGGCATCGCCGCCTGGCGCAAGGCCAGGCGGCGAATTCAGGAGAATGCAAGAGAGAATGTTGCGAAGCTTCCCATCCAGAAGCGGCCTGCTGCGGCGGGCGCTTGCCCCGGCGCTGCTTGTCGCCTGTGGCCCCTCGTATGGCGCGGTACTTACCGTCGGGGCGAGCAGGCAGTATGTGCGCATCGAAGAGGCGTATGCCGCCGCGCAGCCGGGAGACACGATAGCGATCTATCCGGCTGTCGGCGACGGCATCTATCGGCAGCCCGCCCTTCGCGTCAGCAAGCCGCGTTTGCAGTTTGTCGGGCAGGGCGCACGCCCGGTGATTCTCGATGGGGAAGGCTTCGAGTACAGCGGCATCGGGCCTATCCCGCGCGCCATTTTGCAGGTCGAGCCGGACGCGCAGGGCGTCGTCATCGCCCGCGATCTGATCGCCAGCATCGAGGAGAACCGTCAGCCGTTCGGCAGCGTCTACGACGGACGCGCCGCTCTGGAGATGATCCTGGCAGTCTACGAGTCGCATCGTCATGGGGGAGTGCGCGTGCCGCTGCCGCTCGCCTCTCGGAGCCATCTGCTGGCACGCTGGCGCGAAGACGAAGCGCGCGGCCCCATGACCTCTCCGCGCCGTTACCCTTACGATGGGGAGCGCAGAGAGGCTGCGTAGACAGTACGATCCCGCACAAACAGGGCCTGCGTTCCGTTCTTGAAGAGCATCGCCCCCTTTAAGGCAGGCTCGTTCAGCAGGCGGCAAGAGGAGGCTCCCCGGACGCTCGGAAATATCTCCAGCGCCTTCGCTTCGTTCAGGTGGAGACAGACGCCGTGATCCAGCGTGACCAGATTCGGAGCCGCATACGCCACGTCGGGAACGAGGCGGATGTCGTAGGCGCTATAAGCGGGCGGGAAGCGCGCTGCAACAGAGCGGAAGTCTGCGCCTCTCCGACCGGCACCTGCCATCGCTCTGCCGACTCCGTCCCCAAGTTTGCCATAGTGTGTCCTCCTGAAGACTTTCCTCACGAACTCCCTGCGAGGTTGGTCGGATACTCTTGGATGGAAAGCGAAAACGGAACGGCCCTGCTGCCTGGGAAGCTTTCGTGGTACAATAGTCGTTGCATTTACGCGCCGACCCGGAATCTCAGCCAGAAAGAACGTCTATCCGATGGACCCGCCACGCCTGATCGTCTTTTCCACGCCGCTCGTCTCCACCTGGGCGCTTGACGAGACGCACCGCCTCCTGTTCGATGTGGGCGATGGCGCGGCGGCGCTGCTGGAAGGCAAGATTCACCGGGTCAACCTCATCGCCCTGACCCACGCGCACCGCGACCATATCGCCGGACTGCCCCAGTTTCTCAATCTGCGCGGCGGCGTGGCGGCGGCCAGCGGCGAACCGCTGCGTGTGCTGCACCCGGACGGCAGCGGCTCGTTCCTGGCGATGGGCCGCTTCCTGGCGCATTTCGACCAGGCGACCTCCGGGCGCGTGGCGTGGCAGGCGTGGCGGCCCGGCGATCAGATCGAACTCGAAGACGGGCGATTCCTGCGCGCCTACGCCACCCGGCACGTTCCCAGCCCCGATCCGAGCCGGTTCCGCTGCCTCGGCTATCAGATCGGGCGCACCGTGATGCGTCTCAAGCCGGAACTGCGCGGGCTGCCCCAAGCCGAACTCGACCGCCTGCGCGCCGCGGGCGGACGCGAGGCCATCACCGCGCCGGAAGAGGAGATCCTTCTGACCGTTACCGGGGACACCTCGCCGCTGCCGCCGGAGAGTTTGCAGGGAACGCGCTTCCTGCTGCACGAATGCACGTTTCTGGACAGCGACGAACCACGCTGCGCAGAGGCGCGCGAGCGCGGCCATGAACACTCCTGCCTGAGCGAGGTCCTCGATCTGGCACAGGCCGCAGAGGTCGAGCATGTCGCCCTCTACCACATCTCCAAACGCTACACAGACGATGAGATACTCCGGGCAGTGCGGGCCGGCTGCGCCCGCCGCGACCTGAAGGCGAAGGTGAGCGTCGCCCTGCCGGGCCGCGTCTATGTAGACCTGTTCGCGCAGACCGTCTGGCCGGGGAAAGAGGGCGCCGGGCGTTAGGCATTCCCTGCGCGGCGTATCGGAACTTGGGCGCGATCCCTACCGTCATCGTAAGTGGCAGCAGGAAGACAGGAGGGCATCAAATGTCTATCTGCCGTTTCTACGGGGAAATACCAACCATGACGCTAATCGCCGTGGTTTCGATACAATCGAGGAGAAAGAACCATGTTACCGTTTCTGCTGATCGCCCTGATCTATCTGGGCGCGATGGGCGGATTCTATGCCTATCTCCTCCTGACCGCCCAGGCGCAGCCGGAAGCGATGGCAGAGCCGACGTACCGTGAAGCGGTGGTGATCTCGTCCGGGCGCAGCAGAAGGGAAGAGAGACTCGTCAACGACCGCCCCTAAAGAGGACGGCTTGTCCCTAACTGGAAGCAAGTGCTTCCTGCCGGAACATGAGGGCGGCTGACAGTTCGCCCCGTGCTTTCAGGTTCAGGCTGGTATTGAAGTCAGCATGGGCCTGAAAGCCACAGCATTGGCGCTCAAAATGCTCCAGCGACTTGCGGTTTGCGCGTTCGCAATGACCACAGGCAGAACAGATTTGCGAGGAATAACGCAGATCAACCTCAATCAGAGTGACGCCTGCTCGCTTTGCCTTGTAGTGCAGAAACATCTTGAGTTGCAGAAATGCCCATGCGTTGAGTTCGGTTCGCACGGCGCGGTTCAATCGGAGCGTATCGGTGTCGAGTTTGTAGGCGTTGGCAACTCTGGCAATCGCGCAGACCACATGCCCTGCGGCCAGTCCCGTCTCGGCTTTGACCGGGTGATAGACGAGTTTGTGCCGGTCGTACTGCCGAAAAGTCTGGCTGTCCCATGCCGATTGACGGATACGGTCACAGGCGGCGTTGCACGCCTGCATGGTTTTCACCAGCGCAGCATGAGCCTCCGGCGTCGTATTCAGTTTCACGGTGACAGTCAGTTGCAAGACAGTTATCTACGAAGCAGGCGCGAAGCAAACCGGAGAGTTCAGAAGCGCGTTTTCTGTTCTGCAATGTCCTTTTTGATGACTTCGGCAGAGACATGCCCCGCGCTTCCCACATAGTACGACCTTGACCAGAGGCGAGGCAGCCCAGTTCGCAGGGGTTCCAACTCCTGCCGTAAAACGCGGGAGGTGTAGCCTTTGAACTGGTTGGCGTAGTGTTGCGGCGCGTCGGTAGGGGGAACGGCGATAAACAGGTGAACGTGGTCAGGCCTGATTTCCAGCCCTTCAATCTCCACCTCCACTGCTTTCGCTTTCTCGTAGAGCAGTTAGTTCGCGCAGGCGTGTCTCCACATCGCCTGTCAGCACAGGTTTGCGGTCTTGGGGACTTGCGGTATTGGGGACACCACACAAAGTACAGATGCAGGTTAAAAACGCTTCCGGCGTTTTGGCGGTAACGGGTTTTGTTCATGCCCTGACAAACCCTCACTGTTTGTCCGGCGAATGAATTCGCGGCTGCAAAGGCACAAAGTCCGCTTTCGCGGACTATCAATGCAGTCGGCGCAGGTCCATGGAAAGCCAATACATCGCTTACAGAGGCACGCGCTGCCTGCGGTAGACGTAGGTAATCGTTCCTCTCCGAACGTGCGCAAGCATACCGTTGAGGAAGCGTGTTCGCCCAATGTCCGATAGGCCCAGGCGTGTTGGTGCGCCGGCACTGAACGGACAGACCGATTCCTAACTCGACAGCAGACTCCTCTATTGAGTTACAGCAGGACGGGTTCGGGGTTCCCAGTGTGGGTATTGGAGGTTATTCCACGTTTGGCGGCGCATCGGGGCGCGAAAGCCGCCAGGCTTTCGCAGCACAATTCTCTATGACATTCCCTGCACGTTCGCGAATTCCTTCTTTGGCCGATCTTAGGATGGGGTCGGAAGCCTGTTGTCTTGATGGCGCAGCGCGACCTCACAATTCGGTCTGAGGCGGTAGACGCCATGTACCGATAAAAAGAGCAGGGAATCTGGTATTTTTATCGGGCGCAGGAACCTCCACGCCGAACGACTGCACCGCCTCTCACAACATGATTCCTCGATTCGGAACCTCTCAGCTTTTGCACGATTTGAAGGAATAGGCGCCATGTATCTCGACGACCAGACGATTCTTATCACCGGCGGGACAGGTTCCTTCGGAAAGAAGTGCCTGGAAATCATCCTGGAAGAGTTCCGTCCGCGCAAGGTCATCGTGTTCAGCCGGGACGAATTGAAGCAGTTCGAGATGCAGCAGCACCCGCGCTACCGGGACGAGCGGCTGCGTTTCTTTCTGGGAGATGTGCGGGACGTGGAGCGTCTGCGGCGGGCGTTTCACGGCGTGGACATCGTCATCCATGCGGCGGCCTTGAAGCAGGTTCCGGCGGCGGAGTACAATCCGTTCGAGGTCATCAAGACCAACGTGTTCGGCGCGCAGAACCTCATTGATGCGGCGATAGATCGGGGCGTCAAGAAGGTGGTCGCGCTCTCAACGGACAAGGCGGCCAATCCGGTCAATCTCTATGGCGCGAGCAAGCTCTGCTCCGATAAACTGTTTGTGGCGGGCAACGCCTACACAGGCGGCGGCGAGACCCGGTTCAGCGTCGTGCGGTATGGCAACGTGCTGGGATCGCGGGGCAGCGTGCTGCCGCTCTTCCTGAAGCAGCGGCGCACGGGAACCATCACGCTGACCGATCCGCGCATGACCCGGTTCTGGATCACGCTGGAGCAGGCCGCGCGCTTTGTGCTGCGGGCGCTGGAGACGATGCGCGGCGGCGAACTCTATGTCCCCAAAATCCCCAGCATGGCGCTGGGCGCGATGGCAGCGGCCATTGCGCCGGGCTGTCGGCAGGAGATCATCGGCATCCGGCCCGGCGAGAAGCTGCACGAAGTCATGATCCCCGAAGACGAGGCGCATCGCACGCTGGACTGCGCGGACTGCTATATCGTTCGTCCCTCCTTCGATTGGGGGGGCGGCGCGAGCGAAGGCTGGCATCACGGCACGCCGGTCCCCGCGGATTTCCGCTATGCCAGCGACACGAATACGCAGTGGCTCTCGGCGGAGGAACTGCTCTCGCTGACGCACGCCATGTTCCCGGAGGAGAACCTGCTGCCCGCCACGACCCGGGCGCGCGCCGCCTGAAGGCCGACTGCATTCATGGACGACTTGATTCCTTACAGCCGACAGTGGATAGAGGAGGAAGACATCGCGGCGGTCGTCGAGGCGCTGCGTTCCGACTGGCTGACGACCGGCCCGCGCGTCGCGGCGTTCGAGGAGGCGTTTGCGGCTGCCGTCGGGGCGCGCTATGCGGTGGCCGTCTCTAGCGGCACGGCGGCGCTGCACCTGGCGTGCCTGGCGGCGGGCATCGGCCCGCATACGGAGACCATCACCTCGCCCATCACCTTCGTCGCGACCGCCAATGCGCCGCTCTACTGCGGCAGCTATCCGGTCTTCGCCGACGTGTGCGACGACACGATCAATCTCGACCCGGAACAGGCGCGGGCGCGCATCACGGCCCGCACCTGCGCGCTGCTGCCCGTCCACTTTGCCGGACACGCCTGCGACATGCCCGCGCTGCGCTCTCTCGCCGACCGGCACAACCTGGCCCTTATCGAGGACGCCTGCCACGCGCTCGGCGCGACGACACCCGAGGGTACAGTGGGGGACTGCCGCTACAGCGATATGACCGTCTTCAGCACGCACGCCGTCAAAACGGTGGCGACAGGAGAGGGCGGCATCATCACGACCAATCGCGCGGCTCTCCACGACCGCCTGCGCCTGCTGCGCTCGCACGGAATCACCCGCGATCCCGACCGCCTGACGACCGACGAGGGCGGCTGGTACTACGAGATGCAGGGATTGGGCTTCAACTACCGCCTTACCGATATTCAGTGCGCGCTCGGCCAGAGCCAGTTGCAAAAGCTGGCGGCGTTTCTCGCCCGGCGGCGGGAGATCGCGGCGCGGTATGACGCGGCGTTTCGCGCCCTGCCTGCAATCCGCCTGCCGGTGGAGCGCGACGGCTATCGCTCCGCCTGGCATCTCTACGTCGTCCGCTTCCCCGGCATCCAGGCCAGAACGCGGCGCTGGCTTTTCGACCGGCTGAGGGCCGCCCATCTCGGCGTCAACGTCCACTATGTCCCGGTCTACTGGCAGCCCTACTATCGGGACAACTTCGGCACGCCGCGCGGCCTCTGCCCGACCGCCGAGCGCTACTATCAGGAGGCGATCTCTCTGCCGCTCTACCCGAGGATGACCGACGCGCAGGTGGAAACTGTCATTGCTACTGTGCGGCGCGTTGTGGAAGAACTGAAAGAGACACAGGTCTGCGCAGCATAGGACACGAATACGGGCGACTTACCCCCCTGCCCAGGGCGTAACAAGTTACGCTCCTACGGCCGGTCTGTCTGTTCCGAAACAATTCGGGACAGACCGTGCGACCCTCAAGGGAAGGGGGGCGTAGGCGCGTTACGCTGAAAACGGGAGAGGACGAGGCAGAGGCATGGCAGAGCGAGTTCTAGTGGTAGCGGCGCATCCTGACGACGAGATTCTCGGCTGTGGGGCGACGCTGGCCCGGCACAGCCGGGAAGGGGATGCCGTCTATATCGCGATCCTGGGCGAGGGCATCACCTCGCGCGCGGACTGCCGGGAACAGGGCATGGATGCGATGGCGCTGCGCAAACTGCGTGAAGACGCCCGCCGCGCCGCCAGCATCGTCGGGGCCAACGAACTCTTCACCTTCGACCTGCCGGACAATCGCTTCGATTCGGTAGACCTGCTGGACATCGTCAAGATCGTGGAGCGGCTGAAGATCACGACGCAGCCGACCCTCGTCTACACCCACCACGCGGGCGATCTGAACATTGACCACACCCTGACTCAGCGCGCCGTCCTGACCGCGTTTCGTCCGCTGGATGAGCGCCAGCCGCACGGTATCTACGCCTTCGAGGTTCCCTCTGCGACCGGCTGGAACGCCCCGACCCCGGACAACCTCTTCTCCCCCACACACTATGTCAACGTGACCGCGACGCTGCCCGCCAAGATCGAGGCGATGGAAGCCTACCGCAGCGAACGCCGTCCCTGGCCGCATCCACGTTCGCCGCGCGCGTTGGAAATCTGGGCGCAGCGGCGCGGCCTGGAAGTCGGATGGGAGGCTGCCGAAGCCTTCGTTCCCCTCCGCACTCTCTACCGCTGAGAACGCAGAGAGAAGATGAAAGCATCGGAGCCGGGCAAATCTGCCCGGCTCCTGTTTTAACCGAGGTCGAGTTTGCGAATCAGCTTCATCGGCAGGAAGAGATGCATTCGATCATCAGCCAGTTCCGTGAAGCCGTACTTCAGATAGAACTTCCGGGCCGCTTCGTTCAGCGCATCTACTGCAACGGCGTAGACGGCCATCTCATTGGAGACATCGCGCGCTCGGCGCAGGGCATCCATCAGCAGATACTCGCCGTAGCCCTTCCCCTGCTGCGATTTATCAACGGCCAGCCTTCCTAGATGAGCTACCGGAACGGGATAGCGGGTTCGCACGTCGGGAACATGTTCCGCCAGAACGGACGCTGCCGAGAGGGTGTAGTAACCCAGTACGCGCGTTGAGCCTTCTTCCACCAGAACGAAGGTACGCCCTATGTCGGCCCGGTCGTTCTGACCCGCATACTGGGCCAGATAGGTGTTGAGAGAGATTTCGCCACAATCGAAGCCGGACTTGTCATGCGCTTTACGCAGAGCCTCGATACGAACTGCGGTATCCAATACAGGAGCCTTTCTCAGGCCCGGCGCTGCTTGTAACGCGCGGCAGCCTGCTGCAACGCCTCGTTGGGTTCTGCATCCGAGTCGATCAAGGCCATGAATTGATGAAAGTCGCGGTCGGAAAGGCGGATCATGCGTTGTCTTTCCAGAATTTCGTCTGCCGCTCGAAGGAGCGTAGAGACCGCAAAGTCGCTCACGCTCTGGCCGGATGTGGCAGCCGCTTCCTCAATTTTAGCCTTGACCTCACTTCGCAGCCGGAAATCGAGGCGTGCGTCGTTTGTTGGACTGGTCACGTGGGTTCCTCCCTTCGGGCTTGTTGGTTCTCTCGTTAGCCTCACGTATGGCCTCTGTGCGTACTCTTTGCTCTCAATCGAGCCTTTAGATATGCACTTATGCCGAAAATATGGCTCTATGGTACTCTCGCCTGAACCCATACCTATGATACCAGATTGTACGGAGAATTGCCACACAGATTCTAGGGGCGAGTCAGAAGCGGCGCTTGCAGAAGGTGAAGACCGTATCCGCAAGGGTGTGGGTCGTCCCGGCGAGGATGAAGCCGGAGACGAGCGCCAGCGTGGAGAGCGGATGCGCGTGCGCCAGGCTCAAGAGCGATTGCCACTGGGCGCGCGTGACGGCGTCCGGGTTGACGTGCGACACGTAGCGCCCATAGACCCAGAGTCCGACCCAGAACAGCAGCGTGCAGACTGTTGCCAGGTAGAGCAGACGGATGACACCGCCCGCGAGCAGACCATGCGAGACCCAGGAGCGGTGCGGCACGAGTTTCTGATAGGGCAGCCAGAGCCACCGCAGCCTGCCCCAGCGTTTATACTCAGTGGATTTGAGGTCGAGATCGCCCGCGCAGGCGTACCCGGCAAAGACGTAGCTGGCGGTGAACAGCACGGCCAGCCTATAATCGGGACGCGGAGCCAGCGTGAAGTAGGCGGCGTTCGCGCCCGCCGCCGTGACGAGCGTGATGAAATCATGGGTTGGAGCATTCGGCATTCTGTCTGACAGTCCTCCTCATTCCCATTAACCATACCCCAATTTGACTCCAACTCGTTTCACAGAATTAGAGAGCCTCCAAAACAACGCCTGGCCGGTAGAATTCAGGCTAATTTCGGGTCCGTGTCTGAACTATCACGGCGGCGAGCCTCCAAAACAACGCCTGGCCGGTAGAATTCAGGTATCATTTAAGGGACACATGGCAGGCCCGCTGCGTGTCACCCCGCAACTTTCCCATGACTGGAGAATACGCGATGTTGAGACGTCTCTCGACTCTCCTGCTGGCTGCTCTCTTTGTGCCAGGCGCTGTCTCTGCACAGACGCCCTATCTTCATGCCCCTGCCGGAAACGAATACGCCCGCCACGACCCGAACGGCACGACCATCCTGCCCAATGGCCGCTTCCTCAAGCCGGTCGGACGCACGTTCCCGGTCGGGCAGTGGCCGCACGGCCTCGCCCTCAGCCCGGACGGCTCCACGCTGTTCGTCGCCAGCGAAGGCGTCGGGCAGTTCGTGACGGATTGGGACAAGCCGGAGCCGACCATCACGCCGTTTGCGCCCGACCCTCTCAGCCCGGAGAAGAAGCGGCCCAACGCGGGCGGCGCGGCCTTCTCCAAAGACGGCAAGACCCTCTTCTGGAGCAGCGGCGAGAGCGGCGCGGTCTACTATTTTGATGTCGCCTCCCGCAAGATGACCGCCGAGGTCTCCCTGAACACGGAGGTCGGCGGGCGCAAGTTCGCCGACAGTTTCGCCATGGACGTGCAGTTGAGCGCGGACGGCAAGAGCCTCTACTGCGCCGACGTGACCAACTTCCGCGTCGCCGTCGTGGACATCGCCCGCAAGCAGGTCGTCGGCTCGGTGAACGTCGGGCGCTATCCGTATGCGCTGGTCGTCATCGGACCGCGCGTCTATGTCGCCAACATCGGCATGTTCGAGTACAGCCCTGTGCCGCTGCCTTCCGGCGGCAAGTACGATAAGCGCGGATTGACCCGCCCTGCATTCGGCTTTCCGAGCAAGGAAGCGGAGGAGGGCGTGGAGTTCGAGGGGCGGCAGATTCCGGGCCTGGGCGATCCGAACGTGCCGGAATCGTTCTCGGTCTGGGGCATAGACGCCTCCGACCCGGCGCAGCCGAAGGTCATCAGCCGCCTCAAGACCGGGCTGATGGTCGGCGCGCCCTCGGATCGGGGCAAGACGGTGGGCGGCAGCGCGCCGAACTTCCTGGCCGCGCACGGCAACACGCTCTACGTCTCCAACGGGAACAACGACCTGATCGAGCGCATTGACCTGGCCTCCAACAAGATCGTCTGGAAGCGGAAGATCGTGCCGTCGCCGCTGGTGGCGAAGCTGCGCGGCGTGGGGCCTTCCGGCATGGTGGTGTCGAAGGACGGCAAGCGGCTCTACGTCGCGGAGTCGGGCATTAACGCTATCGGCGTCCTGGATACAAAGAGCGGCAGAGTCCTCGGCCATGTCCCGACAGCCTGGTATCCGTATCGCCTGGCCTTAACGCGCGACGGCAAGCAGGTCTTCTGCATCTGCTTCAAGAGTTTTGCGAACGGCCCGAAAGGAGTCAAAAATCCGCCGAACAGCCCGTTCCTGGGCATGAAGGGCGCGCTGACGCTGCTCTCCATTCCGCAGGAGGGGCCTCTGCTGAAGCTGACCACCGAGCAGGTGCTGGCTAACAACGGCATCGTAGATCGCAGCGCAGACAGAGCGGCCTGGGCCTCGCCGGTCATCCCGACGGAACCCGGCAAAGTCTCCGAGCAGATCAAATACGTCGTCTTCATCACGAAGGAGAACCACACCTACGACACGATCTTCGACCACATTCCGGGCGCGAACGACGATCCGAGCCTGCTGCGCTGGGGCTTTCACCAGAAGGTCGAGGCGAAGGGGCAGCCGACCCTCGACGATGTCGCCGTGATGACCAACCACAACGCGCTGGCCCGGCAGTTCACCGTCAGCGACAACTTCTATATGGAGCCGGAGGCGTCCGGCGTCGGACATCGCTGGCTGGTCGGCGTGCAGCCCAACAACTGGTGCCAGATGACCTATACGCTCGGCTGGGACTTCCTGGCGAACAGCGCCGCGCCGGGCCGCCGCGCCTCGTTCGGCTCCAACGGTTCCATTGCGCCGGAAGACTATCCCGAAGCCGGTTCGATGTGGGAGCATCTGGCGCGCAACGGCGTGTCGTTCCGCAACTATGGGGAGGGCTTCGAGTTTGCCGGAGTAGGAGAGGATGAGGACGAGCATCGCACAGGCGCGCGGGAAGTCGTCAATATCCCGATGCCCAAAGTCCTCTACGACAACACCTGCTTCGAGTTTCCCATCTTCAACATGAACATTCCCGACCAGTACCGCGCCTACTGGTTCGAGCAGGACTTCACGCAGCGGTTTCTGAGCGGCGCACAGCAGATGCCTGGCTTTATCAATATCGCCATCTGCAACGATCACGGCACCAGCCCGAAGCCGGAAAAGGGCTATCCTTACGTCGCCTCCTGGATGGCCGATAACGATCTGGCGCTGGGCCGCATCGTCGAGTTCCTCTCGCATACGCCCTACTGGAAGAACATGGCGATCTTTGTCACGCAGGACGATGCCGGCGGCGAACCCGACCATGTGGATGCGCAGCGCAGCGTGCTGCTAGTCATCAGCCCGTGGGCGAAGCACGGCTACGTCTCGCACCGGCATACGACCATCACCAGTATGCACCGCACGCTCTACCAGATATTCGGCCTGCCGCCGCTCAATATGTGGGATGCGCTTGCCAGCGACTTTTCGGACTGCTTCACCACGCAGCCGGATTTCACGCCCTACAAGCACGTGCCGGTAGACCCGCGCATCTTCGACCCGGAAAAGGCCAAAGACCCGAACGATCCCGACTACCAGCGCGCCCGCCAGACGCCCTCCATCCTGCGCGATGACCCGGCAGAGGAGGAGAAAGTCCTGCGCGGCGGATAGTTGACTATGGCTGTGAACCGGAGTGCTATTTTCAGGGGCCGTCTTTTTTGCAAAATTGCAGAGACGGCCCTTGACATTCTTATTCCGAACCTTTATAATAATAGCAGAGACTACTAACAATTCGCCTGATTTGAAGTTGTGCGTTCCGCATAGAGAACGTGAGTCTACCAAGACCCTCCCTGGGGCCGCCCCAAGCGGCCCCGTTTTTTTGCTTATGCCGGAGGCAAGCAGGGAAAGACGCCGTTCGGGCGGGCGCGGCAGAGGCGCCTAGCGGGCAAAACTTGACTTCTGCCCCGCCGATGCTCTACAATCATCCCGTTGATTGCCTGTTTTTCTTTTCTTTTGGGAGGGCGAAGAGCATGGGAATGGACGACTCGATACAGTCGTTGGTCGCGCTCGGGTTTACGGAACTGGAGGCGGAGGTCTACACCTTTCTGCTTCAGGAGTCCCCGGCGACGGGCTACCGGGTCGCGCAGGCGATCG
Source organism: Chthonomonadaceae bacterium (assembly GCA_035651115.1). GTDB lineage: Bacteria > Armatimonadota > Chthonomonadetes > Chthonomonadales > Chthonomonadaceae > DASRGL01. The sequence goes on from DASRGL010000334.1 coordinate 12,499, forward strand.
GCAAGCCTGCTGCCAACACCTATAAAGCCATAGAGACGCTGCAAAACAAGGGGGCCGTGATCGTGGAGAGGGGCGCAAGCCGCCTCTGCCGCGCAGTTCCCTCGGACGAACTGTTGAGCCAGATGGAGCGCAGTTTCTGTGATCGCCGGACGAAGGCTGCCGAGGCGCTGGCCGGGCTGCGCGGCTCGCCGGACGATGACCGCATCTATCAACTCCAATCCGCCGAACAGGTCTATGCGCGCTGCCGCACGATGCTGGCGCGCTGCAAGCAGGTCGCGGTTCTCGACGTGTTTCCCCTGCCTTTAGAGCGGCTGCGCCCGGAGATCGAGGCGGCGGCGGAGCGCGGCGTCTATGTCTCGCTGCGGACGTATCAGCCTGCCGAGGTGAAGGGCGTGGAGGTGGTGTATAGCAACAAGGGGCAGGCGGTCATGGAGGTCTATCCCGGCCAGTGGGTGATTCTCATCGTAGACGGGGTCGAGCAGTTGCTGGCCTTCCTGACTCCCGATGGGCGCGGCGTCCATCAGGCGATCTGGAGCCGCAGCGCGTTCCTCTCGTTCGTTCTCAACGATGCGGTCTGGGGCAGCACGATTCTGCTGGCGCTCGTGAAGCTGATAGATCGGGGCGCGCCGGTCGAGGAGATACAGGGCGCGCTCGACCATTACCGCAAATCCTTCTCCTACGACATTCCGGGGTATCGGGAGTTGCTGCGGCGCTTTGGCGAGCCGGTACCGGAGCCGGAGGGAGCCTAACGCCTGACGCCCGCTTTTGTGGGGCCGCCGGATTCGGTCAGCAGCTTGCGCAGAGGTTCGCGGAGCGTATCGAGGACGAGGTATTCGCCGGTGCGGGTATCCTGGTAGTACCAGTGTTCCCAGCCATTGCAGGAGGGTTTGCCGAGGCACTGCGCGGCGACACGATGGATGGAGCCGCGAAAGCCGTTGCAGGCCACCGTGCCGTCCTCCTGCACGCGCGCGATATGTTCGGTGCGGTCGAGGCGCAGCGCGGCCCCGACCGGCAGCAGGCCGTGTTCCAGCAGCATGACGAACGGGATGCGCAGTCTGGGCGCGTCGAGCGGCGGAGGCAGCATCTCGTCCGGCACGAGCGGCGGCACGACCTCCGCGATCCGCGCCCGCGCCAGTTCCACATAGATCGGCTCTTTTTCGATGCCGATCCACTGGCGGCGCAGGCTTTTGGCGACCGCGCCCGTCGTCCCCGTCCCAAAGAACGGATCGAGGACGACATCGCCCGGATTGCTGCACGCGCGCAGGATGCGATGCAGCAGGGCTTCCGGCTTCTGCGTGGCGTGCGCCTTCTCTCCGTTCCGCTTCAGGCGTTCCTCGCCGGTACAGAGCGGGATATGCCAGTCGCTCCGCATCTGCAAGTCGTCGTTCCCCGCCTTCAGACTTTTGTAGTTGAACGTGTACTTGCTCTGCTTCTCCGATTTCTTGGCCCAGATCAGGGTCTCGTGCGCGTTGCAGAAGCGCGTGCCTTTGAAATTGGGCATGGGGTTGGTCTTGACCCAACTGATGTCATTCAGTATCCAGTAACCTAAATCCTGCAAAATGTTTCCAACGCGATAGATATTGTGGTAGGACCCGATGACCCAGATGGTTCCCGTCTCTTTCAGGACGTGGCGGCAGGCGGAGAGCCATTCGCGCGTGAAGCAGTCGTACTCGGCGAAGCTGCCGAACTTGTCCCAGGCGTCGTCTACGGCGTCCACATGGGTCAGGTTCGGACGCCAGAGGTCGTGCCGAAGCTGTAAGTTATAGGGCGGGTCGGCGAAGATCAGGTCTACCGAGCGCGGCGGCAGGTTCGGCAGAATGTCGCGGCAGTCGCCGTGCAGGACGGTATCGAGCGGCAGCGGATTGTCAGGTTTGTTGGAAGACATCGTTGTTGCAGGCCGGGAAGTCAGGCGGGATGAGATAGGAAAGCGCGGAGGTGATGAATCCGCGCGGGGTTATTCCTTTTCATTTTCGGATTTTCCTCCCTCGCTCTCCACTTTTTATTCTTTTTTGTTGTCAAAGAGTGAGTCGGGCTGAGTCCAACTGCGTTTAGGTGATTCTAACTGAGTCGAATAACGTCTATATGAAGCGGGTCAGGGGCGGCACAGGACGAGCGCGGCGTTGATGCCGCCGAAGCCGAAGAAGTTGGAGAGGACAAGATCGAGTTTGGCGGCGCGACCGAGGTTGGGAACGTAGTCCAGATCGCATTCCGGCAGGTAACAGCGCGCCCCCTCATCGGCATTCGCGAAGAGGGGGCGCGCAATCCTTACCGTTATGGCAAGTTAGAGAGATTCAGCCGATAGTCGGGCCAGCACATCACGTACTTTGGGGCGCGGCTCAGTAAACAGCCATTCTATTTCCAGGCTCAAGCCTTCGACTGTCTCGAAATACAGCGTTCCCGTCGTTAGCAGCGTCTTTTCATAGTCGGCTTCGCGCTTACGCAGGACACTCACTCGCCGCTTCTTCTGGTCGAGAAAGAGGATCTCATGCGCGCCGATGGAGCAATAGTCTATTTCGAGGGCAGACAGGTCGGAAGGGCGGTCGTTGGGAGAGATGATCTCGATGATCAGGTCAGGGGCGCCATAAACGGCTTTTTGCTGTACAATACCGAGACGTTCACGCCGCACAAAGAGCAGGTCTGGCATCCGCCCGCGGAACTGGCTGATCTCTACTGGTGTCCGAGAACCCAGGACGATGCCGAGATCGCGCTCTTCAATATAATCACCGATCAGCCGCCCCAACCAGAGTAGAAGCTTCTCATGGTCTAGTTGTACCATGCTTTTCTCCACCACTGCTCCATCTACTAACTCGACATTGTCTTTCTCCAGTTCAAGAAACTCAGCGAACGTGAGAGGACGCGGCCATACCCACTTTACGGTCTCTTCCCATACCTTCTCTTCTGTCATTGTCGTCGGCATTTGCTTTTCCTTAATCGCGCGCTGTGCCTGGCTTTGGATAAGCCTATTGTACCGTCCGTGCGGAACGCTGTCAATGCGTTCCGGCGCGGCGCAGGACGAGCGCGGCGTTGATGCCGCCGAAGCCGAAGGAGTTGGAGAGGACGACATCGAGTTCGGCAGCGCGCCCGACGTTGGGAACGTAGTCCAGATCGCATTCCGGGTCGGGCGTGGTCAGGTTGAGGGTCGGGGGAATCCAGCCGTGCTGCATCGCCAGGCAGCAGAGGGCCGCTTCGATGGCCCCGCTCGCGCCGAGCGCATGGGCGTGCATCGCTTTCGTTCCGCTGACGGGGATGCGGCGGGCGTTCTCCTCGCCGAGCGCCTGCTTGAGCGCCAGCGTCTCCGTCGTGTCGTTGAGCGGCGTCGAGGAGCCGTGCGCGTTCACATAGTCCACCTGCTCCGGCCTGATCTGGGCGAGTTCCAGAGCGCGTTGGATACAGCGCGTCGCGCTGGCGGCGTCCGGGCGCGGCGAGGTCATGTGATGGGCGTCGTTGGTGCAGGCGTAGCCGAGGAGTTCGGCATAGATCGGCGCGTTGCGTCGCAGGGCGCGCTCCCGTTCTTCCAGCACCAGCACGGCTGCCCCCTCGCCCATCACGAAGCCGTCGCGGCCGCGGTCGAAGGGACGGCAGGCCGCTGCCGGGTCGTCGTTGCGGGTGGACATGGCCCGGATGAGCGCGAACGCGCCGAAGCAGAGCGGGGCTAAGGGAGCCTCCGCGCCGCCTGCGAGCATCACGTCCGCGTCGCCGCGCCGGATGGCGTGCCAGGCGTTCCCGATGGCGATGGGGCCGGAGGCGCAGGAATCGGCATTGGAGGTGCTGTATCCAGCCAGGCCGAGCGTGATGGCGACGTTGCAGCTTCCCGCCCCGACGAACATCTGCAAGGCCAGCATCGGGCTGACGGCGCGCGGCCCTTCTGTGAGGTAGAGCGTGTGCTGCTCCTCGGCCCACCCCGCGCCGCCGAGCGCGCTCCCGATGCAGACGCCGATGCGATCCAGCGGTTCGCGGGTCAGTTCCAATCGCGCGTCGGCAACGGCCTGCTTGCTGGCGGCAAGCGCGAACTGCGAGCAGCGGTCGAGGCGCTTGAGGGCTTTGCCTTCCAGGTAGTCAGCGGGGTCGAAATCGGAGACTTCGGCGGCGATGCGGCAGGCGAACGGGCGGGCGTCGAAGCGCGTGATCGGGCCGACGGCGGAGCGGGCGCGTTTCACTCCCCCCCACAACCCCTCTTTGCCGCTGCCGATGGCCGTGATCGCCCCGATGCCGGTAATGACGACGCGCCGGGGGCCAGGAGCGGAAGACGTATCGAATGCCTCTGCTCGCTTCATAAAAGTTCACCGAACCTGCCTATGTCGCGCATCAGACAGGGCCGGGTACTGAAAGTACCCGTCTCGGTGGCGCTACGCGCCGAGTGTCCTCGCGGACGCGCCCGTTTGGAAAATCTTTCCCGTCTTATGGTACTCGGCTGCATACGAAGAGACAAACTGCCAACATGCGCCCCGTCCTGCCGGACGGTCGTCCGCAGGACACCGAGACGGGTACGTTCCGTATCCGGCACTTGTTGCTATCGGAGCGTCTTCCCGGCGGCACATCACGGGAAGACTATCAGGCTACGCCGCGATCTACCGCTTGTAGTATACTCGAAAGAAAGGTAGGGCAGGCGACATCTGGCTGACAGCGCCTCCGTCCCGCCTCGATTTCTTCGACCCTGTTTTTTACAAAGTCAGGAATTTATGGTATAATCGCCCAAAAGATGTAAAAATAAGGTGGGCCAGATGACGAACGACATATCGAAGCCTGTTGCGCCTGCGGAACTGGGGCGGCGGTTAGCGGCGGCGCGGCGCAGTCGTAACCTTTCTCAAGAGGAGGTCGCGCAGCGACTGGAGATCTCGCGCCCCACGCTGGTCGCTATCGAGAAAGGAACCCGTCCTGTTAAACCAGAGGAGCTGACGCTGCTGGCTCAACTGTACGGACGCTCGGTTCACGAACTGGTCAGCCAGCGCCCTTTTGTGGCGGATTTTGCGCCAATGTTCCGGGTGACTCAGGTCACTGAGGTTGCGCCGGAGGCCGTTTCCGAGGCCGTCAAGACGTTTCAGCAGGCGTGCGAAGACTATCTGGCGCTGGAAACGCTGCTCGATGCGCCCATGCCCCGTTACACCTATCCCGAACCCTACGCACTGGGCGGGCTGAGCGCGCAGGCCGCCGCCGAGGAGGTCGCCACAATGGAGCGTTCGCGCCTCAACCTGGGACAGGGGCCGCTCGCCGATCTATTAGAGGTGTTGGAGAACGACGTGGGACTGCGCGTCTTTGTTCTACCGCTCGCGGAGTTCAAAATCGCAGGAATGTTCGCCTATACGGATCGTCTGGGCGGCTGCCTCCTCGTCAACGGCCAGCACCCATTGACTCGGCAGAACTGGTCAATGGCGCATGAACTCGCCCACTTCCTCCTGGATCGTTTCCGCGAGGATATCACGATCCTGTTCGAGTACGAACGCAAGCCGCGCGCCGAGCAGTTCGCGGACGCCTTCGCCGCCAGTTTCCTGATGCCTGCCGCCGGACTGCGCCAGAGGTTCCGGCGCATCGTCCAGAGCCGCAACGACTTCACTGTGGCCGACCTGTGTCTGCTGGCGGATCAGTATGCTGTCTCCGTAGAGGCCATGACGCGCCGCCTGGAGAGCCTGGGCTGCGTACAGCCGGGAACCTGGGAGCAGTTGAGTTC
>DASRGL010000335.1:0-2984 GCA_035651115.1 Chthonomonadaceae bacterium
CGCTTGCGGACTTGGAAGCGGTTCAGGTGGCTCGGTGCGAAACGCTTTCAACGATGACGGAAGAAGTGCGCGGACGCACGCTCTTCCACTGGTGGCCCAGGATTTCTAAATAATGACGCTTCCACCGGAGTTGATATAAGAACGGCTGGATCAGGAGCGCCAGCCCCGTTCCGAAGCCGGTCACGAAACCGATGTGGCCGCGTTTCAGCCCCGCCGCTTCGAGATACAGCGGAACGAAAGGCTGCAAGAAGCCGACCGAGGCGGTGATCAGGAACATGCTGACGGCAAGCGACACGCAGCGCCAGCGGGGTAAGTCAGGGAGAGCCATCGCGTTCATGGCTGCTTAGTTCGACACGGAAGGCGCGTGTGCCTGCTTTTGTTTGGCCCCCTCCCCCTGTTCTTGGGGGAGGGGGCCATCCTTTCACGCCGCGTGCGAGAGACTATCAGGCGCGCTCTCCGCGCTCAGAGGAGCGTCCGCGAGGCGCTGCCATTCGCTTTCCGGGATGCTCAGGAACGTCTCCACCACATCCGGGTCGAACTGCGCCCCGGCGGCGCGGGCGATCTCGGCGCACGCGCCGGCGAAATCCATCCGCGCCCGGTACGGTCGGTCGGTGGTCAGGCTGTCGAGGGCATCGCAGACGGCGAAGATGCGCGCGCAGAGCGGGATGGCCTCGCCGCTCAAGCCCTGCGGATAGCCGGTCCCATCCCACCGTTCATGATGGAAGCGCACGACCGGGAGCGCGCGGGACAGCATCGGGCAGTCGGCGAGAAGTTCGGCTCCGGCCAGCGGATGCCGCCGTATCTGCCGCCACTCGTTCTCTGTCAGCTTGCCCGTTTTGCGCAGGATAGCGTCGGGAATGCCCACGTTGCCGATGTCGTGCAGCAGCGCCCCGAAGGCCAGGTCCACCAGGTCGCCGGGCGTCAGGCGGGGCAGCAGCGGGCGCGTCTGGCGCTGCGCTTCGTACCGCGCGGCCATCGCGCTGCTCAGATGCAGCGCATAGCGGGCCACGCGCTCGGAATGGCCGCGCGGCTCGACACCGCGCTTGTCCAGGACATCCAGGAGGGCGGAGAGTATCTGCGAGGTCGGCTCCTGGAGCAGCCCTTCCAGCCCTCCGACCTGCAAGGCCACGCGCCGCTGATATTCTTGCAGAGAGAGAGGGGCCGCGGCTCTCATCTCCCACTTGGAATCCTCCGCAGGCATCTCCTGCTCGGCAGATTCCGCAGCGAGCCGTGCCAGCAGTGCGGCCTCCCGCGCATCGAGGGCCGCCTGCTCCAGCTCCATGGCCTCCTGAATGACGCTTGCAGGCGCGTCCTGCAAGCCCTCCTCCGTGCCGAAAGCCGAGACCGGCAGATAGGCGATCTGGTTGCGCCCGCCCGTCTTCGCCTCGTAGAGCGAGACATCGGCCCGCTGGATCATACGGTCGGCGGCCTCGTCATCGAGATGTTCCGAGATGCCGATGGAGACGGTGATCTTCCGGTGGGCGAACGTATGCGCCTCGACCGTCGCGCGGATGCGCTCGGCGACCAGTTTGGCCGTTTCCACATCGGTGTCCGGCAGGATGACGGCGAACTCCTCGCCGCCATACCGGGCCGGATAGTCGCCCTCGCGCACCGTCTTGCGCAGTATCTGCCCGACGCCTTCCAATACCTCGTCGCCGGCGGGATGGCCGAAAGCATCGTTATACTGCTTGAAGTAGTCTACGTCGAGCAGCACCAGCGATAGGGGCGCTCTGGATCGCTGAACGCGGGCGATCTGACGAGCCAACTCCTCCTGAAAAGCGCGATGGTTGGCAAGGCCGGTCATGCTGTCCATCGTGGCAAGGGCCGATAACTGCGCATTGGCGGTCTCCAGGGCGCGATACTGCGCCTCCAGTTCCGCCTGCACCGCCAGCAGTTCCTCGTTCTTGATCTTCAGCTCTTCGGCCTTCTCGATAACGGCGGCATGTTCCGCGCCCAGGCGTCTATGCGCTTCGCGCATCTCGTGGTGCAGGATGGCGTTGCCGAGCGCCAGCGCCGCATGGTTTGCCAGCGTGGAGAGATAGACGACTTCCGTCATGCTGAACGGACTGGCCGGATCCATCGCCAGCCCGGTCGTCAGGTCGGGAGCCAGAGCGGAGATCGCGCTGTCCCTCTGGCGGGAAGCTGTCTCGACGGGACGGGTGGCGGCCCAGACGACCAGCGCGCCGAGAATCTGGTTCCGGTACTGGATCGGCAGCGATAACTGGTCGGTGATGCCGAGCGCGCGCAGGCGTTCCCGGAGCGCCTCGCTATAACCGGGGTATTCCGCCGGATCGGCAAGGCGGCGTATCTGGCCGCGCAGCAGGTCTCTCAGTTCCGGGCTGGTCTCCGAATAGCGCAGCGCCTCGCTCTCTTCCAGACCTTCCAGGGTCGAGGTGTGTCCGACGAGAATCTGCCGGTCTTCCAGGTCTTTCTCGATGAGCAGGATGCAGCAGCCCGCATAGCCCAGCGTCGTGACGCTCGTCGTGATCTGACGCAAGAGCGATTCGCTGTCTAGTTCGCCGGTCAGCCGGGCCGCGAGTTCGCGCAGATATTCCGCAAGTCGGCGCTGGTACTCGGCTTCCTGGTACAGGCGCTCCAGTGTCTCCACATTGCTGCTGCGCGCGATGGCGTCTTCCAGGCTGCCCGCCCCGAGGAAGGCCAGCAGCGCCAGCGCGAATAGAGGCGCTGTAGGCAGAAGAACCAGATAGAGCAGGGGGATGGAATGAAAGCCGGGCAGCGTGGCAAACAGCGAAGCCTGCCGCGTGAGGTATAGTGCAATAAGGCTGCTGTTGACGGCTGCAAAGAGAAAGGGCGCGCGCCGCCCGATAAGGAAGCCTGACAGGACGACGCTGATCGCGCAACTGAGGTAGAAATGGCCGTTCAAGAGCAGCAGCCCGGACGGCATCAGGAACAGGCGCGCGGCGCGGGCCAGGATAAAGCCCGACAACAACAGAAAACAGGCAGGCTTCACGTAGCCGCGCCGA
>DASRGL010000336.1:0-4037 GCA_035651115.1 Chthonomonadaceae bacterium
CATCCATGTTCTCCTGCGTGCCATTGCTTTCTTTCCTTTACTTCAAGCGGTTGCCGTAGTGCGGGGGCTTACGGGCAAAGAGGCGATGCTGCATCAGGGAGACGACCAATAGTAGCATACCTACCAAGCAGAGTCAAGAGATATTTTGCAAGATGTAAGGGGAAGCGTTTAGAAAATTTAGGGTCGAAGGTCAGGGCGCTGAAAGGAGGCTCGTCAGGAGACGACCGCGAGGGGAATGAAGGCGCGTTCGCGTTCCGGCGCGGCGGACTCGTCCTGCGGAACCTCGTGGTAGAGGCTGTCGCGCTCGATGGGGATGCGGCCCGCCTCCTCAATCAATTTGATCATCTGGCGGCGCGTGAGAACCTGCTTCTTGTTGCCCTGCTCGCCGTCTTTGTAGGTGATCTCGTATTCGTGAACGGTTCCGTCTACATCGTCCGCGCCGTACCAGAGCGCCAACTGCGTTATCTGCGGCGAGTTCATGATCCAGAACGACTTGATGTGGGCAAAGTTGTCGAGCATCAGGCGGGCGACGGCGATGTTGCGCAGGTCGTCGTAGCCGGTGGGGTGGGGCAGGTCTTCCAGTTCCGTGCCTTCGGGGTGGAAAGAGAGCGGCGTCATGGTGACGAAGTGGCCGGTCTCGTCCTGCAAGGCGCGTATCTTGACGAGATGTTCGGCGCGCTCTTCCAGCGTCTCGATATGGCCGTAGAGCATGGTGGCGTACTGTGTCAGGCCGACCTTCGCCGCCGTGCGCGCCACCTCCATCCAGCCCTCGCCGTCCAGCTTGCGGTCGAAAAGTTCCTGATGGACGCGCTCGGAGAGAATCTCGATGCCGCCGCCGGGCAGCGAGTCCAGGCCCGCCGCCATTAGTTCGCGCAGCACTTCGTCCAGCGGCTTTCCGGCCTGGCGCTGTATCTCCACGAGTTCGACCATCGTGAACGCCTTGATATGCACGTTGGGCCGGACTTCCTTGACGGTGCGCAGCAGGTCGAGATAGTAGGAGTAGGGCAGGCGCGGATCAATGCCGCCGACCATGTGGACTTCGGTGATCGGCACGTCTATGTGAGCGAGCAGCCGGTGGCGAACCGCCTCCATGTCCATCTCATAAGGAGCGGGGCCGCCCTTCTTGGCGTAGAAGGAGCAGAACTTGCAGAACTTGTTGCAGATGTTGGTGTAGTTGATATGCTGGTTGCGGACATAGTAGGCGCGGTCGCCGTGCAGCCGCTCGCGGACGATGTTCGCCAGATAGCCGACGGCGGAGAGATCGGGCGTGCGGTAGAGACGCACCGCGTCATCGTAGGTCAGACGCTCCTGCGCCTGCACCTTCTCGTAAATATCCATCAACGCCGGCCCGACATAACGCTCGACCCGTCTGCGCGCCTGGTCTGCAATCGCCTGTTCTGTCCCTGCCATCCCGGACGGTCTCCTTTTAGCCCCCCTCCCCGGCCCACTGCAAGGGCTGTCTGATTCCGAAACGATTCGGGACAGCCCTTGCGACCCCCAAGAACAGGGGGAGGGGAGAGTGCCTCTCTCCCCACCCACTCGTGAAAGTTTTCACGCGACATCGGGGAAAGTATACCCGCGGCTGCCTCGATTTGCAACAGACCGGGTACTGAAAGTACCCGACTGGAGGGCCTGCGGCCAACCGTCCTCGCGGACGGGGTGCGTCTTGCAGGTCTTTCCCTTCGTCTGGCGCTCGACTGTATACGGAGGAACGGACTTTCTAACGGATGCGTCCGAAGGACGCTCGGCGGCGCAGCCGCCACCGAGACGGGTACGTTCTGTACCCGGCCTATTTCAAGAATGAGTGAGTTCGTCGTAGAGGTCGGGACGGCGACCGCCGACGGGGTCGAGTTCATAGATGCCGGGGACGAAGACGAGTTTCTTCTGTCGGGCCTGTTCCGGCTCTATTTCGGCGGTGAGGATGGTTTCGGAGGTTCCGTCGGCCTGCGCGAGGAAAGTCCCGTTCGGGGCGACGACCTGGCTGCGCCCAATGAAGCGCGTGCCGCGCTCCTCTCCGACGCGGTTGCAGGCGACGACGTAGACACGGTTTTCCCAGGCGCGGGCGCGCGTCAGGAAGTCCGGCGCGCTCTCTGCGCCCTCCGGCCAGTTCGTCGGGACGAGGATGACGTCCGCTCCGCGCAGCGCCAGCGTGCGCGCCGCCTCCGGGAAGCGCATATCGTAGCAGATCAGGATGCCGATGCGGGCGAACGGCAGATCAATGACGGGCAGTTCCGCGCCCCGGCCCACGAAGCGGTCTATGCCCAGCACGGGCAGATGCGATTTGCGATAGTCCGCGATCAGGCCGCTCGGCCCGGCGACGAACGCGCTGTTGTAGAGCGCGCCCGTCGCGTCGTCTCGTTCCAGCAGCCCGACGACCGCATGAACCCCCAACTCCCGACAGGCCGCGCTGACGGCCTCTGTCGTCTTGCCGGGTACCGTCTCGGCGGCGGGCAGCGCCTCCTCGGCGCTGTCGAAGACATAGCCGGACAGCGCGCACTCCGGGAAGACGACCAACTGCGCGCCCGCCCGCGCCGCCTCCCTCAGCCGCGCCAGAATCGTTTCACGGTTCTGCGCCCGCGCGCCGAGGCGCGGCTCCATCTGCACGGCAGCGACCCGAAAGGCGTCTGTCATAGCTCCACCCCGTTGATGATCAGGCGGAAGCGGCAGCCGAGTTTCTCCGCCGCCAGGCGGCACATCGTCATGCGGCTGACGAAGATCTCGAAGTACTCGATGACCGTCGCCTCGGTCACGTCAATGATCAGTTCGAGCGTGAGCGTTCGGTTCTCTTTGTCTATCTCGAGGCGCGACTTCTGAACGGCGTGGTTGACGCGGTCGTGGATGTCGTAGGTCGCCGGGTCGGGGTTCTGCACGCGGGTAAAATGCACGTCGGACTTGTCCGCGATGATGACCGCCGCCGTGATCGGGTTGATGGGAACGCCCTCCGGCTCCTCATGGTTGCCGATGGCCCCGATGATGATAGCGACCTCGTTGGCGTCCATGCCCATCTGTTCGAGCAGGTGAAACGCCATCGAAGCGCCGATCTGCGGATGATAGATGCGATGCACGCAGTTGCCGATGTCGTGCAGGTAGCCGGCGATGGAGGCGACCTCGGCGGTGCGGGCTTCATAGTCGAGTTCCAGGCAGATGTTGCGGGCGATCGCGGCGACAAGGGCAGCGTGCCGCAGCCCATGCTCCGAGTAGCCAATGGCCGCCATCTGCTCATTGGCTTTCTCGATATACTGCCGGATTTTCTCGTTGTTGCGCACGTCGCGCAGGCCGATGGGGCGCGGCTCGACAGCCTGCGCGCTGCCTGCGCCGTTGGACGCGGTACGCCCGCCGTTATGGGAGGTCGCGCCGTCGGGGGCCGCGACCGTTTTGATGGCGTTTGGCTTAACCTGTGTCGGTTCCGCCATGGTCTTTCTCCTCATGGTAGCGCCGCAAGAACGCCTCGCGGAACGCCAGAAACGTGTTCGCGCGGATGGCGGCGCGGATGCCCGCCATCAGGCGATGATAAAAGTATAAGTTGTGATAGGTCGTCAGGCGCGACGCCAGAATCTCTTTCGCCTTGAACAGATGCCGCACGTAGGCGCGGCAGTGCCGCCGACAGACCGAACAGTCGCAGTCCGCATCCAGCGGGCCGAAATCCTCGGTAAACCGGGCGTTCATCAAGTTCAGCACGCCGCGACCGGTGAAGACCTGCGCGTTGCGGGCGTTGCGGGTCGGCAGTACGCAGTCGAACATATCCACCCCACGCTGCACGGCATCCAGGATGTCTTCCGGCGTGCCGACGCCCATCAGATAGCGCGGCCTGTCGGCGGGCAGCAGGGCGGTCGTCCAGGCGATGGCCTCGTTGCGCGCGTATTTCTCCTCGCCGACCGCCAGTCCGCCGATAGCGTAGCCGGGGAAATCCAAGGCGATCAGCGTGTGCGCGCTCTCCTCGCGCAGTTCCCGATAGACGCTGCCCTGCACGATGCCGAACAGCGCCTGCGGCCAGCCGCCGGTCGCCTTCCGTCCCGCTCGGTCATATTCGGCCAGGC
>DASRGL010000337.1:0-8794 GCA_035651115.1 Chthonomonadaceae bacterium
TCCGGGCGCGCTGCCGATGCGCCACGAGTTGCGGGCGGTTCAAGTCCAGCAACTCGATGTGAAAGCGTCCCGTTTCGGTGAGCGGCTCCCATTCACCGGTCTGGTCATTTTCCCGGAGATGTCGCCGAATATCGTCGCGCAACCGTCTGAGATAGAGAAGACTACCAGCGCCTCGCCGGACGGGACATACTGCCCCGCGCTCAGGTTTCTAAACTCTGCTATCTCGACACGACGCGGAGAAGTGTAGCGTTCCAAGCGCGGCTCAATGAGTAGGTCTGCTTTTCTATCTCCGTAAGGCACCTGCACTGTGGACTCAGGCCAGCATTTTGGAGATGACCTGGCCGGAAACGTCGGTCAGGCGGAAATCGCGGCCCTGGAACTTGTAGGTCAGGCGGGTGTGATCCAGGCCCATCAGGTGCAGAATGGTGGCGTGCAGGTCGTGGACATGTACGGGGTCTTCCGCGACGCGGTAGCCGAGTTCGTCCGTGCTGCCGACCGCCTGCCCGCCCTTGATGCCGCCGCCCGCCAGCCAGACGCTGAAGGCATGGGGATGATGGTCGCGCCCCAGGAACTTCGAGCCGTCGCGCTCCTCGTTCATCGGCGTGCGCCCGAACTCTCCGCCCCAGATGACGAGCGTCTCGTCGAGCATTCCCCGTTGCTTCAAGTCCGTCAACAGCGCCGCCGCCGCCTGATCCGTCTCCCGGCAGAGCTGCGGCAGTCCCTTGATCAGATCGTTGCCCTCCGCCGTGCCGTGATGATCCCAGCCCCGGTGATACAACTGCACGAAGCGGACGCCGCGCTCGACCAGGCGGCGGGCCAGCAGGCAGTTGTTGGCGAAGGAGGCTTTGCCCGGCTCCGTGCCGTAGAGATCATGAATGGCCTTCGGCTCCTTCTGAATGTCCATCAGTTCCGGCACGCTCGTCTGCATCCGGTAGGCCAGTTCGTAGGCGGCGATGCGCGTCTCGATCTCCGGGTCGCCCGTATCCGCCAGGTGCGCGCGGTTCAGGTCCCGGAGCGCGTCCAGCGACTGACGGCGCACTTCGGCGTTCATTCCCGCCGGGTTCGAGACGAACAGGACGGGATCGCCCTGCGAACGGAACTCTACGCCCTGATAGGTGGTCGGCAGGAAGCCGCTGCTCCAGCAGGACTTGCCGCCGTCCGGGTTTTTGTCTCCCGAAATCAGCACGACGAAGCCGGGCAGATCGCGGTTCTCGCTGCCGAGGCCGTAGGTCAGCCAGGAACCCATGCTCGGACGCCCGAACAACTGCGTGCCGGTGTTCATAAAGATCTGGGCGGGCGCATGGTTGAACTGGTCGGTGTAGAGCGAGCGCACCACGCAGACGTCATCAATCACCTTCCCCAGATGCGGCAGGATGCTGGAAACCTGGATGCCGGACTTGCCGCACGGCACGAATTTGTGCGGCGAGCCAAGCAGCTTTGGCACGCCCTTGATGAAGGCGAACCGTTCGCCCTTGATGATCTCCTCCGGAATCTTCTGACCGTTGTACTGGTTCAGCTTCGGCTTGTAGTCCAGCAGGTCAAGCTGCGAGGGCGCGCCTGCCATGAACAGGAAGATGATATTCTTAGCCTTGGCCGGGAAGTGCGGAGGCCGAACGGCCAGCGGATCGGCGGCGCGGGCTTCGGCGGCCTGCGCCGGTTCGGCGAACAAGCTCTCGTTAAGCAGCGCCGACAGCGCCAGCAGACCGATGCCGTAGCCGCTCTGCTGGAAAAAATGGCGGCGGGTGATCGCCTTCAGCGACTCATTCCGGTCGGGCGGGCGTTTCTCCATCAGATCACTCCTTCGTCAGCGTCTCATCCAGGTTCAAGAGGACATTGGAAACGACGGTCAGGGCGGCAGCCTCCGGGGCGGTCGGAGGAGCCTCTTTCTCTCCGAGAACGGTCAGGGCCGCTTTCGCATCCTGCCGGTAGTGGGCCAACTCTCTGGCGTACAGCGATTCCAGTCGGGCGAGTTCGGCAGGCTTCGGGCGGCGGGCCAGGCAGAGCCGGAACCCATAGGCCAACTGCGCGCGGGCATCCGTTCCGCCTTCGCGCTGCATTCGCCGCGCCAGCGCGCGGGCCGCGTCAAAAAAGGCCGGATCGTTGAGCGTCGTCAGGGCTTGCAGCGGCGTATTCGTGCGGACGCGCCGGACGGTGCAGAACTCGCGGCTGGTCGCGTCGAAGGTGACGAAGGCCGGATAGGGCGACGAGCGCCGCCAGAACGTGTAGAGGCCGCGCCGGTAGCGGTCTTCGCCCGCGCTGATCTGCCACTGCTCCCCGCTATAGGGGATAGACCAGATGCCATCCGGCTGATAAGGAAAGACGCTCGGCCCGCCGATCTTGGGGCTGAGCAGGCCGCTGGCAGCCAGGGCCACGTCGCGGATCATCTCGGCCTCCAGCCGGAAGCGCGGCCCGCGCGCCAACAGCTTATTCTTCGGATCGCGTTCCCGCAGGGCAGGCGTCGCGCGCGAGGACTGCCGATAGGTGGCCGACGTGACTATCAGGCGCAGGATCGCCTTCATGCTCCAGCCGCGCCGCATAAACTCCGTCGCCAGCCAGTCCAGCAGTTCGGGATGCGTGGGCGGCGTTCCCTGCGTGCCGAAATCCTCCGTCGTCTCGACCAGGCCCATTCCGAACAGCGCCTCCCAGAAGCGATTGACCGTGACACGGGCCGTCAGCGGATTGTTCTCGTCCACCAGCCATTGGGCCAGCGTCAGGCGATTGGCTGGCTCACCGGGCGGAAGCGGCGGGAGGATGGCGGGTGTCGCTCCGGTGACCAGGTCGCCCTTGCTGAGAAACGCGCCCTTGATGCGCATGTAGGTCGAGGGGGGCCGGCCGTCGGCTTTTTCCTCCATCACCAGCGTCGTCGGGACATGCAGGTCGGCGACCTGCTTCTTCAGCGCCTCCAACTTATCGTTCAACGCCTTGACCGCCGCTTTGTCTGCATCCGGCTTCTGCGCTTTTAGCTGCGCTTCCAGGTCGGCGATCTGCGCCAGCAGGGGCTTGCGCTTCGCCTCCTGTTCCGGCGTCGGGACCTCCAGTGTCGGCTCATTGGCGTGGTCGAAGAAGGCGAAGAAGCGATAGTAGTCTGTGCGGGTGAAGGGGTCGTATTTGTGGTCGTGGCACTGCGCGCAGGCCAGCGTGGTTCCGAGCCAGACGGAGCCGGTCGTGCCGACGCGATCCACGATGGTCAGCCATCGCTGCTCTTCTCTGTCTACCCCACCCTCCTCGTTCAGCATCGTGTTGCGGTGGAAGCCGGTCGCAATCTTCTGCTCCCTCGTCGCGTTGGGGAGCATGTCTCCGGCGATCTGCTCGATGGTGAACTCCGTGAACGGCATGTCCCGGTTAAAGGCGTTAATGACCCAGTCACGATAGGGCCAGATGGAGCGGCTGCTGTCCTTCTCGTAACCGTTGGAGTCGGCGTAGCGGGCCAGGTCGAGCCAGGGCCGCGCCCAGCGTTCGCCGTAGTGCGGGGAGGCCAGCAGCCGATCCACCACCTTCTCGTAGGCGTTCGGACTCGTATCGGCCAGGAACGCCTCCACCTCTTGTGGGGTCGGTGGCAGGCCGATCAGGTCGAGCGAGACGCGCCGGATAAGAACCTCCTTCGGCGCTTCCGGCGACGGGCGCAGCTTCTCCTTCTCCAGCCTTGCGAGGACAAAGTTATCAATCGGGTTGCGCACCCAGGACTTCAGTTTGACGTGCGGCGGCGTGCGGCGTACTGGCTTGAGATAGGCCCAGTGTTTTCCGGCGGGACGGGTCGGCCAGTCGGCCCCCTGGTCTATCCACGCGGCGATGCGGGCGATGCGCTCCCTGCTGAACGGCGCGAAACCGAGCGGCATACGCGGCTTGCCGTCATGTCCGAAGAGCCGCTGCACGAGAAGGCTCTGCCTGCCCTTGCCGGGAACCAGCGCCGGGCCGCTCGCCCCGCCCTTCAAGGCGAAAGCGCGCGTATCGAGCCGCAGCCCGCCCTCCTGCCGCGCCGGGCCATGACACTGGTAACAGGAAGCTTTGAGGACCGGCTGTATCTCCCGGAAGAAATCCATCTTTTTGCCAGAAGCCGTGTCCACGCCTTGCGCCGCCCCATAGAGCAGCGCGCCGAGCAGTAGGCAAGGGAGAATTCCCGCCAGAGTACAGAGAACTCGCATTCGCATTCTTGGATTCCTCATTGTAGGGGCCACATTTCAACCGCGAATCCATTCACCGGGCAAAGCGCACTCTCCTGCTAAGCCCCCACACTGCGCGGCTGCCAGTGGGGCCACATCGCGCCCCACCCTGGCTTGACCTGCGTGATGGGCCGCGCGTCGCCGTCACTTGCGGGCATCACGTAGAGCTGGCGCGTGCCGGTGCGATTGGAGCCGAAGAGAAGCTGGCGGCCATCCGGCGCGGGCGTCGGATGATAGTGGAGCGTGCCGGGCGGGCTGTGGCTCAACCGCTCGGACTGGCCCTCCACGTCCGTTCGCATCAACTCGACGCTCTTCCCGAACTGTGCCGTGTAGTAGATTCGATTCCCGTCGCGCGCCCAGACCGGCACATCGCTGCTGCCGCCGTGAAAATCGGGGACATCCAGAAAGGCGACGACCCCGCGATACCCCTGCCGATCCCCGACTTTGCGCAGCCCGGAGCCGTCGCGCCGCACGATGTAGGGATGGCAGTCGTAGTGTTCGCCGGAGAGGAAGAGGAGCCACTGCCCGTCCGGCGACCACTGCGGCACGAAGTTGAACGGATGCCCGGTCTCGATCTGTTTGGCGTTCGCGCCGTCCGCGTCGGCGATCCAGACCTGATAGCTCTTATGGTAGGCGATCCGCTTGCCGTCCGGCGACGCCCCGAAACCATAGGCGAACTCTTTGGAACCCTCCGTCAAATCCTTCTTATTGCGTCCATCCCTGTCCATGCGGAATGGGTGCGAGTCGCCCTGAATCAGCGCCTGAAACCCCAGTTTGTGCGGATCGTTCGGCCAGTAGAACAGGCCGGTGTTGTAGTTGCTGACGCGCTCGACGGCGGTGACGTTGGTCAGCTTCCCGGTCGCCATGTCGAGCAGGAACATGTCGTAGAGCCAGCCGTCTCCGAACCGGAACGTCTGATGTTCCTCCTCCCAGGCCGCGTTTTCGGGACTCTCCCACCCTCTCCCGACGATAGCGATGCGCCCGTCCGGCGACCAGCCTGCAAACTGCGACCAGGCGTTCGGCTCCTGCGTCAGGCTTTCGGCCAGCACGCGCCGCCCGGAGCCGTCCTCCTGCACCACGCACGCGCGCATCGTGACATTGTTGGCGTGCCGGCCTCCAGGCAGGTTCGTCCGAAACTCGGTGTATCCGATGAGGCGGCGAGAGGACTTTTTCCCACCTTCGGCCTGGGAATTTGCCGTTAATGATATTTGCCCAACAACTCCCCGTTGCGGCCCAGCAGCACCGCCGTGTTGTAGATATGTTCGCCGTCTCGCTCGAAGATGCCGAACACGACATTCATGTTATGCCGCCGGGCGACCTGGGCGATGCGCTCGGTCGTGGGGCCGGGAACCGTCTCGAGGAACCCGGTGAGCAGTTCCGGGTCGTCCAGATAGTAGCCGTAGTGCGCGATCCCCTGCATATCTTCCGGGTAGCAGACGATGTCGCAGCCTGCGCTGCCCGCCTCGGACAGCAGGCGGCAGGTCATCGCGACGTTCTCCTCCACCAACTGGCGGGCGCGTTCCCGGTCTCGCTCTCCCTGAAACGGAGACAGATGGGGCTGTCTCAAAGGCTGCACGCTGCTGACACGAATCTCTCTCATGGGTCTGTTTCTCCTTGCCCTCGCCCCCTCTCCCTGTGTTCCCGCTGCGCGGCGGGAGCAGAGGAAGCGACCTCCCCCAACCCCTCCTTCGTAAGGAGGGGAGAGACACCCTCGCCTCCTGCCCCTCTCCCACGCTGTGGGAGAGGGGTGACTATAGCGCCCTCTTCTTCCTCCTTTTCATCTCGGCTACAAATTGAAAGGAACGGAGACGCCTGTGCATTGACACTCCCCCTTCTCCCACAGCGTGGGAGAAGGGGGTCGGGGGGATGAGGGCTTCATGGCATATAGATTCGCGCGGCGGGCGGATACGTTCCCATCGTGGGCGTAGCCTGCTTGCCGCCTACCACCAGAACCTGCCCGTTCACCAGGGCCGCGCCTGCATCGTGGCAGCTATAGCTATCGGTCGCATCGCAGGCCAGCGTTCCGGCGGAAACGATACGCCCGGTGGCAAAGACAAACCGTTCCGCCGTGTTCGTCGTGCCTTGCAGCTTCACGCTCCAGCCCCCGAACACGAGGATGTCGCCGTTCGGTAGGGTGACGAGCGAATGCGCCATACGGCCGTGCCATAGCGCAGGCCCCAGGCGGAAAACGCGGTCGGGCGTGGCGGCAAACGGGTCTATCCACTCACAGTGCAGCACGTCCACGCTGGCTCCCGTCAGGCGATTGATCCCCTGCCCCCCGATGACCAGCGCCTTGTTGTAGGGAGCGGGCAGCCAGACGACGGTCGGGCGATCTCGCGCGAACATCATCTCTCCCAGTGCGGTGAAGGTTCCGGCAGCCGGGCCGGTCGTATGGAACACCTCGACGCTGGCAAGCGCATTCCAGCCTTTGCGCGTCCGCTCCTTGCCCCCGACGATCAGCACGTCGCCATTGGGCAGCAGCGCCGCTGCGTGTCCGAAACGGCCCCAGGCCGCCTGCATGGGGGCGGTCAGGGTGAATTTGTGGGTCGCCGGGTCGTAGACTTCGGCGGTGCGCTGCGTTCCCTTGCCGATGCAGTAGCCTCCGATCAGCAGCACCTTCCCGGCATACTTGCCTGCGGAGGCGGGCAGCTTGATGGCGGTGTGCAGTTCGCGCGGGATATTCATGGCCGCGCCCTGCGGCTGGGAGAAGGTTCCGGTCGCCGGATCGTAGAGTTCCACGCTGTCGAGCGTGCCGACTTCGGTGTTGTAGCCGCCTGCGATGAGTACCTGGCCGTCGTCCAGGAGGGTGGCGGTGGCGAAGTTGCGCGCAACCGCCATCGCGCCCGTCGTGGCCCAGGCTCCGCCACCTTGCGGATCGGCACGAAACAACTGCGCGCTTGTCGTGCAGGTTCCCACGCCAGGGCTGGTTTCCGAGTAGCCGCCTGCGACCAGCGCCCTGCCGTCCGCCAACGTCGTGACGGCAGGCGCGTAGCGGCCCGTGAGCATGTCTCCCACCTTTGCCCAGTGTCCGGCCTGCTGCGCTGTTCCTGCGCCGCCCGTCATGCAGAGGAGGAACGCCATCAGGCCACCAGCCGCCCGACTGCCCCACAACACCGTTCGCATGATCTCTCGCCTCCTTTTCGCCGTGCGTCGTTTCAAGAATCGTAGCAGACCGGCGGCAGCCTGTCAACTGCCCTCACCCCCATCCCCTCTCCCGCAGTGTGGGAGAGGGGGAGTCAGATGCGCTCGCTTGTACCATTGTCCCCTCCCCCTGTTCTTGGGGGGAGGGACAGGGAGGGGGGCAATTTTGCCCGCTCAGGCAGGAACTTCCCGGCCATGAGAGGAAGGAACCGACACAACGCGCAACCGAGGAGGCAGAGGGATGGGCAAGAGGGAAGAATCGACTCGGCAGGGACAGGAGACGGCGCAGACCGCCTGGAGCCAGATCGCGCCGTTCTTCGAGCCGCCCGCAGCGTTTCGGAACGATTTCGGAACCTATCGCTCCGTTCTGCGCTTCCAGGATGGGCGTGCCGTGACCACGCCCGCCGACTGGCAGGCACGCCGTCAGGAGATACTGCAAGACTGGCAGCAGAGGCTCGGCCCCTGGCCTCCCCTGCTCGATAACCCGGCTATCACCTATCTTGACGCAGAACGAGTCGAGAACTTTACCCGCCATAAAGTGCAGGTGCAGGTCGCGCCCGACCGCACTGCGCCCGCCTACCTGCTGATCCCGGAAGGAGACGGCCCCTTTCCTGCCGTCGTGGATGTCTTCTATCAGCCGGAAGATGGCGCCGGTCTGAACCCGGAGAAGCGCAGGCAGCACGATTTCGGGTATCAACTGGCGAAGCGGGGAATCGCTGCGCTCTGCGTCGGGCAGCAGCCGGGCAAGGAGGGTTCGCCGATCTACTATCCGAGTTGGGAACAGGCCCAGCTTCAGCCGCTCGCCTATCTCGCCTACGTCGCCGCGAACTGCCACCGCCTGCTGGCAAACCATCCGGCCATTGACGCGGCGCGCATCGGCGTCGTCGGCCACTCGTATGGCGGTAAATGGGCCATGTTCGCCGCCTGCCTTTATGAGCCATTCGCGTGCGTGGCGATCTCCGATCCGGGCATCGTCTTCGACGAGAGCCGCCCCAATGTCAACTACTGGGAACCCTGGTATCTGGGCTACGAGGCGGGCCGGGAGCCGCGCAAGGCGGGCGTTCCCAGCGCCGAGAACCCGCGCACCGGCCTCTACAAGACCCTGATCGAGACCGGGCGCGACCTGCACGAACTGCACACCCTGCTGGCCCCCCGACCGTTCTTTATCTCCGCCGGTTCCGAAGACCCGCCCGCGCGCTGGCAGGCGCTCAACCACACGGTGCAGATCAATGCGCTGCTCGGACAGTCGCACCGCGTCGGGATGGCCCACCGCCCCGCTCATCCCCTGACCCCGGAAGCCAATGCGCAGGTCTGCCTCTTTTTCGAGCATTTTTTGCGCGAGGAAGCCATATGACCTCTCTATCCCGCAGTCGCAGTAAAACCCTATCTGGAAGGAACCTGCCTCTCATGTCGCTTCTCGTTTCCTGTCTGATCGTCTGCTGCCTACTGCAAGCCGCGCTTGCCCGGGCTGCCGATTCGGAAGATTCGGAACC
>DASRGL010000338.1:0-3817 GCA_035651115.1 Chthonomonadaceae bacterium
CAGTGCGCGCCTGTTCGCTATCCAGAGCGGCCATCGTGACATTGAAAGCGTGTTCCAGCGCGTGAAACCCCGGAACCTCCGCCAGCACCTCGCGAAACCGCATATAGTCCAGAGACGCCCCCCGGAAGACGCCCAGCGCCGCGTGCCGCTCGCCCATCAGGGCCTTCGTGCGTGCCAGCGCCAGCCGCTCCGAAATATCGTCATAAACATCGCCAAGAGTGAGTTCGCCTTCCATCCTGATTCTCCATTCCTTCAGGCTCCCGGCAGGATTTCCGCCGCCAAAGGCGTAACTACAGGCAGGAATCCCAAACCGGAAACTAGCGCACATTGTTTTACCGGATTTTTTCTAAACTTTTTTCGCCGGAGGCTTTCCGGTTTCAAGGCAAGGGGCAGAGTCATCTCGATGTCAGCCCAGGCAGACACCGTTCCCCAGAACGACGGAGAGCATGATGCAGGAGTCGCTCGCGCAAACCAGGCAAGACCGACCGGCCAGCCCGCTCCAGCCCCTTCAGACCGAAGGGCGCACGCGGGAACCGCACGTCGAGGCGCAGATCGAATCGCTGCTCCGGGCTTCCTCCGAATCGTTCTGGCAGCGCGCGCGGCAGCAAGACCGCGCTCTGCCGGACTGGGTGCAGGAAGAGGCGCTCGTCGGTATCCTGCGCATCTGGAACCGGCGCGGCGACGGCGAGGCGGCCTGGAAGATCGCGGCGCTGCTCATCGAACGCAGCGCGCGTTTCGTCAGCCAGCACATCCGATGCTGGCCGCAGCTTGGCCCGCAGCATGTCGAGGAGTGCATCCGGGATGTGCAGATTCAGATGCTCGCAGACCTGTTCAACGACGGACGCGGCTGCGAGTTCTGGGAGGTGCGGTTCTGGCTCTGCCTCAAACGCCGCCTGCTCAACATCGTGCAGAAGTATCGAGCGGTCGCCGAAGCGGAGCGGGTTCCCACTCCCATCGAGGATGACGAGGGCCATACGACGGACTATTTCGACCGGGTCGCCGCGCCGGAGGGCCTCTCGGCGCAGCATCGGACGGAGATTCGCGAGGCGCTGGCCCTGCTGACCGAACAGGAGCGGATCGCGTTCGTACTGTACCACCATGAAGGCTGGCCGCAGCAGGAGATCGCCGCCCACTTGAAAGTGACGGATCGCACGGTGCGCAACTTACTGGGCCGCGCCGAGAAACGACTGGAACTGTGGCGCACGGAAAATATGCAGTGATCGGGTGATGACGACCATGAAACAGACGCTAGAATCGGAGAGAGACGCCCTCTATATCGCGTGGAGCGAAGACCGGCAGACGGCAGCGCCAACGCCCTTGCGCGACTGGATCGCCCGCCATCCGGCCCATGCCGAGGAACTGACGCGCTGGGCGGTAGATGCGCCCGTGCTGGAGTGCGCGGCGCAGCGGCCCACCGATCCTGCCGCCGAAGCCCGCACGCTGGAGATCGGGCAGCAGGTCGTGGCGGAGATGCGCGCCCGCTATCTGACCGCGCAGCCCGCCCCGCTCAAGGGCCTGCTGGAGACGGCCAAAGCCTGCGGCCTGACCCCGAAGGCGCTGGCGGAACGGCTCGGCGTGGGCCTCTCGACGCTCGCCAAATTGCAGCAACGCCACTTTCGCTTCGCCTCTCTCCCGGCGGAGATCGTCGAGCGGGCGGCGGACGCGCTGCAGGTGAGCGCCGGGCAGGTGCGCGCCTACCTGCAGCAGCCCCCGACCCTGGCCGCAGGAGCCAGCTATAAGTCGGACGGCGTGCCGCGCGCCGCCGAACAGGAAGATTTCGCGCAGGCCGTCCGCGCCAGCCGCGATATGACCGAGGAGCAGAAAGCCTACTGGCTCGCGCAGGCGGAGAACACGACCGGAGAGTGATCGCCTATGCCCGACTGGACGCCGCTGCGCCGCCGCGCCCGCGCCCATTTTGAACGGCTCCGCGCCCACCTGCCCGATGACGGGCTGCCGCTGCCGACCGCCGAGGCGATCCTGGAAGCGGCGGCTGCCGCGACCGGCCTGGCGCGACAGCCGCTCCCTCCGGGCGACTCGCTGCTGGCGGGCGCGCACGCCGTTCTGGACAGGGATATGGGCTGCATCTGGTATGCCCAGGACGACACGATCCCGCTGACGCGCCAGCGATTCGCCCAGGCCCACGAGTTCGCGCACCACTGGCTGCATCCCGGCCCGTGTCACTGCCAGCCTGACGACAGCCTCGACACCCTCTTCATTGACCCGACCTCCCTCAGCTTTCAGATCGCGCAGGGCTACAGTCCCGCCGAGCGCCGCGAAAAAGAAGCCAATCTTTTTGCGGCAGAACTTGTCCTTCCCGCCCCGCATGTGCGCCACGCTTATCGCGACTACGGCTGGGACGCCGCCCGCATCGCCGCCTACGTCGGCGTCTCCGAAGCCTGCGCGCTTTCCCAGTTGTGCGAGGCGCTGCTGCTGCCGGAAGAGGCCCCCCTCCCTGACCCACTGCAAGTGCCGTCTGTTCCGAAACGATTCGGGACGGCCCTTGCGACCCCCAAGAACAGGGGGAGGGAAAGCGATACAACAAGCTCGTCCCCCGCTTCCAACTCCCGTCAGAGTGAGGAAGAGCGGCAAAGCCGACACACTGACGGTTCCCTCCCCCTGTTTCTGGGGGGAGGGGCAGGGAGGGGGGTCTCATCATCCAGGCGCGGCCTGAACGCAAGCCAGCGCGCCGCTGCCGAGATCGAGCGTGGGCCGGTGCTGGTAGATGCCGGGCCGGGAACCGGCAAGACGCATACCCTCGTCTCGCGCGTGCTGCATCTGCTACAAGACCGTCAGATTGCGCCGGAAAACATCCTCGCACTCACCTTCTCCAACAAGGCCGCCGAAGAGATGCGGACGCGCCTCGCCGAGGCCGTCCCGGACAAGGCAGACCGTCTCTGGATCGGCACGTTTCACAGCTTCGGAATGGAGATGCTGCGGAAGGACGGAGGGCGCTTGGGGCTGCCCCTGACGCCTGCGCTGGTAGAGACCGCCGATGCCATCGTGCTGCTCGAACAGCATCTCGACCGCCTGCCTCTGAACGAGTTCGCCTACCTCCACGACCCGACGCTCCCCTTCCCTGCCATGCTGCGCTGCATCTCCCGCGCCAAAGACGAACTGAAGACACCGGACGATTACATGGCGGCGGCAGCGATGCAGCATCAGACGGCGCAGAACGACGAGCAGCGCCGCGCGGCCCTGAAGTCGGCGGAGATCGCGCAGTTCTATGCGGTCTATCAACGCCTGCTCGCCGAGAACGGCCTGCTGGATTTCGGCGATCTGCTGATGCGCCCTGTCGAACTGCTGGATGCCTGCCCGGACGTGCTGGCGCGCTGGCAGGCGCAGTTCCCGCATATCCTGGCCGACGAGTACCAGGACATCAACCGGGCCAGCGCGCAGTTGGTGCGCCGCCTGGCCGGAGAAGGACAGGGATTGTGGGCGGTGGGAGACTTACGGCAGGCCATCTACCGGTTCCGGGGCGCGTCGCCTGCCAACGTGCGCGAGTTCGAGACCGACTTCCCCGGCGGACGCCGCCTGCAACTGGACACGAACTACCGCTCGCGCCCCTCGCTGGTCTCGCTGTTCAGCGCGGTCGCCGCGCAGATGCCGGCGGCTCCGGGCGACAAAGAGGCGGCAGACTTCCACGCCTGGCTCTCTCAACGGGAGGACGAGGGACACCCGACGGTTACGCTGGCCGTCGCTGCAGATGAAGAGGCGCAGGCCGATGGGCTGGCACAGCAGATACGGGAGTGGGAAGCGCGCGGCGTGAGCCTGCGCGAACAGGCCATTCTCTGCCGCACGAACGGGCAGGCGACCGATC
>DASRGL010000339.1:0-4978 GCA_035651115.1 Chthonomonadaceae bacterium
CGGCTCCGAGTTCGGTGGTACAGACGGGGGTGAAGTCTTTGGGATGGGAGAAGAGGACGACCCAGCTATCGCCCGCCCACTCATGGAAGTGGATGGGGCCTTCGGTCGAGTCCTGGACAAAGTCGGGGGCGGTATCGCCCAACTGAACGGACATGGGAACACTCCTTTCTTCACGGAAATCAGGGGAGGGGCGTTCCTTGCCAGCCTCCCTATCTCAATCAAAACGGACTTCTCCGATATTTTTACTAGATTCAGGATACCCGGCCATCGGTCAGCGCGTCAAGAGCCGAACGCTTCGCCGCCTCTCACTCTCCGGAGACCGTATCCACATCCCGAAAGAGAGTCTGCAGCCGCGTCATGTCCTCATGCGGCAGAGGCGGAGCCAGCAGGGAAGCGACATTGGCCTCCAGGTGCTGTGGATCGCCGGTTCCCGATAGGACGACATCCATACCCGGCTCATAGCGGCAGAAGCGATAGGCCGCATCCGGCAGGCTCTTCGCCTTGCCCTCCCCGATCAGGAAGCCGAGCGGGTCTGCCGGATCGTACCGCGCCGGGTCTACCTTTTGCTCGGAAGCCAGCTGCTGCATCAAATCGCGCAGCGCCTCCGGGCGGCTCAGGGCGCGGCGGACGGCGAACATGCCGAGAACGCCGATACCGCGGGGCCGGGTCTGCGCGAACACCTTCTCCCGCGCCGACTGGTTGAGAATGTTGAAGCCCACCATCATCACGTCCCAGCAGTCGTCTTCCAGAGCGCGCGTCAGGGTTCGGTGCTGCGTATCGGAGGCGAAGGCTTCCGTGATGCCCAGGAAGCGTATCTTGCCCTCCTGCCGCATCCGGTCGAGCGCCGGGTAGAGTTCGCCTGCCACGTAGGGGTAGTCGTCGCGCGCGACGCCGTGCAGATGCAGAATATCTATCACGTCGGTCTGCAAGCGCAGCAGACAGCCCTCCGCCTGCGCGCGTATCTGTTCCGGCGTGGAGAGCGTGTTCTGTCGGCGCGGCGAGACTTTCGTGGAGAGAACGACCTGTTCTCTCGCCCAGCCTTCCAGCGCCTTGCCGACGACGGTCTCCGTGCGATAGGCTTCCGCTGTATCTATCAGGGTGATCCCCAGGTCGAGCGCCCGGCGCACCAGGCGGATCGCCTCCGCCTCCGTCTTGCCCTGATTGAGTCCCAGGCGGCTATGCCCGCCGCAGCCCAGCCCGATGACGCTGACCCTGAGTCCGGTACGCCCCAGGATGGTGGTCTCCATACGGCTCTGCCTCCTCCTATGGTTTCTCGCCTCCCTGTGTTATCGGCGTGGGCGCTTTCCAGGCGAACACGGGCGGCAGATCGGAGAAGGCGAGTTGATCGAAGCGCCGCGCTCCCTGCTTGCCGAAGAACTGCCGGTCGGCGAAATCGAGCAGCGTCTCCCAGTCTTCGGCGTTCTGCTCGTGCTTGCCGGGGCGGAACGCGATGCCGATGCGGTCTCCCGCGCCGAGAAACGCGAACACCTCTTTGGCCGCCAGATAGGTCTGCTGCGTGCCTTTCGGATTGGCCCAGAGATCGCCGAGCGCCTCCGTACTTAGCAAGGCGCGCGGCGCGACCAGCGCCTTGAGCGTGTGCTGATCGAACGGCAGCCGGTCTACATGTCCGATGAAGTCGGCGAAATGCGGCTGGAACCAGAAGGGGAAGCTCTTGAGGATGGCGGCAATGTCCTCGCTCTGCTCGGCCTGGAAGCGGTAGCAGCCCGCGCCGCCGCAGCCGGAGTTGTTGGGCGCGGTCAGAGCGATGCGCGTGTCGGCGGCCCCGGCCAGCAGCGCCGCTTTGCCGCCCCGCGAGTGGCCGGTCACGGCGATCCGCTTCGGGTCTACCGCGTCACGCGTCAGCAGGTAGTCCACGACGCGATGAAAGCCCCAGGCCCAGGCCGCGAGCCGCCCGCCCTCGTAGTCGGGATAGGCCGCGTAGACGCCCTCTTTCGCCGCGCTGTCCGGGGCGATCTCGACGCGGCTGAACTCCGCCAGGATATAGCCGCGCCGCGTGACCTGCGCGACGATCTCCGGGGCGACGCGCCCCCACCCCAGGTCGCCGCGCACGATGGCTGGAAACGGGCCTCTGCCGGGCGGGAGGGTCAGGAACAGATGCGTCTGCACCGCCCCATTCGGCCCCATCGTCAGGAGGATCTCCTTCTCTGTGGCGTCCGTCTCGGCGATGCGCCGCGCGCCGATCTCCTTCCCGGCGACATTGTTTGGAACCGGCGGCAGCGGGCCGTACTCGTAGCGCAGCGCCAGGCGCAGCAGTTCCTCACGCTGCTTTTCCCAGTCCTGCCGGGTGGCGACCCGCTTCCCATTCGGCAGAAGAAACGGATCGGGCAGTTCGGACTGCGCGGGCAGTCGCTCCACGTCGGATGCGGCCTGGTTCTGCGGCAGCGCCGCCCACAGGCCGACGAACAGGAACGGTATCCAGAGCGCGCTCATGAGGCTTCTCCTCCCGAAAACAGTGCGGTTCTCTCAGGCCAGGTTCCAGCCGCGCAGCCTGTCCAGCAGAGAGTAGGCGGTCAGGTCGAGATGAACCGGCGTGACGGAGATCTGGTTGTGCAGAATGGCATGGACATCGGAGCCGGGGTCGGGCGTGTCCTCACGGATGCTGCCCGCCTGCCAGTAGTAGGGGCGCCCGGAGGGATCGGTGCGGGCGACGATGCGATCCACGTACTCGCGGCGGCCCTGGTGGGTGATCGCCACGCCGCGCAGTTCGCTCTCCGGCACGGGCGGCACATTGACGTTGAGCAGGGTGTTGGACGGGAGCGGATCGGCGGCAATCTGGCGGGCCAGACGCGCCGCGAACGCCGCTGCCGGGCCGAAATCTATGCCGCCGGAGTGGTCTGTCGCGCCGGCTTCGACGGCGACGGAGATGGCGAAGGAGGGAACGTTCAGCACCGCGCCCTCGATGGCGGCGGCGACCGTGCCGCTATAGGTCAGGTCCCAGCCGAGATTGGACCCCGCGTTGATGCCGGAGACGACCAGATCGCAGCGGCCCTCCATCAGCACGTCCAGGCCGAGCGTGACGCAGTCGGTGGGCGTGCCGTTGGTGGCGAAGCCTTTCATGCCGTTGGGCAGGGTCATCGGGGTGATGCGCAGGGGCTTGTGCAGGGTGATGGCGTGTCCGGCGGCGCTGCGGGGGCGTTCCGGCGCGACCATCCAGACCTCGCCCAGCGCGTCGAGGGCCATCTTGACCGCATGGAGGCCCGGCGCATGGACGCCGTCGTCGTTGGTGAGCAGAATTCGCATGGCCCCGCTTATTTCGGCGGGAGGCCCGCGCCTTCCTTCTTGTTCTCCACCGCAGGCTGCCGAG
The DNA here is from genome assembly GCA_035651115.1 of Chthonomonadaceae bacterium. Lineage (GTDB taxonomy): Bacteria > Armatimonadota > Chthonomonadetes > Chthonomonadales > Chthonomonadaceae > DASRGL01. Next base: position 3,326 of record DASRGL010000339.1, read on the forward strand.
TTGTACCGTCCGCCGCGTTTTCCCCTGCGTGCTGCGGAGGGGCAGAGCGGCTTAGGTTGGTACGATTTTGAGTGGAATTGCCAGGAGAGGATCAAAAGCGAACCAACCGGGCTTCTCTTTGTGCTGCAAGCCCAGCAGCAGCAGGATACAAACCGGTTGGGAAGCGTCCTTCCAGGCAAACGCGGCGCGAACGGTGTAGCCGTCTTCTCTCTGGCTCGCCTCCTGGCGCGTGAGGGCCGACATATAGTGTCCGTTCGGGATACAGCAACCCTGAAGGTCCAGGCGGTAGAAGCGTTCGTCCGCACGCAGAGGTTCCAGAAAGGTGATCTCGAAACCTAACTCTCCGGCGCGATAGGTCACGGCAAAGCGAACGGGTATTTTCTCGTCGTGCAGGGAGTGAAGCAGCGCCCGCTCTATCGGCTGGCCGCAGCCTGTGGCAAAGACGGCGTAATGGCGCTTCTCTGCCCGTGAAGTTGCCAGGACAGTATTGGGTTGCAGCCGCTCTATCACCGTGTCGAGGCTGGCCGGAAGCAGCAGTTCCTCCGGCGTCGTGTAGGCCGCCCAGCACCGCCACAGGGTCAGGCATTGCGGGAAGTGAAAGGACGTTTGCAACCGCGCGGGGCTGGATGCAAATAGCAGCGCCTCCGAGCCGAAATAGGCGTGCAGCAGAGAACTCGCCAGATCAACCGCATCCTGCCCGCCGAAGGTCTCCACCAGACGCAGCAGCCGCGCCCCATCGAACCGGGGATGCTGGGCCAGGTCGCGAATTTCCGCTAAATCCGCCAGCTTGAGCGCGAGAACGTCTTGCGTTGGAGAGATAATATCAATGACACGCAGGTAGTGAACGAACAGATGGATACATCGCAGGAAGACGGTCATGGCCGGATCGGGGACGACGAGGGTGCATGTCTCCGGGGTCACGCCAGAGGTGCTGTGTTCCCGGAGGTCTCTATAGAGAACGCCTCGGCCCGCCAGGTCGCCAAAGCTCTGCCGCCAATGGCCCGGATGGTGGAGCGGTCGTAGGTCGGCTTGACGCACGCCTTGCGGGTAGGAGCAGGCGGGAAAGTAGCGGTGCAGTTCGATCCTGACATCGCCGCGCTGCATGTGGCCGAACTCGTGTTCGCCGTTGACGGGCGGCGCGGTTTCCGGGAACTGTTCGCAGGAGAGGGTTCCGAACTCATCGAAGGCAATGGTATGCCTGGCTCCGGTGAAGCCTAGCTTCTCAAGGGTTTCGAGGAGGGTGTCCAGATCGCAGTGGAAGACGTCCAGATCGGCGCTGCCGCGCAGGTGATGGCTCTCTGAGGTTGGCGGGCAAGGTCTGGCTGCACCAGGCGGGACGCTCCTGCTGATAGCGATGGAGAAAGCGTTGGGTGAGCCGATGCCGATGGAGCAGGGAGAGCAGTTCGGCCTCCTCGATGCCGAGCAGAGCGAGCAGGCGTTCGTCGCGCAGGCCATCGAAGCGGGGGAGCCTGACAGGTGCGCCTGCGGCCCACTTGAGCAGGTCCACGAGGTTCATGCAGCCAGTCTCCCGGTCGCCAGAAGTTCGCGGATCAGGCGCATCAGGTCGGGCAGAATTTTCGGGTGGCGAGGGTAGCCGAGGGTGTAGAGGGGAACCGAGCGGAGCAGAGCCGCATATTGGACGAACAGACTTCT
>DASRGL010000340.1:0-2320 GCA_035651115.1 Chthonomonadaceae bacterium
CGCTGCTTGCTGCGCCCTCTGGGGCGTCAGGCCAGCAGGTCGTCTATGGCGGCATAGATGCGCGGTTCGATCTCCGGGGCGAAGGGAGACGGCAGGCCGAAGTAGACGCTGGACGTATCCGCCTCGTACCCCCCCTCCGCAATCTGCCGCGCCAGGCAGATATAGCCGATCAGCCCGTTCGTGTAGCCCATCGGGATCAGGAAGGCGTCCGGGCGCTTCTGCTTGATGGCGAGACCGTATTCGCAGGAGGTCTCGCCGCCCATCGTCAGCAGCGTCACCTTATCGGCCAGATCGAAGCGATGAAGGTTGAAGGGCCGGGTGGTCGTGAACGGCGCGGCGAGCAGGCCCGCGCTCCACTCCTTTTCGAGCGGCGTGCCGTTCGCAGCAAGCCGTTCCAGCGTCTCGCGGTCGGGATGGCCCTTCAGGGGCAGCGTGATCGTCCGGCTCTTGCCACCGAGTCGCGGCGTCACCGGCAGCGTCTGCCCGCGCGCCACCCGAACCACCTCACTGCCGAGCGCGCTGCCGAACGCCGCCAGGTCGGGCGGCAGGCCGGGGCGGAAACTCTGCCCGCCCAGATAGGCCGTGTTGGCGCGAATATTACCGAAGCAGCCCGGCAGGAAGGCCGCGACCGCGCCGTTGCCGAGTTCGTTCTCGATGTGGCGGCGGGCCACGCCGGGATAGTCGCCGGTGATCGCATAGTCGCCCATGACGGTCGGGTGGCAGGTGAAGTGGAAGAGAACGGCGCGGATCGAATCATCGTCGGTATCGTGGTAGGCCAGAACCGTCACCGTGTCGTCGCGCGGGCCGTCGAGATTGGGGACGAAGTGGACGCCGTCTTCCCGCACCAGACGCCGGTTGACCGCGTAGCCCGCGCACAGCCCCCGCCCGGCGCGCAGCGTCACGGGGCGCAGTTCGCTCCGCGCCTCGGCCACCGCGTCGAGAATCCGCTGTAGCACCATCGCGACGACTTCCGGCACAACCTGCCCCACCCCCACCGTCTTCTCGCAGGTCGCCGGGCCGGAGTGTGTATGGCTTGCTGCCAGCAGCAGGCGCTCCGGCGGCAGCGCGTACCGGGCCTGCATCTCGGCGCGCAGTCGGCCCGTCAGCGCGTCGTCGAAACCGATGATGTCCGCCGCCACAAGGCACAGCGCATCGTCCGCCGCTTCTTCTTGCAGCCAGAGTGCGCGTACCTCCAGATCGTCGCGCACCGACTCGGCCCCATGATCGCGATGCCCGAATCCGGCCAGCGGCGTTCCCAGTGGCGGCGTGATGACCGCCTTCCCTACTCCCAGATACATCGTGATGTTCTCCTTTGGCTTCCCTCGCCCCTGGCCCCTCTCCCACGCTGCGGGAGAGGGGAGAATCGTGTCCGCCTGCGCGGACACGTACAAATTGGCAGTCTGTACCGTGTCCGCAGGACACTGGGCCGAAGGCCACGCAGCGAAGGAATTCATTCCGTCGCGATTTCATTCCCCAAATACAAGATGATAGGCGTTGGCGGCTTCGCGGGCGAGCGTCAGGCTGAAGAGCGGCCAGAGCAGGCCGCCGATCAGCAGATGCCCGATCGCCAGGCCGAGGAAGAACGGGATCGCTCGGCGATAGAAGGTCAGCCCGCCGACACGCAGGATCAACCCTTTGGCAGCCCAGGCGACCAGCATCGGAAACCAGTTGGCCGTATCGTCGCCGTAGGCGTTGGCGACCAGGAAGCCGAGCGGATGGAACGGGCAGCCGAACCACTGCCGCCGCAGCAGCGTCAGCAGGAAGACAAAGCCGAAGCCGCCCGTCGTCGCCCACAGCCGGGGCAGGTCGCGCACCGGCGGCGAGGCCAGCCGGGACGCCATCAGGTCGTAATCCTGATGCGCGATGGATTCGCGGTACTCGCCGAAGCCGCCCGCCGAGGCGATGAGATTGGAACCCTGCGTATAGTAAGCGTGCAGATGCACCCAGTAGGCCGCCCACAGCCCGACGAGAAAGGCCAGCGTCAGCGCGATGAAGCGCGTGCGGCGGGGAATACGGCCTTCCTCGGCCATCTTGGCGCTGTCTATCTGATAGGCCGCCTCCTCCGTCGGATGCTGGAACCGCGCCAGCCAGTCGAAGGAGGAGAGCAGCACGAACGACCGCTCGCCGCCCAGTCGCAGCGCCCCAGGAACCGAGACCGTGTTGACGACCAGTTCCTTCGTCATCGTTTCGGGGAAGACGAAGCTGAACGGCACGCCCGTCTCCGCCCGAATGCGCGCATAGACCAGGATGAAGAGGCCGACCGTTGTAAAGAACGGCAAGGCCAGCCAGAGCGAGAACCCGGCGGCCTGGCAGAAGCCCA
>DASRGL010000341.1:0-5000 GCA_035651115.1 Chthonomonadaceae bacterium
TCGGTCTGCACCGGCGAGGCGGAAGGCGCTCAGTGCCACATCGAAGTAGACGACGCGCTGATTTTGCTGTTGCAGTTGGTGGATAAGTCGCTGGTCGGCGTGGAGGAGCAGGGCAGCGAAGCGCGCTACCGCCTGCTGGAGACGACACGGCGGTACTGCCTGATGAAGCTGACGGAGGCGGGAGAGATGGAGACGCTGCGCGCCCGCCATCACGACTGGTATCGGCGGCTGGCGGAGGAGGCGGTTTCCCCTCTATCCGGCCCGGAAGCGTCGGACTGGCGCGCGCGCCTGGAAGCAGAGCAGGCCAACCTGCGCGAAGCGTTGGAATGGGGCCGCGCATCGGGCGCAGGCGCGGAAGCGGGACAACCGTTGCAGGAGGCGCTGCGCCATCTGCAGGAAAACAGAGGAAGGTAACATTATGGTACAGGCTGTCGTCCTGCTTGCCGAAGGGTACGAGTTTACCGACACGTTGACATCTCCTTATCGTATCGCCTACGGCCATATCAAAAGCACGTATTCTAAGCGAGTGTGGAAAAACTCCGCATTGGCCCTCGCCGGGCATTGAAATACCCGTCTGGGAGGGACGGAAAAGCGCCAGAATGCGATGGTTCGGAGGGTGTTCCACGCTCTCTAAAGTATCCCTCTCGAATATAGATGGCAGCGAGCGCCAGGAACTGCTCGCCAGAGACCTCACGACAAGGTAGGATTTCTGGACCTTATGGATGGTGGCATTCGCACCGATCTGACCGGAAGCCTCGGAAGGGAACAGGGGGATGTCCCCATCGGCCCCATTCCCGCCGACCTTGATTCCGGCGCCGGAAGCGTCCATAATGATCTGTCCCTTAGCCCTGCTTAAAAGGTCTGGAACAGAGAGATAGTCTCTGGCCCTCCTCGCGCAGGCAAGGGCGACGGCTTATGCGACCCGGTACTTGGCGACCATCTCTTCATCGAGTTCGATGCCGAGGCCGGGGCCTTCCGGCACAGAAATCCAGCCGTCTACCGCGCGCACCGGCTCCCGCAACAGGCCCGTTCCCGTCAGCGCCGTCGCCAACGGCGACTCCTCGACCGTGTACTCGACGAACGAGCCGTTCGGAATGGCCGCGACCCAGTGGACGCTGGCCGCCAGCAAGACGCCCGTGCTGTAGGCGTGCGGGATGCAGGGCAGGTTGCGCCGATGCGCCATCTGCGCGATGCGGCGGCTCTCCGTCAACCCTCCAGCCCGGCTGATGTCTACCTGGATGACATCTATCTTCCCGCGATCCATCAGGTCGGCGTACTCGTAACAGGTCGCCATCTCCTCGCCCGCCGCGATCCGCATATCCACCGCGTCCGCCAGCCGCGCGTAGCTTTCCATGTCGTCCGGCGGCAGCGGTTCCTCCATCCAGTAGAGGTTGTATTCGGCGAAGCGGCGGGCGCGGGAGATCGCCGTCGAAGCGTCCCAGAGCAGCCCGATGTCGGCCATCACGTCGTTCTCGTCACCGACGGCTTTGCGCACGGCGGCAAGCAGCGCCATATCCTGCGCCTCGCTCTGGCCCCATCCGCCCCATCCGAACTTGAACGCCGTGAAGCCCGCATCCCGCAGAAATTTGGCGCGGTCGGCGGCTTCCTGGGGCGTGAAGGGCATCAGGTCGCTGGAGTAGACACGCATCTTCTTGCGGTAGGCCCCGCCGAGCAACTGGTAGACCGGCAGGCCGGTCGCTTTGCCGAGAATGTCCCACAGGGCGATGTCGGCGCCGCTCAGGGCATGGATGGCCGCGCCGCGCCGCCCGAAATAGATGGTTCCCCGGTACATCTTCTCCCACAGCCGCTCGATGTCCAGCGGGTTTTCGCCGATGAGCAGTTCCCGGATGCCGCAGGCGATGCTGTGCGAGAACGGGGCTTCAAAGATGGCCTTCGCGACATGCGGCGACGAGTCCACCTCGCCCAATCCGACGATTCCGGCATCGGTATGTATCTTGACCAGCAGCGCGTCCTGCGTGCCGTTGCACTCGGCCTCGATTTCCGGCAGGCTCAGGTGAATCGCTTCGACTTCGGTGATTTTCATAAAAGAGGCTCCTCTTATGGTTCCCTCTCCCTGTTCTTTAGGGTGGGGGGCTAAATCCCCGCCTTCAGCACGTCCTCGGTGGCTTCCAGGGTGCGGGCAATGTCGGCTGCGGTGTGCGCGGTCGAGATGCTGCCCTGCTTGGTCGGCAGAGGAAAATGGTAGATGCCGCGCTCGATTAGCGCCTTGCGGTAGCGCAGGTCGCGGGCCATATCGTGGTTCTCGGCGATGTCGTGCCAGTCGCGCGGCGCGTGGTCCATGAAGTAGGCGCAGAAGGCCGACCCCTGCCGTGAGATCGTGGCCGTGATGCCGTACTGCTGGAACAGCGCCTTCAGACCGGCCTCCATCTGCGCGCCCAGCGTCTCCAGCCGCGCATAGACCGCTTTCTCTTCCCGAATGAGGAACTGCATCGTGCCGATTGCCGCCGCCATGACCAGCGGATGCCCGTTGTAGGTTCCTGCGATGAGAACGCGCCTGGCAGGGTCGGGCGCGTCGAACAGATCCATGATCGCCGCTTTGCCGCCGATGGCTCCGAGCGGATAGCCGTTCGCGATGGCCTTGCCGAACACGCTCAAATCCGGCTTCAAACCCGCCAGGCTCTGGTAACCGCCGAGCGCATGGCGGAACCCGGTCTTGACCTCATCCATCGTCCAGACCACGCCGTAGCGGTCGCACAGTTCCCGCACGCCCTCCCAGTAGCCCGGCTGCGGCTTGACGATGCCGATGTTCTGCAAGATCGGCTCGGAAATGAGACAGGCCACCGGGTAGGTCTGGAAGGCCCACTCCACCGCGTCCAGATCGTTGAAATTCAGGACGTGGACATGCGCCGCCACATCGGGAGCCATGCCCGCCGACATCCCCACGAACGGGTACTCGCCCTGCGAGACGCGCGGCCCGATAGCGTCCAGCGGCGTCATCACGTTGCAGGCGACTTCATCGTGCCAGCCGTTGTAGCCGCCCTGCATCACGACGATGTCCGTCTTGCCGGTGTAGGCCCGCGACAGGCGCAGCGCGTGATAGGTCGCCTCGCTGCCCGTCGTCGCGAACTGCACCTTCTCCAACGAGGCCACGCAACCGCAGAGCAGTTCCGCCGCCTGGCCTTCCCAGGGCGTCGTGCCGGAACCGGAGAGCGTCCAGCCGTCGTCCAGCGCACGGCGCACCGCGCCATCCACCTCCGGGTGGGCATGGCCGAGCAGATAGGGCGCAAACCCGGCGTGATAGTCTATGTACTGGTTGCCGTCCACATCCCACAGATACGCGCCTTCTCCCTGCACGAACGCGATTTCAGGGTCAACACGCCGGTTGAGGGAGACGCAGCCGCCGGGGATATAGCGGCGATTTCGCGCGAACAGGGCCGCCGATTCGGAATGGTTCATCGCTTTCCTTTACGATAGAGCAGTGGAGTCATGCTGCTGACCGCCAATTCGCCCGCCTTGACGCCGGGGAAAATCTGGTTGCAGTCGGCCTGGCGTGCAGGATTGTCTATCGGGTCCATGATGCGGACGCCGTCCGCGTAGTAGATGATCGTCATCACCTCGCGCGCGGTGTCGCTGGCGTTGCCGGGCGCGGAGTGCAGCGTCCAGCCCGCGTGAAAGGTCGCGTCGCCCGCCCGCATCGCATCGTGGACGACCGGGAAGCCGCGTTCCTGCACGAGACGGTCGGGCAGGTCAGCGAGCGTTTGCGTCATGGGCGTATACCTCATTAGGCTTCCTGCATAAGTCTGTTTTTCGCGTCCGAAGGACGCTTGGCCGTAGGCCACCGAGACGGGTACTTTCAGTACCCGGCCGCTTTTGCAGGAAGTCTATTCAGGAAAGAAGTCGGGATTCTGGCGGGCGGCGACAGCGAGGGCGGCGCGGTCAATCCAGATTTTGGCGCTGCCGTCCAGCCGTTCCAAAGCGTCGTAAGCGTCATTCAGATCGCGGCCCGCGACCGTGATGCCGTGCCGGGGCAGCAGGCAGGCGATGGCGTGCTTTTGCAGCTTCTCGCGCTGCGGCAATAGCGCCGCGACGACCGCCTCCGCCAGTTCGTTCGAGTGCGCTTTGGCGAACTGAATGAGCGGGATCGTGCCGTACTTGTCGGTCTGCTCGCTGGTGGGCGGCAGGGGCCGCTCCGCGCTGGCAAAGACGAGAATGTTGTAGGGGTGCGCGTGGCAGATGCCGTTGCATTCCGGGAAATGTTTGTAGATGGCAAGATGCATCCGCACTTCCCGCGACAGTTCCCCATCGCCTTCCAGCAGGTCGCCCTCCGGCGAGACGCAGACCACCTGCTCCGGCGTCAGTTGCCAGTGGAGGCGGCTGCCGGTGTAGCGCGGCGACATATAGATGTTGCCGTCGCTGGCGCGCTGCGAGATGTTGCCGCCCGCGCTGTCGGAGAGGCGGCGGTCGTAGATGAGACGGCCTATCTCGGCGATCTGCGCGCGGCACTGCTGCGGAGTCAAAAGAGCCATACGTGCGTTCCTTTCGCCTCTCCCCTCTCCCGCAGTGTGGGAGAGGGGTCGGGGGTGAGGGCTTCACTCTGCCGTCCAGTCCAGCACGACGCCGAGGGCGCGGCTGCGGTCTTCCAGGAGCATCTGGAAGGCTTCCGCGCCCTGCCGCCAGGAGCAGCGGTGCGTGATGAGGGGCCGCACGTCCACCAGCCCTGCCTCCTGCCATTCGAGGAACAGTTCGACGTGCCGGTTCATCGTCCAGGGCGCGTAAGGTGTCTCGACGGCGGGATGCACGGAGTTGTGCGCCCCGATGATCTCCAGGCCGAACGTATGCACCTCGTCGTGCAGGTCTATCGTGACCGGCCCGCGCGGGCTGCCGAGCAGTACGACGCGCCCCTTGCGCCGCGCCAGCTTGACGGCCCCGATCATGGCGGGCGGGTTGCCGGTGATGTCGAAGACAACATCGGCCATGCGGCCCTTCGTCAGCCGCCCGACCTCCTCTTTCGCGTCTTCGGCCAGCATCGGCAGAATGTG
>DASRGL010000342.1:0-19252 GCA_035651115.1 Chthonomonadaceae bacterium
CCTCCGGTCGTTTTTACCGATGTCACCGAGAAGGCGGGCCTCCATTTTCGCCATGTCAACGGCGCGTTCGGCAAAAAGTGGCTGCCGGAGACGATGGGCGGCGGCGGCGGCTTCCTCGATTACGACAACGACGGCTGGCTCGACATCGTGTTCGTGAACGGCTCGTACTGGCCCGGCTCCTCCCCGAAGCCCAGCGCCCAGCGCCCAACGCCCACACTGGCCCTCTATCATAACAATCATGACGGCACGTTTACGGACGTGACGAAGCTGGCTGGCCTGGATGTGTCGCTCTACGGCATGGGGGGCGCGGTCGGGGACTACGACAACGACGGCTACGACGATCTCTTTATCACCGCCGTCGGGCAGAGCAAGCTGTTTCATAACGTGCCGGACGGAAACGGCGGGCGCAAGTTCGTCGAGGTCACGGCTTCCAGCGGCATCGAGGACACGGGCTTCGCCACCTCCGCCGCCTGGCTGGACTACGATAAGGACGGCAAACTCGATCTGTTCGTCTGCCACTATGTCAAATGGACACCGCAAACCGACGTCTACTACAGCGTGGACGGCGTGCATAAGTCCTACGCCACGCCGCAAGCCTACCAGGGCGAATCCTGCCGACTCTACCACAACCTGGGCAGCGGCAAATTCGAGGACGTGACGCGCAGGGCGGGCATCTGGAACCAGCGCAGCAAGGCGCTCGGCGTCGCCATCTGCGACTACGACAACGACGGCAGGCCCGATATTTTCGTCGCCAACGATACGGAGGCGAACTTTCTGTTCCACAATCAGGGCGACGGCACGTTCAAGGAGGTCGGAGTCGAGTCCGGCATCGCGCTCTCCGATCAGGGCAAATCGCGGGCGGGCATGGGCATTGATACCGCCGACGTGCGCAACAACGGGCAGCCCGACGTACTCATCACCAACTTTGCCGGGGAGCAGTTGACGCTCTATCGGCGGGACTCGTCCGGCCTGTTCCTCGACGTAGCGGCGCGTTCCGGCGTCGGCAACGCCACGCAGATGTATCTCGGCTTCGGCGCGTTCTTTTTCGACTACGATCTGGACGGCTGGGCCGATCTGTTCGTCACCAACGGCCATATCATGGACGACATTGACCGGCGCGACGCGGGCGTGAGCTATGCGGAGCCGTCGCTGCTGTTCCATAACCAGGGGCAGGGCATGTTTGCGGACGTGAGCGCGCAGAGCGGTCCGGCGCTGACGACGCGGCGCGTGGGGCGCGGCGCGGCCTATGGCGACTACGATAACGACGGCAGCCCGGACATCCTGATCCTGACGAACGGCGGCAAGCCCGCCCTCCTGCGCAACAACAATCATAGCGGCAACGGCTGGATACGGCTCCTGCTTCAAGGCACGGAGAGCAATCGAGACGCTATCGGCGCGCGGCTCTTCGTCACCGTCGGCGACCGGACGCAGATGCAGGAGGTGCGCAGCGGCTCCTCCTATCTCTCCGCCAGCGACCGCCGCGTGACGTTCGGCCTGGGAACGGCGGCACAGGCGGACAAGGTCGAGATACGCTGGCCGAGCGGCAAGGTGCAGCTTCTGCCCGGCCCGCTCCCGCGCGGCACGACCCGCCTCGTCCGGGAAGGGGAGTAGATGTCCTACGAACGACGCGCGCTGCATCGGCATAGCGAGGCGTGCAAGGAGAGACACGCGCCCGTTCTGGCGTGGAGCGCGAATCTTGCTGTGCCGCATCATCTTGTCTGGATGGGGACACTAGGTTCACCCTCATCCCCGGCCCTTCTCCCTTCATCGCTCGCAGGCTCGCTAGGGAGAAGGGAGACAAACAGCCAGCCTCTCCCTCTTTTGTCCTCTCGTATCAACCGAAAGGACTACAGAAGCGCCGGAGTACGCTCTGTCTCCCCTCTCCCTAGTGAGGAACGAACGTTGAAGGGAGAGGGGCCGGGGGTGAGGGTAGAAGCTGCCGCCACGTGGGTCGCTCTGTCCACCCTGTTCGCCGCCGAGGAGTTCCCGGCAGAAGGGAGCGAAGGGGAGATTTGCTGGCGGCGCAATCCGCTCGGCAAGCCGTATGTCCGCTGGCACGGGAGCGTGGCAGCCTGGGCCGAGAGGCGCGGGCGGCGCGACTGCCACCTGCATGTCTCGAACGCGCACGATGGCGGCGCGCATCTGGTTTTGGCCGCGTATGAAGAGAGCCTGGTCGGTCTCGGCGTGGATGTCGTCCACCTGCCGCGCCTGCGGCGTCCGGGCAAGGAGGCGGACTATCTCCGGCGGTTCGCGCGCCAGTTCATGGCGGAGGACGAGTGGGAGGCGTTTGCCGCCTGCGCCGCGCAGGACGATATCGAAGCCCTGCGCGTCCGCGTCGCCGCGCACTTCTCGTTCATGGAGGCCCTCTCGAAGGCGTGCGGCACGGGGCTGCGGCTCGGCATGGGCATGGGCCGCGCCACCTCGCTGCCCCGGCGCGCGCTCGGAGTTGCACGCCTCGAACCTCCTATTCCTTTTCTCTTCGGCCCGGAGGCGCGGCGGCGGCTCGAAACGCTCGGCGCGACCTGCTGGGAGGGACATTGGGGTACGGATGGCGAATATCTGGTCAGTGTCGCGCTGCTGCGGCGCTGAAGCGGAGGGAGCATGGCACGGTTTATTCTCGCGCTGGATCAGGGAACGACGAGTTCACGCGCCATCCTGTTTGATGAGTCCGGGCAGGTGCGCGGCGTGGAGCAGCAGGAGTTTCCGCAGCTCTATCCCCGGCCTGCCTGGGTCGAACATGCCCCGGAGGACATCTGGACGAGTCAGGTGGGCGTCGCCGCCAGGCTGCTGCGGAACCAGAACGTCGCCGCCTCGGACATCGCCGCCATCGGCATCACCAACCAGCGCGAGACGACGCTGCTGTGGGAGCGCGCGACCGGGCGGCCTGTCGCCAACGCCATCGTCTGGCAGGATCGGCGCACGGCTCCCCTGTGCGATGAACTCCGCGCGGCGGGCCATGCGCCGCTGTTCCAGGCGAAGACCGGCCTGACACTCGATCCCTACTTCTCCGGCACGAAAGTCCGGTGGCTGCTTGACAATGTTCCCGGCCTGCGGGCGTGGGCGGAGCGCGGCGAGATCGCGTTCGGCACGGTGGACAGCTTTCTGCTGTGGCGGCTCTCCGGCGGCGCGATCCACGCGACGGACGTCTCCAACGCCTCGCGCACGCTGCTCTACAACATCGTCACGGGCGATTGGGATGACGAGCTACTGAGCCTGCTGGAGATTCCGCGCGCCCTGCTGCCCGAAGTCCGACCGAGCAGTGGCATCTATGGCGAAACGCAGGCGTCCCTGTTCGGCGCGGCGATCCCGTTGGCGGGCGTGGCGGGCGACCAGCAGGCGGCGACCTTCGGGCAGGCGTGCCTGAAGCAGGGCATGGTGAAGAACACCTACGGAACCGGCTCCTTTCTGCTGATGAACACCGGCGAGACGCCCCACTTTTCCCGCAACGGCCTGCTGACAACCCTCGCCTGGAAGCTGGGGGAGCGGCCCGTCACCTATGCGCTGGAGGGCAGCGTCTTCGTGACAGGCGCGGCGGTGCAGTGGCTCCGGGACGAGCTTCAGATCATCGGCTCGGCGGCGGAGATCGAGCCTCTGGCGGCGTCCGTGCCGGACAATGGCGGCGTCTACTTCGTGCCGGCGTTCGTCGGCCTGGGAGCGCCCTACTGGGACGCCTACGCGCGCGGAACCATCGTCGGGCTGACGCGGGGAACCGGGCGGGCGCACCTGGCGCGGGCGACCCTGGAAGCGGTCTGCTACCAGACGCGCGACGTGCTGGAAGCCATGCGCGCCGACAGCGGCCTGGACATCGCGGAACTGCGCGTGGACGGCGGTATGACGGTCAACGACACGCTGTTGCAGATGCAGGCCGATATTCTCGGCATGGACGTGGTTCGGCCTGCTGTTACAGAGACGACGGCTCTGGGCGCGGCCTATCTCGCGGGGCTGGCGGTCGGCTACTGGCGCGACCCGTCCGAGATCGCGGCGAACTGGGCGGTGGACCGGGTTTTTCACCCGCAGATAAGTGTTGACCGGCGCGCGGCGCTCCTCGACGGCTGGAGACGCGCCGTCGAACGCGCCCGCGCATCAACGTAGCCCTCACCCCCGTCCCCTCCCCCACGCTGCGGGAGAGGGGTGACGAGAGTGCAGGCTTCTCCTGCTCTTTCAACTCGGCTGCGATTTGGAGGGAAGAGCAACGCCAATGCATCGAAACTCCCCCTTCTCCCACAGCGTGGGAGAAGGGGGCCGGGGGGATGAGGGTCAAAAGGAGGCGATCTCGATGCAGCAGAATCTACTGGGCGCGTATGGCCCCTGGGCCGCGCAGATCGTGGGCCGCACGCCGGGCGCACTGTCGCTGCGCACCGGCAAGTTCACGGACATAGAGCAGTGGCGGGAGCAGGCGCGGGCGCGCCTCTGGGAGTGCCTGGCCGCGCCGGAACTGCCGGAAGCGCCGCCCGTGACGGTCGAGTGGAGCGGCAGCGCCGACGGCCTCCACGCCGAAAAACTCTCCTGGCAGCTTCCCTACGGCCCGCGCACGGAGGCGGTCTTTCTCAAGCCGGAGGGAGCGACGGGGCCGCTGCCCGGCATTCTCGCGCTGCACGATCACGGCGGCATGAAGTATTTCGGCTGGCGCAAGATCGCGCAGGTGGACGCGCAGACGCATCCGATGATCGCGGAGCATCGCAACGACGACTACGGCGGGCTGGCCTGGGCCAACGAGATCGCCCGCCGGGGTTACGCCGTGCTGGTGCATGACACCTACGCCTTCGCCAGCCGCCGCGTGCGGATCGCCGACGTGTCCCCTGTCATTGCGCGCGGCGTGCGCGATCCCGGCCCGGAGGAGGCGTCGGAGGAGATACGGGCCTACAATCGCTGGGCGGCGGAACACGAGGCGATCATGGCGATGGGGCTGTTCTGCGCGGGAACGACCTGGCCCGCCGTCACGCTGCGCGAGGATCAGGTCGCGCTGAGCCTGCTGTGCGCGCGGCCCGATGTGGACGCGGAGCGCGTGGGCTGCGGCGGTCTCTCCGGCGGCGGCCTGCGCACCGTCTACCTGGCCGGGCTGGACGACCGCATTCGGAACTGCTTCTGCGCGGGCTTCATGACGACCTGGCAGGACTTGCTGCTCAACAAGAGCTACACGCACACCTGGATGACCTACACGCCGCTGCTGGCCCGCGACCTGGATTTCCCGGAGATTCTGGGGCTGCGCGCGCCCAAACCGACCCTCGTCCTAAACTGCACGGAAGACCCGCTGTTCACCACGTCGGAGGTCGAGATCTGTGGGCAGATATTGGCCGAGGTCTATGCGCGGGCGGGAGCGCCGGAGGCTTTCCGGCTTTCGCTGTATCCCGGTGGACACAAACTCGACGCGCCGATGCAGGCGGAAGCCTTTGAATGGCTGGATCGCTGGCTGAAATGACCGGGCCATCCTGGAGGAGAGCAATATGAGCGGATTGACAGAGGAGCAGGTCGCCTTTTTCCAGGAGAACGGGTATCTCCTCGTCGGGCAGGTTCTCACGAGCGCGGAGGTGGAGGCGCTGCGGGAGCGGGCCGAGTGGATCGCCTCCGGGCATGCGGCGCACATTCCGCCGGAGTATCTGCAGGTCGAACCTCGCGTGGCGCAGGGCGAGTTAGAGGCGGACAACTACATCCTCTCACTGCGGAAACTCTCGCACCTCGCCTGGTTCGATGACGTTATGCTGTCCCATGCCCGTCACCCGAACATCGTCGAGAAGATCGCGTCACTGCTCGGCCCGGATCTGAAGCTGTATCAGGATCAACTGTTCATGAAGCCGCCGCGCGTCGGCTCGCGCCAGCCGTATCATCAGGATCAGCCGCTCGGTTTCTATATAGACCCGCCCGATCTGATGGTGACGTGCTGGACGGCGCTCGACGACGTGACGCTGGAGAATGGCTGCCTGCGCGTGCTGCCCGGAACCCACAAGAACGGCGTGCTGTCGGCGGAGGCCATTCAGGAGGCCGAGCGCAAAGCGTTGAACGGGAAACTGAAGGAGGAAGCGCCGCTGATCTTAAAGCCGGGCGAGTGCAGCCTGCATCACGGCCACATTCTGCATAGCAGCCATCCCAATCTCTCCGGGAAGCGGCGGCGCGGCTACGCCACCCACTATGTCAGCGCCCGATGCCGCTATACGGGAACCGACCCGACCGTGAGTTTTCCTCTGGTGCGCGGCCAGGCGTTTCCGGGCTGTCTCTGAACGTTCAAGCGAATGCACTCGCGGTGGGAAAGGTGGCCCCCCTCCCTGACCACTGCAAGCGCCGCCTCTTCCGAAACGATTCGGGACGGCTCTGGCGACCCCTCCGAAGCGGCGGCGCTTGCACCGGGAAGCGGAGGAAGAACAGGGGAGGGAACCTGTAGATGGAGCGTTCCCCCTCTCCCGCAGCGTGGGAGAGGGGGCCAGGGGGTGAGGGCGGTTTTGGAGACGGGGCGTTTTAGCCAACTGGCGGGCCAGACCTTCGATCTCATCGTCATCGGCGGGGGCATCATCGGATGCGGGATCGCGCGGGATGCCGCTCTGCGCGGTCTGCGCATCGCCCTGTTCGAGAGGGAGGATTTCGGGTATGGGACCTCCTCCCGCTCCACGCGCCTGATTCATGGCGGCCTGCGCTATCTGGAACAGTTCGATTTCCGCCTCGTGCGCCAGGACTTGAGAGAGCGCGAGATCCTGCTCAGGATCGCGCCGCATCGTGTCAGGCCGCTTCCCTTCCTCGTGCCGCTCTACGACCGCTCCTGGTTCTACCGCTTCCGGCTCCGCCTCGGTATGATCCTGTATGACCTGCTTTCCTACGACAAAAGTCTCCCAAAACATCGTTTCCTCAGCCGGGAGGAGACGCTGCAAGCCGAATCGGGACTGCGACCGGAGGGCTTGCAGGGGGCCGCGCGCTACTATGATGCGCAGGCTGCCTTTCCCGAACGCCTCTGCCTCGACAACGCGCTGGATGCCGCCGCGCATGGCGCATTCGTGTTCAACCATGCGGCAGTCGTCGGGCTATTGCGCGAAGAGGGGCGCGTGGGAGGCGTGCGCGTGCGCGATACGCTTACCGGCGAGGAGGCGGAGGCGAGGGCCAATATCGTCGTCAATGCGGCAGGCCCCTGGCTGGACGCGCTGGTGACGAAGCTGACAGGCCAGCCGACCGCTTATCTTCGCCTGACCAAAGGCATCCATTTCGCCGCGCCGCCCGCCGTGCAGAATGCGCTCGTGCTGTTCTCCGGGACGGATGACCGGCTGTTCTTCGTCATTCCCTGGCTCGGTTACGCCTGGGTCGGCACGACGGACACCGATTTCCGGGGCGATCTGGATACGGTCTGCGCCACGCGCGCGGAGGTGGACTACCTGCGCGCAACGGTGCAGCGCCTCCTGCCCGATGCCGACTGGCAGACCGTCTATTTCACGACGGCGGGCGTGCGCGCCCTCGTCCGCGACCACAGGCCGGACGCCCGCGAGTCGGACGTTTCGCGGCAGCATCGCGTGATCGTCCACACAGCCGCCGAGGGACTGGCGGGCCTGATCTCCATTCTGGGCGGCAAACTTACGGCCTACCGAGACATTGCGCGCGAGGTTGTCGAAACGGCTGTAGCCCCTCTCTCTTCAGACCTACCCCCCAACCCCTTCCCTAAAGGGAAAGGGAGGGAAGAGCAGATCCCACCCCCGCCCTCCCCTTCGCAAGGGGAGGGAGCCTTGAGTTCCCCCCTCTCCTGCAGCGTGGGAGAGGGGGCGGAGGCGAGGGCCCATCGGGGGGAGGTTCCGGGGGGGAGGGCCGCCTCTCTGACGGCAACGCGCCCGCTGCCCGGCGGCGACTTCACGGATGTCGAGGCGCTCTTGAGAGAAGCCTATCGGCAGGCGGGCGCTCTGGGACTGGAGGAGGCGCAGGCCGCGCACCTGGTCTTTCTCTACGGCACGCGCTACACGGAGATTCTCGACCTGATTCGGGAACAGCCGGAGCGGGGCGCGCGTCTGGCGGCTGGTACTCCCGATGTGCGCGCGCAGGTGGCTCACGCGGTCGCCTGCGAGTTTGCGCAGACGGCCTGCGACTTCCTGATGCGCCGTACAACGCTCTTCTTCACGCCCGATCAGGGACAGGCTGCCGCGCCTGCGGTCGTGGCGGAGATGAGGCGGCTGTTAGGTTGGGACGAGGCCCGCTGCCAGTCCGAGATGGCTGCGTACCGGGCGCAGGTCGCTCTGGCGCAGACGTTTCGGCAGGAGACGCCGACCGTTGTGAGCGAGCGATGAGCAGGAACCCGCGCGCTGTACACCGAAACAGGGGCCAGCACACAGATAAAGGCAAGAACCACTATGCACGCTGAGGTGGCGATCACGCGCTGGGAGGGCGATCGGGCGCGCGAGGATGTGGATACGGTCGTCGTGGAGGAGCCGCTGGAGATACGCATTCACGGCGAAAGCCTGACCGTGACCATGCGGACGCCCGGCGACGACTTCGCGCTGGCGGCCGGGCTGCTCTTTGCCGAGGGCATCGTTCGCACGCCGGACGAGATCGGCGCGATGGCCTACTGCGAAGACCCGGAGAACCCCGAACTGCAAAATATCGTCAATGTCTACCTGGAAGCGGGCTGGCCGCAGGATACGGAGGCCGCGCGTTGGAAACGCAACTTTCTGGCGAACTCCAGTTGCGGGCTGTGCGGCAAGGCGAGCATCGAGGCGGTACGCTGCCTCGCGCCGCCGCTTCCGCCCTCGGAGTTCCGGGTCTCGGTTGGCGTGATAGGTCAGTTGAGCGACCGATTGCGGGCCGCGCAGCGCATCTTTGCCAAAACCGGCGGGCTGCACGCCGCCGGGCTGTTCGACGGCGCGGGGAACCTGCTGGCTCTGCGGGAGGATGTCGGGCGGCACAACGCGGTGGACAAGCTGATCGGCTCCGAACTGCTGGCCGGGCGCGCGCCGCTCTCCGAGCGCATTCTGATGGTCAGCGGGCGCACCAGCTTCGAGATCATGCAGAAGGCGGCGGTGGCCCGAATTCCCATCGTCTGCGCCGTCTCCGCTCCCTCCTCGCTGGCCGTGCAGTTGGCGCGCGATCTTCACATGACCCTTATCGGCTTCCTGCGCGGCGACACCATGAACGTCTACGCCGGGGCGGAACGTCTCGCCGGGGCCTGAACCGCGCAGGATGGGGCTTCCTGCGGACATTTCTGTAGAAATTTTCGGGCGTAGCGGCTTCCGGTCTGAACTTTTCGGAGCGGAGAGGGTCTATAAGCCTGACAACAATGCAGCTCGATCTATTCAGGTCCGCCGGGTTTCAGGAAGCCCCGGCGGCTTTTTTTGCCTCCAGCCACGAAGTCGGCGCAGGCCGACGGACCTACCCCCTAACCCCACTGCACGGTCTGTCTGTTCCGAAACGATTCGGGACAGCCCGTGCGACCCGAAAGGGAAGGGGAGAGTCTGAGGAAAGAGTCGGCGCAGGCCGATGGTGGGCGCAGCAAGCGGCGCCCCTACTCCCTCCCCCTGTTCTTGGGGGGAAGGCCACGGAGGGGGGGCCAGCCGCGAATGCATTCGCCGGAAGAGGATTTGCTAGACCCCCTCAGAGCGCGCCGAATGCCGCGCGCAGCAGCCGCACCTGCGCCAGACCGTCCGGGCCGACGAAGACTTCGGCCACATCGAAGCGGCAGGCGGGGTCGCTCTCCTCGTCGCGATGCCGGGCCAGATAGGTCTCGGCGACGGCGACGATCCGGGCCTGCTTCCGCGCGTTGACGGCCTCAGCAGGTGCGCCGTGCGCCGTCCCGCGCCGTGTCTTGACCTCGACGAAGACCAGGACGCGGCCCTCCGGCGCAGGCTCCTCCGCGATCACGTCTATCTCGCCGAACGCGCAGCGAAACCGGGTCGCCAGCACGCGCCAGCCCAGGCGGGCCAGATGCGCCGCCACGATCCGCTCGCCGCTATCGCCCAGCGCCTTACGGGATAGGCGGGGCGGCTCTGCGCCCTTTTCCGGTTCGCCGCACACTCTCTGGCTTTTCCTTTGCCGCTTTTTGGGCAGATGTCGCGCCTGGTTCGCCGGATTCAAGCGCCTCGACATCGCCCTCCTCGCACTGGCCGACCGGGCGGAAAGAGCGGCGATGCAGGGGACAGGGGCCGAGGGATTCCAGCGCGCGCAGATGGGCCGGCACGCAGTAGCCCTTATGCAGCGCGAAGCCGTAGCCGGGATACTGCGCGTCGTAGTCGCGCATCAGGCGGTCTCGCGTGACTTTGGCGATAATGGAGGCGGCGGCGATGGAGATGCTGCGCGTGTCGCCGCGCACAAGGGCGACCTGCGTAATCGGGAACGGGCGGACGGGCAGGCCGTCAATGAGGGCGATGTCGGGCTGAAGACCGCCGGGGAGGTTCTCCAGGGCGAGGCGCATCGCTTTATGCGTCGCCCGCAGGACATTGATCCGGTCTATCTCTTCGGCCCCTACGATGCCGACGCCGACGCCGCGCGCCACCCGCACGATCTCGTCATACAGGCGTTCGCGCTGCGCGGGCGTCAGGGCTTTGGAGTCGTTGATGCCGGGCGGCGCTTTCTCATAGGGCAGCACGACACAGGCGGCGACGACCGGCCCGGCCATCGCGCCGCGCCCGGCCTCGTCTATCCCGGCAATGCAGCGATAGCCCTCCGCCCACGCGATCCGCTCCTCAAGCCACCAGTCCGTCTCCGCCACGCTTCCACCTCACCGAGAAGTGCCTCGCCTTCATACCGCTATAGTGTACCCAAAGGCGCGGCGGTTCTCTACAGGCAGGAGCAATGCGTAGCGGTCTATAGAGGCTCCCGGCCCCACTTGCCTCCCTCTCGCACGAACAGGAGCCGGTCGGCGGGAACGTCGTGGAGGACGTCCGTCTGCCCGCTCGGCCACTGAATAACGATCCTGGAAGCCACGGTCGCTTTGCCGAGACCGATAGAGACTCGCTTATCCGAGGAGGACAGATAAGAGCCATCCGCATGGCACAGCCGCGTCTGTGTCAGGCCGCCTGCGGTCACGGTGATAAGGGTTCCATACCCGTCTCGGTTGCTTCGGACGCCCGTTAGCTGGAGTACGATCCAGTGTCCGCAGGGATGGCTCTCATTGTGGAGCAACTGAGGCGACCCCTCGCTGTCCACGACCAGCGCATCCACACGCCCATCGTTGTCGTAGTCGCCGATCGCCAGGCCGCGCCCGACGACGGGCGGAACCTTGTTCAGTCCCGTCGTGTCGCTGGCATCTATCAGCCCTTTTCCCTTCTGATTGTAGAGCAGCAGCGTCGGCTGGCGATACGGCACATGCGGCCCGCGAAAGACACCGGTGTTATCGAGATGGCCGTTCGTCACGAGCAGGTCCAGCCACCCGGAGTTGTCGGCATCCAGCCATTTGCAGCCCCAGGCGAGCATCTCCAGGACGTTGCCGTCGGAGAGCGACTGTCCGACATCCTGGAAGACTCCGTCGCCGAGGTTGTGCAGCAGTATCTTCGGCTCGAACTCGTAGGTGGTGATGAACAGATCCAGGAGTCCGTCGTTGTCGTAGTCCCCCCAATCAATTCCCATGCGCCCGTTCAGGCCGGGTCTCTCCGCCGGCGAACTGACTCCGGAGGGCGACCCAACGTTCCGCAGGCTCGTGGGCGTGGCGCGCACGAAAAGATCGCTCAGCCCCATGTCATTGGCGACGGCCAGACCGACACGGTTTGTTTTGTCTATGGGCGCGTAGGCCGCGCCCAGTCCCCGGCCGCTCAGCGTTTTCGCGTTCCAGCTTGTGGTTGTTTCGACGAAATGCCGCCCATCGAGATTGTGATAGAGTACGGAGGAGAGTGGGGGATAGAGGGCTGGATTGGCCGCGCTCCGCCAGTCCATGCGAACCATTTTCACATAGTTGCAGATGAAAAGGTCCAGATACCTGCTGCCGTCGAAGCTGCCGAACGCGCAGGTCGTTCCAAATGGCTGTGGCTTGAGTCCCGCCTGCGCGGTCACGTCCTTGAAGCGATGTCCGCCCTCGTTGTGCAGCAGCAGGCCGGTCTTGTATCCGCTGATATAGAGGTCGTCGTAGCCGTCGTTGTCGTAATCGCCGACCGCACAGCCCAGGAAGTGGCCGGAGAGTTTCTCCAGTCCGGTCCCGGTTGTCACGTCGGTAAAATGTCCCTTGCCATTACCTCTGTAGAGCGCGAGTTTGGGGCCGACCAGCAGAATGTCGAGCCTGCCGTCGTTATCATAGTCCAGGAAGGCGCAGCCGTTGCCGATGCTCTCCAGGACATTGTGCGGCCCCGGGTTCGGGATAGTCCACTGATAGCGCAGCCCCGCGCTCCGCGCAACCTCTACAAAATAGATCGGCGTGTGCGGGGCAGGGCGCTTCGGCTTGTGTTGCGCCACCACCCGGAGCGATTTCTGCGCGGGCGCGTATGTGGCGCTATGCCATACGAAGGCAGCGCAGACGGCAATGACGCACACAAGCAGTGTCGCCAGGATCGCTTGCGACACAACCGTTTGGGGTGGTTTCGACACAGAGTTCACTTTTTCAGGTTCCGGGTGAAGGCGCGTATGCGAGCGATCTGCGCCTCTTTTTGCTCCGGCGGCAGATTGCTGTTCTGGATGCCCTCAATCTGCTTCTCGGTCATCTGCTTCGCCGAAAACGGGGCAATCGTGTGCGACGCCGTTTCTCTGTACTGAAACCAGAAGACCAGGCCGACTACGATAACGGCCAGCGCAATCACCGCGCCGGCAATGCGTCTATCCATCCTCGTTTCCTCATGTATTGTCACGCACGGAGAGGGCCATTGCAGTCCTTGCCGTCAGGTTGGATTTTCAGCCTGACGGCAAGGATTGCGACGGCAGGAACGTCCGCCGAGATCGGCGGAGTACGATTTAGTAGGGGTTACCGCCAAACTTCTCGTAGACGCCGGGGATGTAGATATTGCGCCACCAGTTGATGGAACGCATCGCTTTGACATGCCCGTCCAGGAACTCGACGTTGCAGAGGCCGCTGTGGCGATAGCGCGGGGACAGGCCGCACGAATCCCACGGGCTATTCCAGTCCAACGGATGAGCGTAGTCAATGGCCTCATCGCAGTTGTGTGGCAATTGGCCGTTGGGTGGGTTTGTTTCTTCATCCAGATGGATATAGCCGTCGGCTCTCTCCCCGTTCGGCCCGACGGTCGGCCCCGTGTTATCTACCCAGTTCCACTCCCCGGGATCAAAGCCGTCCCAACTGACCGTATTGGTGTTCTGGCCCTTCTCCAGCGCGCCGATGCGCTGCGCCGGAGCGTCCACCGAGGCCAGAGCATTGGGCGCGGGAAAGTTGGGGCGGTTCCAGGGGCAGTCGCCGTCCGGGAAGAGGGCGTAGTGGACGCCATAGTTGAAATCCTGGGTGGTGCTGGGGAAGGACGGGCAGTGCCAGATGCCTCCCAATCCCTGAATCAGGGTGTTGTTGTTGTCCAGGTGCGCGGAGCCGTTCTTGATATAGGGAAAGATCATGTCGGCCCAGGTGACCCGCCCATGATCGCCAAAGTAGTACTGGTCGTAGGGGTAGGTCTCGTCGTAGTCCTGGGCATACATGAGGATGCCCAGCATGATCTGCTTCTGGTTGGAGACGCAGGAGATGGCGCGGGCCTTCTCGCGCGCCTGGGCGAAGACGGGGAAGAGAATCGCGGCGAGAATCGCGATGATGGCGATAACGACAAGTAGTTCGATGAGTGTAAAGCCAGATGACTTCGTCTGGTTATTGCGTGAGTACATGACGGTTCCTCCTGAATGTAGAGAACGGACGTGTTCAAACACCAGCATAAGGACTCACATGCTCTATGTCCGCATGGACAGAAATTACGCAACTCGGCACAGACTAACTCGCTCACTTGATGCGATGGACGCTGATCACCTCCTTTGAAGGGTAATTACGACAAAACAGACAGATATTCCTGTATTCAGATTAAAGACGGGTGCGCGCACGGATTATGCCGTGAGCGTCTGTCGCGCCAATTGCCGAAAATCGGGCTGCTTGGTACTACACACTCCACACCGCAGATGCAAGATCGCTTCGGCCCCGGCCTGCTTCCAGCGCATCCCCGGCCCCTTCAGCCGAGCCTGTACCACGGCTTTGCAGCCGGCTTCGGCTACCCCACTGCCAATATGATAGCCTTGCTCGGCAAATGTCTGGTAGCGCATCCGGTGCGCATGCGTATGCAAGTAGGTGGCTACCCGACGTCTCAAGTCCTGGTGGTCGGGAATCGGGGAGTGCCATTGCCCGATGTCTTGGATCACTTCTCCCACACGATCCGAGAGTAAGCGCGCTTGCTGACGCTCTATCCATGCCTGCGCCGCCTCGCCCTCGCCGGGGAAACGGGCATGGGCCACTTCCCAGAGGTGCTCCAGAACATGATAGTAGTCCACAATCTGGGTACGGGTCGGGAAATACTTGCTGACTTGCTGCCATACCCACTCTGCTCCGTCGGCCCCAATGCCCACCCGGCTCGTGTTGTCCGCTCCACACAGATGCCCTAGCGTGCGCAAGCGTTTTCCAAAGGCGCTCGAAGCGGCCAGCGTGGCCGTGTAGCGGATACGTGCCACCCCACCCGAGCGTCCCCGCGTGTAGGCGCACCCCAGTTTCACCTCATGCCAGGCTCCCTCCACGAACACCATTACCCCATCCAGGGTCATCTGTAGCTGCCCCGGACGCTCGGTAACCACCTTGTCTGGATGCGTGAAGAAGGCGCTCTCTTCTCGCTCCCACTCCTGTTGGAGGGCGACTCCTACCCGACGGGCATGCGCTTGGACGGTATTGGCCGACACCCCGATACCGCAGACGGCCCGCAACTCCCGCGCGGCGGCACGCGGGGGCAGATAACCGGCGAAGCGCGCACACAGCCCCACCACCGCCGGACTAGATTCCCCCGCTCCCAGGTGCAACCGGGCATCTAGCGGACAGAAGCCGCTCCGACAGGCCTTACAATAGTAGTAGGCGCGTTCCAGCCAGAGGACTCCATACCGAGTGACAACGCGGCGGGTATAGTCGGCTACATACCGGGCGGGCGCTCCACAGGAACAGGCGGTCTGCTTGCCACTGTCTCCGGTTCCTTCCTGCCTAATGAGCTGCTCCTGAATATCACGCTTGACCTGAATGCCCACCTCTTCGGCGGCATCTTCGATCTGTTCGAGCGTACCAGGCTTGTTCCTAAGGGTCTGGCGCAGTTGGGTTTCGTAGTGCTTGAGCAGTTTCTGGATCAGGGCCTCCTCTTCGGGGGTGGGACGCGCGTCGGGCATGGGAACCTCCAGCAGGATTTGCTAGGAGGTTCGACACTAGCGAGGGAGGTTCCCTGCGCAACGACAAGCCAACTTTCATATTCAATGCGCACACCTGGTGAGCCTGGTAACTCAACTCTACCGCAGAAGGTCTCTTTTGTCGAGTCTGCCTAAAATTCGGGATGACTCATGTTGCGTGCGGCTCGTTCAGGTTCGTGGTCCTCTCAGTCCGTGCCGGGGCGGCCCCTCCGCGCGCTGGTGTAGATGGGCTGCGTGCCAGGTGGCGGCGGAACGATCTTGCCGTCGGCGGTGACCCAGACGTTCGGATCGAATTTGCTGCGCATCGCGCCGGTATAGTATCCTGATCCCGGCGGAGGCGCTGTCTCGGACGGTCGGGTATTTATCCAGAGGGCCACTACCGCGCCGACCAGGATGACCGCCAGGGCGGCAAGCATCTGTTTTTTACGTTCAGGTTGCATCGGTTTTCCCTCCTGACCTTAGCGAGTCCAGTCGAAGTATTTCTCGTACCACACGCCGTCGCTGCTCCGCTCCAGGTAGCGCTCGGGATCGTGGGAGAGATGCTTGGAATGGCCGTCGCAGAAGGTGAAGTTGCCGCCTTCGTTGTGCATCTTGGCCGATTCGCAGCCAAAGAAGGTCGCGAAATAGATGTTGTTCGTAGAGCGGGCGGTCAGGCCGTCGCCGATCAGCGCGGTCTCCGCCGGGCGCACGATGGAGGCATACGGTCGCACGTCGTTGAGAGGCGCGCCGGGGAAGCCTTCCCCTGCATCCGGCGGAGCGATGTAAGAGCCGGGATAGGCGATGCAGGGATTGCCCTGCGTGCCGCCGTCCGGCTGTTCGCGGCAGGGGCCGGACTGGGTTTTATCTACCTCGTAAGGATGATCGAAGGCAAAAGAGTATTGGGCGAAGACCTGGTAGTTGGGGAAGACGGTTTCGGTGTCGGTGATCGTATTCACATCCGGCCCGTCGCAGGTGACCGCTTTGGCGGCTTCCAGCAGCTTGTTATCGCTGTAGGACGGACACTTGAACACGCCTGCGGCCTGATAACGGCCATTGGCATCCACCGTGTCGCCCATTTTGATGTAGGGTTCCAGAGTGCTGACCCAGACACGGTTATAGGGCGCCTCGAGGTTCGGGGCCGAAGTTCCCGCGCACCGACATTTCAGCCAGGGCGCAACGGTCTCATCCCAGTCCTGACCATACATCAGCACTGCCGTCCCCATCTGCTTGGTGTTGGACAGGCAACTGGTGGAGCGGGCCTGTTCGCGGGCCTGGGCGAAGACAGGAAATAGGATCGCGGCCAGGATCGCGATAATAGCGATGACTACTAACAACTCGATGAGCGTGAAGGCCGGGCGTTTTGCCCGAGGAGCATTGGAAAACATGTTTCAACCCTCCCAAAAAGAAAAATGCCAGGCTCGGTATCGCGGAATCACGGGAACCTGAGACGGCAAAAAGGAACGTGATCACTGGGCGACAGGGCCGGGCCTGGCTGCAAACTATAGATGCAAACAGTAGGTCACGGGTCGGGTGTAAGGAAAGAAGAGCCTGATGAAACTCCCTGACCGCTTACGGTCAGGGAACATCTATACCGCGTGCGCCAGGCATAGGCTTGCCCGCCTGTCCTATACTCATCTTGTGGGCAGGGGAAGCGCCGCCGATGACCGGCTCGCGCAGGGGCGGTTCCCGGTTGATGGCGTACCAACCGATGCCAACGACAGCTAAGACGGCGACGACAACGATGGCGACGAGCGCGGGAACCGGAATCTCTTTACGCATGGGAGTAGCCTCGATTTCCGGGGACAGGCCGATCCGAAGATCAGCCTGTCCCATGTCACGCTACCAGCACTTGTCTTTCGGATCGTAGTCCGGGCGGAACAGATAGGGATGGCATATCCACGGATCGCCATTCGGCCCTGCCACGTTCCAGTAGTAGTAGCTGAAGCCCTTGTCGTCATAGCCCAGACCGGGATCGGTATGGCAGTCTGTCGGCACAGGCGGCGCTGGATTGTCAAAATCAAAGTTGCCTGCCGTGTACGCGCCGCCAAGCGTCCGCCATTTGGCATGGCCGTCGGCCATCGTGAAGTTCATGCCCTTGCTGTGAACCCATGACGTTCCATTGGTATAGAACATGACGCTGGTCTGGCCGTTCACTGCAGGATCGCAGGAGGCCGACGAGGGGACATAGACGCAATCCTGATTAGGATCATCGCATTCCAGCGCAGGGTTGCTGGTAGCTGCGCCTTTCAGGGTCGCCTTGCCGTTGCCTTCCCAGAACATCGGCACTTCTGTCGGCATATTGACGCCCGCCTGCGAATAGGCATGGAGCAGGCCGTTATAGGTCAGGGAGCTGCGCTGGAAGGGAACAACAGGGTTGGCATAGTCCGCTGTCCAGGAGCCGCCTACAGCCACATCCGGCCCGGACGGACAGACGTAGATACCCCAGTTTTTCAGATAGGGCTGCAAGACATTAGCCCAGGAGCCTGCATAGCCGTCGATGCGGGTCTGCGAGGAGTTCGGACGCCAGTTTGCAGGAATGCCGAGGTAGTAGAAGGTGAGCCAGCCCAGGGAAGGATGCTTGCCTGCGGAGATAGCGTACTTCTCGTCATAGTCCTGGGCATACATGAGCGCCCCAAGACCTAGCTGCTTCTGGTTGGAGAGGCAGGTGACGCTGCGGGCCTTGTCGCGGGCCTGGGCGAAGACGGGGAAGAGGATCGCGGCGAGAATCGCGATGATGGCAATAACGACGAGGAGTTCAATGAGCGTAAACGCAGAGCGTTTCGCTCGTTCTGCACCGATCTGCATTTTTCAACCCTCCCAAAAAATAATGAAAAAACAGTATCCGCCTGAATGAGTCGCCGTCTGCTATGCGATGAGACCGCGCGCAGAGGGAGACACAGCGACAGAGCCGGAGCTATCCGAAGAGGCGGCGCTACGGATAGTTTGATTGGTAGTATACAGAAAAAGTTCCGGCACTGTCAAGATACGCACGAGCGCCTGCCAAAG
Organism: Chthonomonadaceae bacterium; assembly: GCA_035651115.1. Taxonomy (GTDB): domain Bacteria; phylum Armatimonadota; class Chthonomonadetes; order Chthonomonadales; family Chthonomonadaceae; genus DASRGL01. Next base: position 18,223 of record DASRGL010000342.1, read on the forward strand.
TGCGCGCCCAGGCACACTTTCGGGCAGAATTGCCGGGAGGGCGAGGCTGGCAAGAGGAGGCTTCCAGAAAGAGTACCGAACGACACACGCCCTGATGCGAACCGGCGAACAGGCTGCCCAGAGGCAAGACCCACTGTTAAGTTAAGAGACCCTCCCAGAAAGGCAAGCAAGAGGAAGCCCCACAGTCCCGATCTGAATCCTCGCCCGGCCCGAACACCACGCGCAACTTCTAAACGCATTATACAAAGAGGGGCAATGAATGTCAATGGTACACAAAATTCGGCGTTATCCCAGGTTTAGCGTTAGGTGGCAAGGTGTTGAGACGGAACCGAATAGAGAGCAAGGAGGCGGTCAGGGAACCAAAATGAGTTCAGCCGATAAGAGGCGGCGTCTGCGTGCGGTGTCGCCACCAGTCGAAGCCTGCCCGTTCCAGCAGCGTGCCGACCGCGCACAGCGGCAGGCCGACCACGTTGAAATAGTCGCCTTCCAGCCGGGCGATGAAGGGCGCAGCGTAGCCCTGCGCGCCGTAGGCTCCCGCCTTGTCGAACGGTTCGCCGGTCGCCAGATAGCCCTCGATCATCGCGTCGTTGAGCGCGCGGAAACGCACCAGGGTTCGGACGCTCGTACAGAGCGGCTCGGCGCTTCGGCCCGCGCCCAGCGCCGTGACCAGCGCCAGTCCCGTATAGACGCAGTGATCGCGGTCGGAGAGGAGGCGCAGCATCCGGCGCGCGTCCGCACGGTCCACGGGTTTGCCGAGCGGCACGCCCGGCCCCTCCGTTGCCAGCGTCACCAGCGTATCGGCTCCCAGCACCAGGCTGCCCGCCTCCATCCGCGTCGCGACCTCCTGGGCCTTGTGCGTCGCCAGCGTCGTGACGAACGAATCCAGAGGAACGGGGGTGTCCGGGGGCGGCGGCTCTTCGTAGCGGCTGGGGCTGACCGTGAACGGCACGCCCAGCAGCGCCATCAACTCCCGGCGGCGGGGCGAGGCCGAGGCCAACACCAGGTGCGGCGGCGCAGGGGCTTGTGAGGA
>DASRGL010000343.1:0-4623 GCA_035651115.1 Chthonomonadaceae bacterium
GCTGCTCTATGCCAGCGATACCGGCTGGTACGAAGAACCGACCTGGCACTTCCTCAGCCGCTTGCAGTTGGATGGCGTCGTCGTGGAGTGCGCCAAAGGGCCGTGCGAGGGCGGTTATATGGCCCACATGTGCATCCCGGAAGTCATCCGCTTCCGCCAGAAACTGATTGACATGGGCTGCTTCCACCCGGATAGCCCGCTCGTGACCACGCACTTCTCTCATCTCGGCGGCCTGATGCACGACGAACTGGAAGCCCTGCTCTCCCCGCACTCTATTCAGACCGGCTACGACGGCATGACCTTCTCTATTCCTTCCGAAGACCACCCGACGCTTTGAATCCACAGAGGACACAGAGGATTGTCTGAACTATGATTTATGGGATTAGGGGATGGACTATGATGGGGCTGTGCCTTAATCATAGTCCATCCGTTAATCCGACGAATCACAGTTCAGACAATCCTCTATGTCCTCTGTGGATTCCTCTCACGGCAGCATAGGCGGGTCGAAGCCCTTGAGCGCATGGACCAGTTCCCGCACGGAGTTGGCCGACTTTTGCAGCGCGGCCTGCTCGTCGGGCGTCAGGTCAATGCGGACGATCTCCTCCACGCCCTTCGCGCCCAGTTTGGCGGGCAGGCCGAGATAGAGGTCGCTGACGCCGTAGCCGCCTGCGTTGTTGCCGGTATAGACGGCGCAGGGCAGGATGCGCTTGCGGTCGTTCAGCACGGCGTCTATCATCTGTGCAAGGGCGGCGGAGGGCGCATAGAACGCGCTGCCGGTCTTCAGCAGCGCCACGATCTCACCCCCACCCTTGCGCGCCCGGTCTACGATGGCTTCCAGGCGGTCGGGCTTGATCAGCTTGCGGATCGGGATGCCGCCGACGTTCGTGCTGCCCACGAGCGGAACCATATCATCGCCATGCCCGCCGAGGACATAGGCGTTCACCTCGGCCACGCTGACATTCAGTTCCAGCGCGAGGAAGGTGCGGAAGCGCGCCGTATCCAGGATGCCCGCCTGCCCGAAGACCCGCTCCGGCGGAAAGCCGCTCTCGTGCAGCGCGATATGGCACATCGCGTCGAGCGGATTGGTCAGCAGAATCAGGATGCTGTTGGGCGATTTGGCGACCGCCGCCTTCGTCACGTCCCGCACGATGCCCGCGTTCACCTTGAGCAGGTCGTCGCGGCTCATGCCCGGCTTGCGCGGCAGTCCGCTCGTGATCACGACGATGTCGCTGTCGGCGGTCTCGTCCCAGCCGTTCGTGCCGACGATGCGCGCGTCCGAGCCGATGATGGGCATGGCTTCCTGCAGGTCGAGCGCCTTACCCTGCGGCATTCCCTCGACGATGTCAAAGAGGACGATATCCACGTCGCCGCGCTCGGCGAGCCAGTGGGCCAGCGTCGCCCCGGTCTGCCCTGCCCCGACGATAGTGATCTTCTGACGCATGATTGTTTGTTCCTCTCCCTTCTAATCTCCCGTCCGGCGAGACACCTGTAGCCTTCTCTATCTCAGACAGTTCGCCAATCTACAAGTATCCAACCGGAGGGAATATAACCAGGTACGCTTCAGCCGTTCATCTTGCGGATGATGGCATCCGCGAACTCCGAGGTTCCCACCGCCGTCGGGTCGTTGCGGTCGGGCTTCATGTCGTAGGTCACGTCCTTGCCCTCGGCGATGACGGCGGCGACCGCCTTCTCCAGCCGGTCGGCGGCCTCGTTCTCCTTGAGATGGCGCAGCATCAGCATCCCGGAGAGGATCAGCGCCGTCGGGTTGACCTTGTTCTGCCCCTTGTACTTGGGCGCGGAGCCGTGCGTCGGCTCGAAGAGAGCGGCGTTGTCGCCGATGTTCGCCCCCGGCGCGACGCCCAGCCCGCCGACCAGGCCCGCGCACAGGTCGGAGAGAATATCGCCGTAGAGGTTGGGCATCGCCAGCACGTCGTAGAGTTCCGGCTTCTGCACCAACTGCATACACATGTTGTCCACGAGGACTTCCTGATACTCGATGTCCGGGTACTCTTTGGCGACCTCCTGCCCGACTCGGAAGAACAGGCCGTCCGTGAACTTCATGATGTTGGCTTTGGCGACCGCGCTGACCTTTTTGCGGCCATTGGCGCGGGCATAGTCGAAGGCGAACTTGAGGATGCGGCGCGAGCCGGTCGGGGAGATAGGCTTGATGGAGATGGCCGCATCGGGGCGAATCTTGCCGCCCGCCATCTCGATGATCTTGGCGGCCTCCGGCGTCCCGGTGTCGTATTCGACGCCCGCGTACAGGTCTTCCGTGTTCTCGCGCACCACCACCAGGTCCACATCCTGATATTTCGAGCGGATGCCGGGATAGTATTTGCAGGGCCGCAGGCAGGCGTACAGGTCGAGTTCTTTGCGCAGCGCCACGTTGACCGAACGGAAGCCCGTGCCGATGGGCGTGGTGATGGGGCCTTTGAGGGCGACCTTGTTGCGGCGGATGCTCTCGATGACCGCAGGCGGCAGCGGCGTTCCCGCCGTCTCCATGATGTCCACGCCCGCATCCTGAATGTCCCAGTTGAACTGCACGCCGGTCGCTTCCAGCACTCTCTTGGCGGCGGCGACCAGTTCCGGCCCGGTGCCATCTCCGCGAATCAACGTTACATTGTGTGCCAATTCTCTGTCTCCTCACGTAATGAAGCCGCCGCGCAGGCGGCAGCCATGCCTCTTTCTGCGCCGCGACCTTGTCTGCGGTGTAATTCGCCTCCTGCCCGCGCAATCCCTGCCCCATTCTGGACCGAACCCCTGTCCCAGACGGGGGTTGGGTCTTTTTCCGGAACTCGCAATTTTCAGGGCTTTTCCGGCAGAAGAATGGACAGAATGTGACCGATAATCAGGGAGGTTCGCTCAGGCCCAGGGAGGGGACGGAAGCGAGACGACACGCGGCTACTCGGACGCGGGCGCAGGCGGCATGTCAACAGGTGATGTGAATGCAGGCGCACGACGCGGTACGATTGCGCGATGATGGGGGAAGGCCAACCGAGAGCGCCGCCCATCAGGGTGAGCCTGGCGCGGGAACTGCGTAGATGCAGCGACCTGCAGCAAGGCGGGACGCCGTCCGCAGGTAGGGCGGCGCAAGTCTGTGCCGTCGCATCGCGAGCGACAGCGCATTTGCGGTGGGAATGGAACACACGGACGGGTTCTGTTCTCACTGCCCGACTTCCCGTCCCGCACCGGAGCGCCTGGACGCTGTGATCGCCCCCCGCGCCCGCTTGCCCCTCCGCTCCTTGTCTCTGCCCGCTTGCTCTCAGCCGTTCTTCCTGTTGGGGCCGATCTTACTCGTCCAGATAGTAGCGGACGCTCGCCAGCACGATATCGCGCCGATAGAAGAGTATGAGCCGAATCAGCCAGCCGGAAGCGTTGTGCAGGAAGTGCTGCCACCAGCGCGCCGGAACGAACTCCGGGATAATGACGGTGATGATGTCGTCCGAGCGGACGTTTTCGGCGGCATCGAGATAGCGCAGCAGCGGGCCGATGAGCGTGCGGTAGGGCGAATCCAGGATGAGCAGCGGCGTATCGCCGCCGTGCGCGGCCCAGGCATCCCGCAGCCGCTGCTCCCGCGAGGGATCGAAGGAGATATGCACGGCCAGCGCATCCGGCGAGAGGGAGCGCGCATAGTTCAGGGCCAGCACGATCCCGCGATGGATGCGCGAGGGAACCAGCACGATGACCGTATGTTTGAACGGTCGGTCGTATCCCGCCGGAATGACCGCCATCTGCTGATCGAAGATTTGATAGTGCCGATGGATGCCGCGAAACATCAGGAACAGCAGGCTCATCAGCAGCAGCGCGATCCAGGCTCCTTCCTGCACCGGCAGCGTGCCGATGCGGAACAGCGTCGCCGCCGGGGTCGTCACCCAGAACTTGCTGGAGGCGACGACCACTAGCACGATGCCGGTAATGGTACAGCCGATCAGGTTGATGATCAGCCGCCAGCCGAACTGGCGCTGCCTCCACCAGCGCGACACCATGCCCCCCTGCGACAGCGTGAACGCGATAAAGACGCCGACCGTGTAGAGCGGCAGCAGCGCGTGCGTTTCGCCGCCGAATGAGACCAGGAACAGCCCGGCCAGCAGCGCCAGCTTCCAGCGGGCGGTGCGCCACATCAGGCGCGCGACGGCCACGAACAGGATCGTGTTGAGGATGAACGTGCCGGTCACCGCAACGCCGTAGATGTCGCCGAGCTTGTCGGCCGAGCGGAAGACGAGGGTGAGCGCGATGACGCCGATGCACAGACCCAAGTTGACGATCGGGACGTAGATCTGCCCCTCGGTCTTGGAGGTGTGCAGGACCTTCAGCCGCGGCAGGAACCCGAGCTGCACCGCCTGCTTGGCGACCGAGAACGAGCCGGAGATCGCGGCCTGTGACGCGATGATCGTCGCCGCGGTCGCGAGGAACAGCATCGGGTACTGGCTCCAATGCGGGGCCATCAGGAAGAACGGGTTGGAGGCCGTGCTCGGGTCGTGCAGGATCATCGCGGCCTGGCCGAGGTAGTTGAGCATCAGCGCCGGGAAGGCGATCCCCAGCCAGCCGAGCCGGATCGGCGTTGCGCCGAAGTGGCCCCGGTCCGCATAGAGCGCCTCCGCGCCCGTCACCGCGAGCACGACG
>DASRGL010000344.1:0-18142 GCA_035651115.1 Chthonomonadaceae bacterium
TGGGCGGTCGGCCGCCTTTAGGAGAGGGTTTCTGCTCGGGCAGGATAGGTTCGATTTCCGCCCAGAGCGCGTCAGAAAGAATGATTTTGGCCATGCCTTACAGTGTACCCCAGAGGGTTTTGTTAGGCGCTCTTAGCGTGGATATCCGTCAGAAGAGGAAGGCCAAGAGTGGCAATTGCGGCAGGCGGCAAGGTCAATGCGCCTTCAAAACCCGTATCTATGACGAACTCTATCGCCATATCGGGCTGGTTGGGAAGCCGAAAAATAACATCGGCGCGAATCTGCAGACCGACGACGCGCCCTCGAATCACTTGACCGTCCTTGTCAGTGTGCCACCGACGGCATACACTGCATCATAGCCGATCCGTTCACTCCAGAGTGCGGCATCCGGGTGTTTCGCACGCAAGCGCAGCGCCGCCTTCACCAGGTCTGAATCAATTTCATAATCACCGGTCTCGATATCAATGGCGATGATCTTCCCGATGTTCTCCTCGGTCTCGACCTGGCTCCGAAGGCGCTTTTGATAAAGTTCTTCTCCGCGCCGGGCGATCTCCTCACGGCTGAAACGTGCGCGTGGCATACTTATTCCCTCCTTATAGCTCGTGCAGGCGTATTATACCACTCCGCTTCTGAATACGCCGTTACATCACGGGGCCGAGCATCCAGGGCGCGAACTCGTTCTCTCCAAAGCCCTGCGCCTCGCTCTTGGTCTTCTGGCCTCCGGCGACCGCCACCAGCGCCTCGAATATCTGATGGCCCACGTCCGCTATCGGCACGCCGTTCAGAATCACGCCCGCATCAATGTCCATGTCCTCTTCCATACGCTGATAGAGCGGGGTGTTCGTCGCGATCTTGAGGACGGGAGACGGCTTGAAGCCCAGGCAGGAACCGCGCCCGGTCGTGAAGGCGATCAGGTTACAGCCGCCCGCCGCCAGCCCTGTGACGGAGACGGGGTCGTGGCCGGGCGTGTCCATGAACGTGAAGCCCTTCTTGTCTATGCGCTCCGCGTATCTATAGACCTCGACCAGCGGCATCGAGCCGCCTTTGGCGACCGCGCCGAGCGATTTTTCGTAGATGGTCGTCAGGCCGCCCTCTTTGTTGCCAGGGGCGGGATTGGCGTCTATCGTCGCGCCCCAGAGACTCGTGTACCACTCCCACCAACGCATCAGAGCCACCAGCTTCTCGCCGACTTCGCGGGAGACGGCGCGGCGGGTCAAGAGATGTTCTGCGCCGTAGGTCTCCGTGGTCTCCGCCAGCACCCAGCCCGCGCCGTGCCGCACGAACTCATCGCCCGCCACGCCGAGCGCCGGGTTCGCTGTGATGCCGGAGTTGCCGTCGCTGCCGCCGCAGTTCGTGCCGACGATCAGGCCGGAAAGCGGCTGCGGCGTCCGTTTCGCTTCGCTCGCCCTCCTGAGCAGCTTCAGCGTCTCCTCGATGCCCCGATGGACGGCCTTACGCACCCCGCCCTCGTCCTGAATGACGACGACCGGCGGCAACTGCGGGCGTCCGGCAGAAATCTGATCCGGGCGAATCAGTCCCCTATTCTGCGCCAGCGTCAGCGCCTGGTTGACCTCGCAGCCCAGGCCCGACAGCAGGTAGCCCCCGACGTTCGGATGGTCGGCCATACCCGCCAGCGTGCGCTGCAACTGTTCGTAGTCCGGGCCGCCGAGATGCTGCCCGCAGCCGGTCTTGTGCGTGACCGGAATGACGCCGTCCACACCGGGAAACTCTTTCAACAGGTCGGAGGCGCGAAACTTATCGGCAATGGCCTGCACCGTATTGGCGGAACAGTTGACCGTCGAGACGAGGGCGATGTAGTTGCGCGTGCCGACACGCCCATCAGGGCGGGCGTAACCAGGAAACGTGCGCTGCTGCTCAGGCGGATAGTAGTCTACCGTCGAGACTTCCGTGCTATACTCGTAATCCAGATGCAACGCGCCCGCGCCTTCTCCCTCGCCCTTGCCAAAACCCAGGTTCTGGGTATGCACCCAGTCGCCGGGACGGATCGGCGCGGTCGCATAGCCGATGACCTGGCCGTACTTGCGCACGGGCGCGCCCTCGGACACTTCCCGCAGCGCGAACTTGTGTCCGGCGGGAACATCGGCTCCCAGCCGCACCGATTTCCCTTCGTGAACGATGACGGTTCCCGCCGCCAGTCTCTTTTTGGCGACAGCGACATCGTCGCCCTCGCGCAGCAAGATCGCCGCCTGTCCGAGTTCCACCTCCGGCCCTGTCGCTTCCGGCATGATCGCCTCTCCTTCTCCTATCGCAGCGTGCATTCGCTTGTTCTGGTAAGGTTAAGGTTCGCTGCCGGGCGTGGGCTTTCCTGCTGTGGCGGCCCTCATCCCCGGTAAGAGACGCGCCAGATTTTGCCTGCGCCGTCGTCCACTACCAGCAGCGAACCATCCTTCGCGACGGCCAGACCGACCGGGCGGCCCCAGACACGCGGATCGCGCGGCCCCAGCATCCAGCCGGTCAGAAAGTCTTCATAGCCGCCGACCGGCTTGCCGTTCTGGAAGCGGATGCGGATGACGCTGTAGCCCACGCGCTCACGCCGGTTCCAGGAGCCGTGCAGCGCGACGAAGGCATCGTTGCGATACTCTTCTGGAAACTGCTTGCCGGTGTAGAAGACCATACCCAGCGCCGCGACATGCGATTGCAGCAGGACATCCGGCACGATCACCCGCGCTTTCAACTCCGGCTTTGCCGGCATTCGCGGGTCGTGATGCGGGCCGATATAGTAGTAGGGCCAGCCGTAGAATCCGCCCTCCTTTACCGAGGTCACGTAGTCCGGCACAAGGTCATCGCCAAGGCCGTCGCGCTCGTTGCAGGTCGTCCAGAGTTGGCCCGTGACCGGGTTAAACGCTTTGCCGACAGCGTTGCGGATGCCGCTGGCGAAGATACGTTCGCCGGAGCCGTCCGGGTTGAACTCCAGGATGGCGGCGCGGCGCGGTTCCTCCTCGGCGACGTTGTGTTCCGAACCGACCGACAGATACATCTTCGTGCCTGCCGGGTTGAAGATCAGGTCGCGCGTCCAGTGCTGCCGGTAGCCGCGCCCCGGAATATCCGGCACGACGACCTCCGGCCCGCCGCGCGCCTCCGTCTGCCCGACCTGATAGGGAAAGCGCACGACCGAGTTCGTATTGGCGACGTACAGATAGTTCTTCCAGAACGCGATCCCGAACGGCAGAGTCAGGCCCGTCGCAAAGGTCTGGCGGAACTCCGCCTTGCCGTCGCCGTCCGCATCGCGCAGCACGGTCACGCGGCCCGGCCCGGACTCGACGCAGAAGACATCGCCGTTCGGCGCAATCGCCAGCCAGCGCGGATTGTCCAGCCCTGCGGCAAACTCGGCCACCTGAAACCCGGCGGGGACTTTCAGACTCGCGCCCGCCGGGCGCGCTACGACACGCGGCTCGTTATTCGCCGACGGCGTCGCGTAGGGAGCCGGAAGGTCTTGCGGGGTGAGGGGCTTGTCTGCCGCCGGGGAGCCGCCCGCCCCTCCCGCGCCAGGCGTGGAAGCCTGCGGTAGCGGCGCGGCCCTGTCCCCGCGGGTGCAGGAGGCCAGCGCGGCGGCCCCGCAGAACAGGGCGAAGAGCAGCAAAATCGGTGTTCGCGTCTGCATTCGTGAAGAGGACTCCTTCCTGTCTCGTCTTGCGTAGAGTTGATTGTCTGCCAGCACACCGCAACATTTCTGCCAGAGAGGAACGCTCTCCTCTCGGTTCTCTCTACTGCGCCTGCGGATAGCATGGTGTCAGACGGAGGCGACTGCGCCGATGGTTTCCGTGTTTGCCCCGTTGACTAACCTCCGCAAACCGCGTACAATAAGGCAATACTTTCCCTCTTTCAAGGGTTCAAGAGTGGAGACGGCCTTGCTTACTTCCTTGCGTATTCAAAACTTCAAATGCTGGCAGGATACCGGCGAAATGCGGCTTGCGCCGATAGTCGGCTTCTTCGGCGCAAATAGCTCCGGCAAGAGCAGCATCTTGCAATTTCTGCTCATGCTCAAGCAAACCGTCGAATCTCCTGACCGCGCCCAAGTCTTGAATTTCGGCAATGATGAGCGTGCCTATGTCCAACTTGGGACGTTCAGTGAAGTTGTTCATTACGATGGTTCAGGAAAACCGGTGGGCGACATAGAGTGGTCTCTTGGATGGCAACCACAGCAAGGGCCTTGGACGGTAGAAGATAGCGAGACAGGACTATCTCGCTTGATCATTGACGAGCCCAAATTTTCTGCTGTTATAGGATATGAATTTATAAAACTTAATCGGCGATTAGTATTAAAGCATTTCGAGTATGAATTTGGTGGTCGTATCCTCGGCATGGAGAACATAGGAGGACCAAACTATAGGTTGATTGACCGTGGGCTTGGTTTGGAAAAGCTGCCTGGACGACCAGACTTGCTATCACAACCGGTCAAGTGCTATGGCTTTCCCAGCCAAACCGGAGTTTACTACAAGGATGCCGACTTTCTTTCCGATTTTAGCTATATCTTTGAGGAACAGATTAATCGTCTGCATTATCTTGGGCCACTGCGTCAACCGCCGGAACGCCAATATCTTTGGTCTGGTGCAACTCCAACGGATGTAGGCAGACGTGGAGAGCGTGCTATTGAGATTCTATTAGCGGATCGGCTAAATCCCCATAATCAAGGGCAGCCTACGATAGAAGAAAAGGTGGCGCAGTGTTTGCGTGAGTTAGGATTGATTCATGAGTTTAAGTTAGAGCCTTTGGCAAAGGAAAGCGAACTCTATCGCGTACTGGTGAAGAAGACGTCTGATGATGCTTTTGTCTCCTTGCCTGATGTTGGATTTGGCGTCTCACAAGTTTTACCGGTATTGGTACAGTGTTATTGCGTCCCTGAAGGCTCTACTCTCATTTTTGAGCAGCCAGAAATCCATCTGCATCCTGCCGTGCAAGCAGGTTTAGCGGATGTGTTCATTGATGCAGCGAAGAAACGCAGCGTTCAGATAATCCTCGAAAGTCACAGCGAACATCTATTAGCGCGCCTGCAACGCCGTGTGGCTGAGGCAGGTATCACCGAGCATGGGATTTCCTCGGATAAGGTCGCGCTCTACTTCTGTGAGAAAAAGACGGCGGAGACTCGCTTGGAAGAGTTGAAGCTTGATCAATATGGGAATATCACCAACTGGCCGAGGGACTTTTTTGGAGATAAGCTGAGTGAACATGCTGCGATGATAGAAGCTACTCTTGAACGCCAAAAGCGTGAAGAAGCGGCATGACAGCGTTCGTGGTAGATACGAATGTGCCAATTACAGCGAACAGGCAGGCAAGCGCCTGGGAAGAGTGCATCAAAGTGTGCGTGGAGAAGCTGCTGGAGGCCAGAGAAGGACTGATCGTTCTGGACGACAAGTTTCGTATTCTCGGAGAGTATCGGCGCCATCGCAGCCCTTCTGCACCTGGAGCGGGCGACGACTTCATAGAGCGGGTTCTGAATAACCGCGCCAATCCCGAGCGTTGCGAACTCGTCCGTCTCACGCCGCAAAATGGAAGCGAGAACGATTTTGCGGAGTTCCCCGACGATCCCGACCTTGCCGGGTTCGATCCCTCCGACCGCAAGTTCGTCGCAGTTGCGCTTGCCAGTGCAAATCAGCCGGAAGTGCTGAATGCGACCGATACCGACTGGTGGCACTTTCGCGAACCGCTCGAACGTCATGGCGTCACTATAAGGTTTCTCTGTCCGAGCCAGATGCCGGGCGCTGGAAAGGTGAACGATGCCGAGAAGAAGCGAAGCAGAAAACGCAGCCGCCGTTGAAACGGACTTTGCATCGCTACTGAGCGCGCATTTCGGGTTTACCGCGTTCCGGCCTGGACAGCGAGAGGTCATCGAGGCGCTGTGGACAAAGCGGGCCGCGCTTGCCGTCTTCCCGACCGGCGGCGGCAAGTCTCTCTGCTACCAGTTGCCCGCGCTGGCCTTCGAGGGCGTCACGCTCGTCGTCTCCCCGCTCATCGCGCTGATGAAGGATCAGATAGATTTTCTTCAGGGACGGGGCATCGCGGCGGCGCGGCTCGATTCCTCGCTCTCCGCCGGGGAAGCGCGCGACGTGACCGACCGGATGCGCGACGGCAGCCTGAAACTGCTCTACGTCGCCCCGGAGCGGTTCAACAACGAACGCTTCCTCGCCAACCTGAAACAGACGCCCATCGCCCTCTTCGCCGTAGATGAGGCGCACTGCATCTCGGAGTGGGGCCACAACTTCCGCCCCGACTACCTGAAGCTGGCCGAAACCGCGCGCGAACTCGGCGTCGCGCGCGTCCTCGCCCTGACCGCAACGGCCACGCCCTCCGTCGTAGAAGACATCTGCGCCGCCTTCGCCATTCCTCGCGAATGCGCCATCCTGACCGGCTTCTATCGCCCGAACCTCCGGCTTGCCACCACGCCCGTCCGCGCTGCCGACCGCGATGCCCTGCTCCTCAAACGCCTGCAAGAGCGCAAGCCCGGCCCCACCATCGTCTATGTCACCTTGCAGAAGACGGCGGAGCGCGTGGCGGAGGAACTGACGCGGGCCGGGTTTCCGGCGCGGGCCTATCATGCGGGCATGGAGCCGGAGGAGCGCACCGCCGTGCAGGAGGAGTGGATGGCGTCGGAGCGCGGCATCGTCGTGGCGACCATCGCGTTCGGCATGGGCATAGACAAGGCCGATGTGCGCTACGTCTACCACTACAATCTGCCCAAGAGCCTGGAGAGCTACAGCCAGGAGATAGGCCGCGCCGGGCGCGACGGCAAGCCCGCCACCGTCGAACTGCTGGCCTGCCCCGACGATGTGCCGACCCTCGAAAACTTCGCCTATGGCGACACGCCGACCGACGGCGCGCTCCGCAGCCTGCTCACCGAACTGCTGGCGGCAGGCGAAGAGTTCGACATCAGCCTCTACGACCTCTCCAATCGGCACGACCTGCGCCCGCTTGTGCTGCGCACCATCCTGACCTACCTGGAACTGCTCGGCGTGCTGCGGCAGGGAACGCCCTTCTACGCCGGGTACGAGATACGCCCGCTTCTGCCCGTGCCGGAGATCGCCGCGCAGTTCGGCGGCAAGCCCGGCGAGTTCGTCACCGCGCTCTTCGGCCAGGCGAAAAAGGGCCGCATCTGGTATGCGCTGAACCCGGACACGGCGGCGGAGGCGCTCGGCCAGGAGCGGCGGCGCGTCGTCCGCGCGCTGGAGGTGATGGAGGAGCGGGGGCTGGTGGAACTGCGCGTCGCCGACCTGCGCCAGCGGTATAGCCGCCTGCGCCCGAAGGAAAACCCGGAAGCGATTCTGGCGGAACTGGCGCAGCGTTTTCGCCGCCGCGAGGAGCAGGAGATACGGCGCGTGCAGCAGGTTCTCGAACTCGTCACCCACGAGGGCTGCCAGACCAACGCGCTCGTCGGCTATTTCGGAGAGGAACGCGCCGGACCGTGCGGACACTGCGCCTATTGCGTCACCGGACGCGCGCAGAAGCTGCTCGCCACGCCGGAGCCGCCGCCGCTTCCCGCCGGGCTGGACGTGGAGACGTTCCAGGCATTGCGCGCCGCCCATCCCGATGCGCTCGGCGAACCGCGCCAGGCGGCCCGCTTCCTCTGCGGCCTGACCAGCCCCGCGCTTACCCGCACGAAACTTTCCCGGCACGCCCTCTTCGGCGCGCTGGAAGACCGGCGTTTCCAGGACGTGCTGGCCTGGTGCGCCGATGAGAGGAGATGACTGCCTTGCGCACATCCATTCGCCGTTTTCGCTCGGCTCATGCCGCCCTGTTCGCGCTCAGCCTGTTGGCGGGAGGGATGGCGCTTGTCGCCGCGCCTAGCCTGCGCGCGCAGCAGAAGCCCGCCGCGCCGCAAAAGCAGACCATCCTGGTCGCCATGAGCGATGGGGTGAAGCTGGCGACCGATGTCTATCTGCCGGAAGGCAAAGGGCCGTTTCCCGTCATTCTGCTCCGCACGCCCTACGACAAGAACGCGGGAGCGGGACTGGGAGCGGACGGCGCGCGGCGCGGCTATGCGCTGGTCATCCAGGATACGCGCGGGCGCGGCGCTTCGGAAGGAGAGAACCTGCCGTTCGTCGGCGATCTCTGGGAGAAGCATCGGGACGGCTACGATACGCTGGAATGGATCGCGAAACAGCCCTGGTGCAACGGCAAGATCGGCTCGTTCGGCGGCTCCGCGCTCGGCATTACGCAGTTGGGCATGGCGGGGGCCGGAACGACGCGCCTCGCCTGCCAGCATATCGCTGTCGCCACGCCCAACTTCTATCGTGATGCGGTCTTCCCCGGCGGCATCTTCAAGAAGGCGATGATCGAGGACTGGCTGCGCGGCACGAAACACAGCCCGGAGAGCCTCAAAATCTGGACGCGCCACCCGACCTATGACGCTTTCTGGCGCGGTCAGGACTTAACGACGCGCTGGAACAAGGTCAACGCGCCCGCCATCCACCTCGGCGGCTGGTACGACATCTTCACGCAGGGAACGATTGACACGTTCCTGGGTTATCAGACCAGAGGCGGCCCCAACGCGCGCGGCAAACAGAAGCTTCTCCTCGGCCCCTGGACGCACGGCATCCTGCAAAATAGGGCGGGCGAACTCACCTTCCCGAACGCCAACGCGCCGCCCAACGCTATCGCCGATCCCTGGCGCTGGTTCGATTACTACCTTAAAGGCGAGCAGAACGGCATGGATACCGCGCCCGCCGTCACCTACTACGTCATGGGAGATGTGAGCGACCCGAAAGCGCCCGGCAACGTCTGGCGCACCGCCGCGACCTGGCCGCCGGTCGAGACGAAGCCGACGCCCTTCTATCTCCACGCCGACCGCACGCTCTCCACGACGAAGCCTGCCGCCGATGCGCCTCTGACCTATGCCTACGACCCCAAAGACCCTGTGCCGACGGTCGGCGGGCCGCAACTGACGATTCCTGCCGGGCCGATGGATCAGCGCCGCATCGAGAGCCGCCCGGATGTCCTCGTCTTCACCAGCGAACCCCTGGCCGCGCCGCTGGAAGTGACCGGGCGGGTGCGCGTCACCCTCCACGCCGCCAGCGATGCGCCCGACACCGATTTCTTCGCCAAACTCTGCGATGTCTACCCCGACGGCCGCTCCATCAACATCTGCGAGGGACAGTTGCGCGCCCGATTCCGCGAGTCGTTCCAGCGCGAGCAACCGCTGAAGCCGGGACAGATCGCCACGTTCGACATAGACCTCTCGTCCACCAGCATCATCTTCAACCGGGGGCATCGCCTGCGCGTGCAGATCGCCTCCAGCAGCGCGCCCGGCTACGATCCCAATCCCAACACCGGCGAGCCGTTCCGCGCCAGCGACCGCACTCAGGTTGCCCACAACACGGTCTATCTCGATGCGCAGCGCCCTTCCTACCTGCTGCTTCCCGTCGCGGCGGACGGCCTGCCTGCCCCTCTCCATGCCTCCCGGCGATAGCAGGCATAATTCGGGCGGCGCATGGTCACTCCACGCGCCGCCTGGCTCATTACAGACTTCAATTCCGGCCTGCCGTCATTGAACTTTCAGCCTACTGAATTCACGGCGGGAAAAGCGGAATCCTGCGCGAAATCAGCCTCTGGTGGCGTCGTGGAGGAAGTCGTAGACGGTCTCGGCCAGCTTCAAGTTCATCCCCGGAGCCGCCGCCAACTCCGAAAGCGTCGCCGCCTGCATCTTGCTCACCGAGCCGAAGTGCCTCTGCAACGCCTTCCGACGCTTCGGCCCGATGCCGGGAATCTCATCCAGCAGCGAGCGCGTCGCCTGCTTGTCGCGCACCTGCGCCTGGAACGTGTTGGCGAAACGGTGCGCCTCGTCCCGAATGCGCTGCACCAGATAGAGCGCCTGCGAACTGCGCCCCAGGATCACCGGGTCCGGCTCATTCGGCAGGAACAGATGCTCGAACTGCTTGGCAAGCCCGCACAACGGCAGCGCCACCCCCGTCGCCTCCATCGCCGCAAGCGCCGAGGAGACCTGCCCCCGCCCGCCATCCACAAGGATCAGGTCGGGCAGGCGATTGAACTTGGGGTTGTCGGCCTTGGCTTCGTTCAGGCGGCGCGTGATCACCTCCTGCATCGAGGCGAAATCGTTGGGCTTGCCATCCGCGCGCCGTATCTTGAACCGGCGGTACTCCGACCGGGTCATCTGCCCCTTTTCGCAGACCACCATCGCGGCCACCTGGTGCTGCCCCTGCGTGTTGGAGATGTCGTAGCACTCGATGCGCTGCGGCGGCTCGGAAAGGCCCAGCGCTTCGGCCAGTTCCGACAGCGCCCGTTCGGCGTTGCCCAGCTTAGCCCGCATCTCCGCCTTGATCTGTTCGAGGGCGTGATGGGCGTTCTCGGTCGCCATCTCCACCAGCTTCTTCTTGTCGCCGCGCGCGGGAACCTGGATCGCGACCTTTTTGCCCTTCTTCTGCCGCAGCCAGTTCTGCACGATGGCGATCTCGTCCAGGTCGCAGGGCAGGAGGATCTCCTGGGGGATATAGTTGGCCTCCTGATAGTACTGCTTGACGAACTCCTGCACCACCTCGGCCTGGGTCTCCTCGCCCGTGCCTTCCACGAGGAAATGGTTCTGCCCGATCAGCTTGCCGCCCCGGATCAAAAACATCTGCACGCAGGCGCCGTTGAGGCCGGTCGTGTCCTCGACGACGGCGATCACGTCCTGGTCAATCCGTTCGTGGGTGATCACCTTCTGGCGCTGCAAGACCTCCTCGACGCCCTGCAAGCGGTCGCGCAGGCGGGCGGCGCGCTCGAACTCCAGGGCTTCTGCCGCCTGTTCCATCTGCTGGCGCAGCTTCTGGACGATCTGCTCCTGCTTGCCTTCGAGGAAGGCGGCGACATCTTTGACGGCGGCGGCGTACTCGGCCCTGTCGGCCAGGCCGGCGCAGGGAGCCAGGCACTGGCCGAGATGGTAGTAGAGGCAGGGTTTCTGGACGGGGCGTCCATCGAAGCTCTTGCCGCAGGCGATGAGGGGGAAGACGCGGTTGACCAGTTCCAGGGTGGCGTAGACGGCGCGGGAGGAGGGATAGGGGCCGAAGTAGCGGTTGGCGTCCTGGCGGACGCGGCGCACCAGGAGCAGCCGGGGGAACGGTTCGCTGGTCGTCAGGCAGAGATAGGGATACTGCTTATCATCGCGCAAACGCACGTTATAGTGCGGCTGGTGCTTCTTGATGAGCGAGCATTCCAGCACCAGGGCTTCGAGTTCGCTGTCGGTGACGATGAACTCTAAGTCCTGGATATGGCTGACGAGGCGGCGCACCTTCGGCGTCAGGTTGGCCGATTTCTGGAAGTAGGAGCGGACGCGGTTGCGCAGGTTGATGGCCTTGCCGACATAGAGGACGGTTCCATTGCCGTCCTTATACAGATAGCAGCCAGGCTTGGCGGGCAGCGTCGCGAGTTTTTCTTGTACGGCTTGTGTGGGCATATCAGGCGGCTTGTACGGGCGCGTAGCGGAGTACCATAAGCTGCTCAGCTTTCAATGACAGTGTCGCGTAGGTGTGGCCGTTCGCGCTGTCGCTGAACTCCACCTCGTAGACACCCGGAGCCAGTTCTTCCACGACCGTTCCCACCTGACCGCGATAGAGGCCGTGTTCCGGCGCATCTTCAACAAGTGCGACAACATCCAAAAGTTTGATTGGTATGTCCATGATCTTTCGTTACTCACCACACATAGCAGGTCGTCAGGCGCGGGAAATCTTCTCCCTAAACCTCTGAGGAGCGCGAAGGAAGCAGGGCGGCGCGGAGGGCGTCATGGACGGTGGCGACGCCGATGATCTTGAGGCCCAGGTTCTTCGGCAGCTTGGAGGCGTTGTGCTTGGAGACGACCGCCGTTGTGAAGCCCTGCCGGGCCGCTTCCCGCAGACGCTTCTCGATCTGCGAGACGGCGCGCACTTCGCCCGCCAGCCCGACCTCGCCTAAAAGAATCGTCGTCGGGTCTACCGGCTGCTCGCGGAAGTTGGAGGCGACGGCCAGCGCGGTCGCAAGATCGGCAGCCGGTTCCAGAATGCGGATGCCCCCGGCCACGTTGACGAACACATCCTGCTCGGCGATCTTGAGTCCGGCCCGCTTCTCCAGCACCGCCAGGATCATGTTGACGCGGTTCGGGTCCATTCCCGTGACGGCGCGGCGCGGGCTTGCCAGGTTGGAGCGCGCGACAAGCGCCTGCACCTCCACCAGCAGCGCGCGGGAGCCTTCCAGCGTCGAGGCCACCGCCGACCCCGTGCCGTCCTCCGAACGCTCCGAAAGCAGCACGGCGGAGGGATTGTCCACCCCGACCAGCCCGCTCTCGTGCATCTCGAAGATGCCGAGTTCGTCCGTCGAGCCGAAGCGGTTCTTGGCGGCGCGCAGCAGGCGGTAGGCATGGTGGCGGTCACCCTCGAAATAGAGGACGGTATCCACGATATGTTCCAGCACGCGCGGCCCGGCCAGGCTGCCCTCTTTCGTCACATGGCCGATCAGCACGATGGGAACCCCGGCGGTCTTGGCGAAGCGGGCCAGATGCGTCGCGCAGGCCCGCACCTGACTGACCGTTCCCGGCGCGGAGTCGAGCGCGGAGTCGGACATGGTCTGGATGCTGTCTATCACCGCCAGGCCGGGCCGCACCGTGTCCAGATGGTGCAGGATGATCCCGATCTCCGTCTCCACGCTGACTAGAAACTGCGGCGTCTCCGCATTCAGTCGCGCGCTGCGCAGCTTGATCTGCTGCGCGCTCTCCTCCCCGGAGATGTAGAGGACGGGCAGACCCTCACCCCCCCGCCCCTCTCCCACGCTGAGAGAGAGAGGGGAGGCAGAAATACTAGATTCTCCCCTCTCCCACGCTGCGGGAGAGGGGCCGGGGGTGAGGGCCACCCCAACGCCTCCCGCCACATTCGCCGCTACCTGAGTCAGCAGCGTGGACTTGCCGATGCCGGGATCGCCGCCGACCAGGATGAGGCCGCCCGGAACCAGGCCGCCGCCCAGCACGCGGTCGAACTCGCCGATGCCCGTCGAAAGCCGCTCCTGCGCGGTCATCTCGACCTGGGTGATCGGCGTGGGGGTTCCGCCGCCGCTCGGCACGAGCGCGCGTCCGCCCGCGCTGCCCCCACCCAGGCCGCCGCCGACCTTGCCGACCGCTCCGGGCTTCTCCTTCAGCACCACCTCTTCTACGAAGGAGTCCCAGGCGTCGCACTCCGGGCATTTGCCCATCCACTTCGCCGACTCGTAGCCGCACTCCTGACAGATATAACGGGTTTGCAATCGCGCCATCGCGTCTCTCTTCAGTCCTTCTCTCGGTCTCGGTTCTCGGCTTTGCGGGCCTGGATGCGGATCGGCGTGCCTTCCAGCGGATAGGCGGCGCGCAACTGGTTCTCCAGATAGCGTTTATACGAAAAATGGAGCATCTCGGCGTCGTTGCAGAACAGGAGGACGGTCGGCGGCTGCACGCGCGGCATCGTCGCATAGTAGACCTTGAACGTGCGGCCATGCTCCATCAGCGGACGGCGTTCGGTGGCGTCGCGCAGCAGGCGGTTCAGTTCGCCGGTCGGGATACGGTGCGCGTGGTTCTGCGCGGCGGTAATGGCGGTCTCGACCGCCTCGCGGATGCTGAACCGCTCCTGCGCGGAGACGAAGACCAGCGGCGCGTAGGCCAGGAACGGACACTCCCTGCGGAACATCTCCGTAAACCTTTCCATCTTCTCGCGGTCGGCGCGCGGGCGCTTGTCGTCCGTGCGGACGATGCCGGGGTCTACCAGGTCCCACTTGTTGACGACGATGATACAGGCGCGGCCCGCGTCCTGCGCCATACCCGCCACGCGCTTGTCGCCGTCCAGCACGCCCGCCGAGCCGTCAATGACCACCATCCCGACATTGCTGCGTTCGAGCGCGGCCTGCGCCCGCATCACCATGTAGTACTCCACCGTCCCCTGAATCTTGCCGCTGCGCCGGATTCCCGCCGTGTCCAGCAGCACGAGTTTCTGGCCGTCCCACGTGAACGGCGTGTCAATCGTGTCGCGGGTCGTGCCGGGCAGCGGGCTGACGATGACCCTCTCCTCGCCGAGAATGGCGTTGAGCAGCGAGGACTTGCCGACGTTGGGCCGCCCGATGATGGCGAGCCGGACGGCCTCCTCGTCCTCCTCTTCGCTCTCGGCCTCTTCGGGCAGCAGGGAGACGACCTCATCCAACAGATCGGCGATGCCGGTTCCGTGTATCGCGGAGATGGTATAGATGTTGCCCAGGCCGAGCGCGTAGAACTCGGCGGCGTCCTGCTCCAGTCGCGGATTATCTGTCTTATTTACCACTAGCAAAACTGGTCTGTCGGAGGCGCGCAGAGCGTCGGCCAGGTCTTGATCCGCGCTGGTCATGCCGTCGGCGGCGTCCACGATGAACAGGATGACATCGGCCTCGGACATGGCGATCTCGGCCTGCATCCGCACCTGCACAGTCAGCGGGTCGGACTCGTTGAGGAGGATGCCGCCCGTATCAATGACGGTGAACTCTTTGCCGTTCCACTCGACCTCGTGATACAGGCGGTCGCGCGTGATGCCGGGCGTGTCCTCCACGATGGCGACACGCCGCCCGATGAGACGGTTGAACAGGGTGGATTTGCCGACGTTGGGTCTGCCGACGACGGCGACAATGGGACGGGACATAGAAACACTCCGTTGCGTGCGGCCCCGTCCGCGCGCCCTTTATCGGCGCGTCTTAGAGCGGGGACAAACAGGCGCAGCCCGGAGGCCGCGCAGGATGGGCTTGTAAAGAAAATGTCTGCTTCACGTTAAATTTATAGTACCGGTACAGAACGTACCCGGCTTTGGGGCCTGCGGCCAACCGTCCTGCCGGACGGGAAAGCGATTTAGGCTACATGGTTGTCGCTCACAACTATCTGAGTGGTTTCTTCCCATTCGATCCACAGCTTGTTTGCCGCATGATGGCGCTTCTGATTCCCAACATAAGAGATGACCTTAGAAAGATGAGGACGGCTGACGCTCAGAACACCATAGCCTTCCTGCCAACGAAAAAGCGTATTATGCTGGTTTAGGTCATTGGCAAAGGCAGAGGAGACTCCTTTAACCTGCTTCATTAAGGCGGCAATCGCAAGTTTGGTCGGCAGCTTGATGACTAGATGGACATGATCTGGCATCCCGCCGATAGCTAGCACATCGCAGCCAAGTTGTCGCACTTCAGTTTCAATACATCGGTGAATCTCACGCTCGATTTCTGGCGCAATCAAGGGCTGGCGTCCCTTGGTTGCCCAAACTAGATGCAAATAGACCTCGGCCTTGCTTCGTCTGAGTTCCACAGTGGTTGCCTTTCCCGTCCGGCAGGACGGTTGGCCGCAGGCCCCAAAGCCGGGTACGTTCTGTACCCGGTCAAAATGATTGTACCATCCAGACCGCTCCGCGTCAATGGCGGGCGAGGCGCGTTCTCCGAGAAGCGGGAGGAGTTCGGCGCGGCGGCGGCGAATGAGAATGCAATCCCCAAAATACTTCTGCGCTGGCAGCAGAACCGGAAACGGAGACAACCCACCATGAGTCCCTCAGCAAACGATACGATTCGGCTCGGCTTCATCGGCGTGGCCGGGCGCGGCTACGGCCATCTTGACTGGTTCGGCAAGCACCCGGATGTCCAGATCGCCGCTGTCTGCGATGTCCATCAGCCCCATCTGGAGAGAGCGATCGCCAAGACCGAAGGCAAGGCGCAGGGCTACCACGACTACCGCAAGCTGCTGGAAAACAAAGATATTGATGCCGTCGTCATCGCGACGCCCCCGCACTGGCACGCGATCATGGCCGCCGAAGCGATGCAGGCGGGCAAAGACGTCTACTGCGAAAAGCCGCTCTCTCGCTTCCCCGGCGAGATTCGCGTCATGGTGGAGTACGCCAAACGCTACAACCGGATCACCCAGGACGGCACGCAGGTTCACGCCAGCCCGAACTACCATAAGTGCGTAGACGTGGTGCGCTCCGGCGTGCTGGGCCAGATCACAGCGGTACGCAACTTCTGCGCCATGAACGATAATTCGGAAGGGTTGGATAACCCTCCGGACACCGATCCGCCTGCGGGACTGGACTGGGAGATGTGGCTCGGCCCGGCGCCGAAAGTGCCGTTCAACATCGGACGCTTCCGGGACGGGATGCACCGCTATTTCAAGGACTATGTGGATAGCTGGCTGCATGAACTCGGCCCGCACATCGTAGACCTGCCTTTCTGGGCCTTAGAACTCGGCTGCCCGCTCACGACCTCGGCCTCCGGCGGGCGCTACGCCACCACCAGCATAGCAGACGTGCCGGACACGCTCGATGTCGCCTGGGAGTTCCCGGATAAGGTGATGACCTGGACGCTGACTCAGGACAACGCCTACAACTACGGCGTCGGCGATCCCGGCTCCGGGCGGCGGCTCGGCATCGTGTTCCAGGGCAAAGACGCCACGCTGGTCTGCAACTACGGCCTCTGCCAGGTTCTCGACCGGAACGGCAAGCCCCTCGAAGACCAGACCTATCCGAAGTCCGTGCCGGATTCACCCGGCCATGAGCGCGAGTTCCTCGACAGCATCAAATCGCGGAAAGAGTGTTCGTGCAGCTTCGCAGCGCATCTGCCTATGCAGATCGCGCTGAACCTGGCGCACCTTTCGCTGAAGCTGGGCCGCAAACTCAAGTGGGATGCCGAGAAGTGGGAGGTCGTCGGCGACAAAGAGGCCACCGAACTCTGCACGCCGCAGTACCGCGCGCCCTGGAAACTTCCCAGCCTGTAGTGTGACTCCGCCCATAAGGATGCGATGGAATGAATTCCTTCGCTCGGTGGCTTACGGCCCAGTATCCGCCTGCGCGGATACGCACCAGCCGCCAGTCTGCACCGTGTCCGTAGGACACTGGGCGGAACGCCACACAGCGAAGGAATTCATTCCATCGTGACCGGGCAATCGAAAACCCGTCTGACTTCGGCAACGATTTCTCCCATTGTGACCGGGGAAGCGCCTCCTAACAGGACAACGAGGATGTCATGAGCGATCTTCCAGAAACCGTACTCCAGTTCGGCGGCGGCAAGTTCCTGCGCGCCTTCGCCGATCTGTTCATTCAGCAGGCCAACGACGGCGGGCAGAACGTGGGCCGCGTCGTCGTCGTGCAGTCCACCGTCTCGGAGCGCGCCCGACTGCTCAACCAGCAGCAGGGACGCTATCACGTCCTCATCCGGGGCCTGGCGGACGGCAAGGTGATTGATGAGGCGCATGAAGTCCAGAGCATCCGCCGCGCGCTCGTTGCGCAGACGGACTGGAGCGAGGTGCTGGCCGTCGGGCGTTCGCCGGAACTGCGGTACGTCCTCTCCAACACGACGGAGACGGGCCTGGTTCTGGAACCGGGCGACCGGGCCGACGACGCGCCGCCGAAATCGTTCCCGGCCAAGCTGCTGCTCGTCCTCAAGGCGCGCTATGAGAGCGGGCTGCCGGGCGTGACCATCGTTCCCTGCGAACTGATCGAGGACAACGCCGACCGCCTGATCGGGCTGATCCTGGAGCAGGCGCGGCTGTGGCAGCAGCCCGCCGCCTTCACGGACTGGCTTCAGACGGAGTGCCTCTGGCGGAACAACCTGGTGGATCGCATCGTCACCGGGAAGCCCGCCGAGCATCCCCTTGCCGCGACCGATGCCCTGCTCATCACGGCGGAACCCTATGCGCTCTGGGCCATCGAGGAGAAGCGGCCCGGCCCGTTCTTCGAGAATCCTGCCATCCGCCGCACGCCGGACGTGACGCCGTTCTACCTGCGCAAAGTCCGCATCCTGAACGCCGCGCATACGTCCCTGGTGAACATCGCCGCGCCGCGCGGCTTTACGACGGTGCGCGAGGCTGTCCTCAACCCGGAGATCGCGGGCTGGCTGCGCGGCCTGCTCTTCGAGGAGATCGTGCCGACGCTGGAAGGGCGCGTCGAAGACCCGGAGGCGTTCGCCAAACAGACCCTCGAACGCTTCGCGAACCCGTTCCTGGAACACAAACTCTCGGACATCGCGCTGCACCACGAGGCCAAAGTCAAGATTCGCCTCCTGCCGACGCGCGACGAGTATCGGGCCAAGTTCGGGCGGGAGCCGCGCTATCTGAACGAGGCGATTGGCGAATAAGCCCTCACCCCCTAGCCCCCTCTCCCACGCTGCGGGAGAGGGGGAACTGCCAACAGGAAGCCATGAAAACCATCACTCT
>DASRGL010000345.1:0-5904 GCA_035651115.1 Chthonomonadaceae bacterium
AGAAGCTATCGCCGCTCTACGTCTCCGTCCACGCCACCGACCCGGAACTGCGTCGCGCGCTGCTGGGCCGCAAAGAGCCGACGCCGATTCTGCCGCAGTTGCGCGAACTGGCCGACGCGCGCATTGACGTTCATGCGCAGATCGTCCTCTGCCCCGGCCTCAACGACGGCGACGCGCTGGATCGGACGCTCGA
This sequence comes from Chthonomonadaceae bacterium, assembly GCA_035651115.1. Classification (GTDB taxonomy): domain Bacteria; phylum Armatimonadota; class Chthonomonadetes; order Chthonomonadales; family Chthonomonadaceae; genus DASRGL01. The sequence continues at coordinate 194 of DASRGL010000345.1, forward strand.
CGAACTGGCCGCCGAACACCGCGCCCTGACGGGCAAGCGCGCGGGCGTGCAGTCGGTCGCCATCGTGCCGGTCGGTCTGACCCGCTTCCGCGAGCGCCTGCCGCGACTGGCGCATGTCGAGCGCGACTATGCCCGCCGGATGATCGCGCATATCAAGAAGCGCGAGAAGGAGTTTCAGGCGCGGCTCGGCACGCGGTTTGCCTGGCTCGCCGACGAGTGGTACTTTCTGGCGGAACAGCCGGTTCCCGGCAAGCGCCACTACGAGGAGTTCCCGCAGTTGGAGGACGGCATCGGGACGGTGCGGCTGTTCCTGGAAAACGCAAAGCAGGTCGCCCGCCGCCTGCCGGAGCGCGCGCCGGTTCCCGTCGCCGCCACGCTGGTCACCGCCGAGATGCCCGCGCCCGTCGTGCTTGCCTTTGCCGCCCGTCTGAACGCTGTCGTCGGCGTGGACATCAATGTGTGCGTCATTAAGAACGAGTTCTTCGGCGGCGACATCCATATCGCGGGGCTGCTCACGGCGACGGACATCCTGGCGCAGTTGCAGGCGTTCCCGGACTGCAAGCCGACCGTCTACCTGCCGAAAATCTGTCTGAGAGACGAGACGCTGTTCCTGGACGACTGGACGCTCGAAGAGGCCCGCCGCGAGTCCGGCCGTGACCTGCGCGCCGTCGGCAACACGCCCCGCGATCTGGCGGAGGCGCTGGGACTGCTCGCGCCCGCGCGCACCGCCCGCCCGCCCGAATCCCACTGGCTCATGGAGGAGTAAGAAAGAATGTCGGACCTATCTGCGGCCTCGCTCGGCTATCCTGACCGGCCTACCCCGCCTCGTACACCGCGCGGGGCCGTCAGCAACCGGGCGCGCGCCGCCCTGTCCGGCAGAGACCTCTTCTTCAACCGCGAACTGAGTTGGCTGGAGTTCAACCGGCGCGTGCTGGAAGAGGCGATGAACCCCGGCGTGCCGCTGCTCGAACGCCTCAAATTCCTCGCCATCTTCAGCAACAACCTCGACGAGTTCTTCATGATCCATGTCCCCGGTATGCGCGACCGCACCGACCCGGATACCGGGCGCTCGCCCTCGGATCGCGCCTTCGCCGCCAATCTGCGCGCCATTCAGGAAAAACTGGAGCCGATGCTCGCCGAGCAGTTCCAGTGCTTCCAGCAGTTGATGCCCTCCCTGGCGCGACATGGCATCCACCTGCGCCGCTATGAGGAACTCGACGCGATCCAGGCGGATCGGCTGCGCGTCTACTTCGAGAACGAGGTGTTCCCGGTGCTGACGCCGCTGGCGCTCGATCCCGGCCATCCCTTCCCCTACATCTCCAACCTGAGCCTGAGCCTGGCCGTCGTCGTCTACGATCCCGTCACCGGCGTAGAGCGGTTTGCCCGCGTGAAAGTGCCGACGCGCCCCGCCCTGCCGCGCCTCGTGCCTCTCGTCGGCGAGAAATGGCAGTTCGTGCTGCTGGAAGAGGTCATCACGGCGCATATCGGGCGGCTGTTTCCCGGCATGGAGGTACGCGCCTGCTATCCGTTCCGCGTCACCCGAAACGCCGACCTGGAACTGCAAGAGGAGGCCGCCGACGATCTGCTCGTTCTCATCGAGGAGGAGCTTTCCAAGCGGCGGTTCGGCGAACTGGTGCGCCTGGAACTGGCCCGCGCCATGCCGGACGCGATCCGCAAGACGCTGATCGAGGAGCTGGAGGCCGAGGAGGAGGAGATCTACACGCTGGACGGCCCGCTCAATATGGCCGACTTCTTCCCGCTCGCCAGCATAGATATTCCCGAACTGCGCGATCCGCCGTTCGTGCCGGGCATCCCGCCCGCGCTGCGCGGCAACGTGGAACTGTTCACCGCCATCCGACAGGGCGACATCCTGCTGCACCATCCCTATCAGTCGTTCGGCTGCGTGGTGGACTTCCTGCGCCGTGCCGCCGACGACCCGCAGGTTCTTACGATCAAGCACACGCTCTACCGCACCAGCGGCGACTCGCCCATCCTGCAAGCCCTCATAGATGCGGCGGAGAACGGCAAGCAGGTGGCCTGCCTGGTGGAACTGAAGGCCCGCTTCGACGAGGCCAATAATATCACCTGGGCCAAACAGTTGGAGAAGTCCGGCGTTCACGTCGTCTATGGGCTGCTCGGCCTGAAGACCCACTGCAAGGTCACGCTGGTCGTGCGCCGCGAGGAGGACGGGCTGCGCCGCTATCTGCATATCGGAACCGGCAACTATAACCCGAAGACCGCCGCGACCTACACCGATGTCGGCATTCTGACCTGCGATCCCGATTTCGGCGCGGACGCCACCGATCTGTTCAACTTCCTGACCGGCTACTCGCGCCAGGACGCCTACCGGAAGTTCCTGGTCGCGCCGGTGACGCTGCGCCAACGCCTTCAGGCGATGATCGAGCGGGAGACGGACAAGCACACCGAGGAGAATCCGGGCCGCATCATCGCCAAGATGAACGCGCTGGTAGACCCGGCGCTGATCAAGGCGCTCTATGCCGCTTCGCGCAAGGGCGTGCAGATAGACCTGATCGTGCGGGGCATGTGCTGCCTGCGTCCGGGCGTGCAGGGCCTGTCGGAGAACATCCGGGTGGTGAGTATCATCGGGCGCTTCCTGGAACACAGCCGCATCTTCACTTTCCATAATGGCGGCGAGGAGGAGGTCTATATCGGCAGCGCGGACTGGATGCCGCGCAACCTGGACAGGCGGGTGGAGGTCGTCATTCCGGTGCAGGATGCGGAGATCAAGCGTGTCTTGCGAGCAGAGGTGCTGCCCGTGCTGCTGGAAGACAACTGCCAGGCCTGGGACCTGCGCCCGGACGGCTGCTACCAGCGCCGCCATCCCGCGCCGGGCCAGCGCCGCCGCAGCGCGCAGGCGCTCCTCCTCGAAAAGCTGACTGCGTGACCCCGGTTGCCCTCTACTTGACGAAACCGACGACCGAACGTTATAGTATTACGTCTGGTTACAAGCGAAGCGGCGAGATGCTGTACCCCCTCTGTTTCGCTCTATAAAAGTTTAAGCTGTAGTGACGCTCAAAGGATGGGGCGTAGCAGTATGGAGGAGAACGTAGGATGCGCATAAAACCGATAGGCAAGCTCGTGCTGCTGATTCTGGTCCTCGGGTTGGCAGCGGGCGCCTGGCGCTGGTGGCAGCAGCGCTCGGGCGGCGGAAACGGTACGACCGGCGGGGCATCGCATACCGTTTCGGGCGATCAGGGCTTGCTCGGTCGCCCCCTGCGAGTCGGTGTGGTGTCCTGGCCCGGTTACGCGGGAGGCATTGTCGCCAACAATGGTTTCAAGCCCAACAAGGAGTGTATCTACTGGAAGAACCACAACCTCCTGGTCGAGTTCATGCTGATGGAGGATGTGGACGCCCGCGCCAAAGCCTTTGCGCGCGGCGGCGAGGATGGGGTAGATATCGTCTGGTCTACCGTAGACTTCTGGGCCAACGAACTGCCGGGCTTCATCAAGAACGGTGTCCGGTCGCGCGCCATCATGCAGGTGGACTGGTCGCGCGGCGGCGACGCCATCGTCGCCGACCAGAGCATCCGCCGTATCGAAGACCTGCAGGGCAAGAAGGTCTCCCTCGCCCTCTTCACGCCTTCGCACTGGCTGCTGGAATATAGCCTGGAAAACTCCAGCCTGGATGAGAGCGCGCAGGCGCAGATCGTCAAAAGCCTGGTCGGGAAGAACGCCTCGCCGGACGCCCGCGCCGACTTCGTGGCGGGCAAGGTGGATGCCGCGGTGGTCTGGGAACCGGACGTGACCGAGGCGCTCAACAAACGCCCCGGCGCGCATATTCTCGTCTCCTCCAAGACGGCGGCCAACCTCATCGCCGATCTCATGGTCGCCAGGGAGGATTTCATCAAAGAGCATCCCGATGTCATTAAGGCGTTTGTGCAGGGCTGGCTGGATGGCACGGTCGAAGCCAACCGCAACAACGATCTGGCCGTGAAGGTGCTGCGAGACAACGAACCGCTCTATAAAGACCTGGGCGAGCAGGCGACGCGGGAGCAACTGGCTGCCGTCAAATGGGCCGATCTTGCCGACAACACGAAGATGTTCGGGCTGGACGGCAGCGAACCGCTCTTCGACCGTATTTTCAAGCAGGCCAGCATCGCCTGGGTCAAGCGCGGCTATATCAGTCAGCCGGTCACGCCTACCCAGGCCAAAGACGACCGCTTTCTCCGCGAAATCTATGCCGCCGTGCCGAAGGAGGTGCGGGTATCCGCTCCGAAAGAAGAGTTCAAGTTCCCGGCAAAGCCGCCAGAAGTGAAGAAGACAGCGGCTCCGATCATGACCAAACCGGTCAACATCTATTTCGCGACCGGGAGCGCAACGCTCGATCCGAACGCCAAGCAGGTACTCGACACAGTCGCGCTGACGGCGCAGACCTACTCGAACGCCTACCTCCGCGTCGAGGGCAACACGGATAGCGTCGGCAACGCGCAGCGCAACGTCGCCCTCAGTCAAAGACGCGCGCAGTCCGTTGTAAACTATCTGGTGGCGCGGTATGGGTTCAACCGCGCACGATTCATCGCCAAAGGCAACGGCCCCAACAATCCGGTCGCCTCCAATGCGACGGATGCGGGACGCGCCCGAAACCGGCGCACCGACATCAAGATTGTGCCGAAATAAGGCGCCTGGAAAAGCCCGCCGATGCGTTTCTCCATTCGCAGCAAACTCTCGCCCCGCGCCGACTTTTTGATCGGACTGTCGGGTATCGTGGCCCTGATTCTCATCTGGTGTATCCTGACTTATGGCGGCTTTGTGAAGCCGCTGTTCCTGCCCACGCCGACCGGCATCTGGGACGGCCTGATGGAGTTCCAGAGCAATCCCAACCATCCGCCCTGGGTGTTCCCGGCCATCTGGCGCAGCTTCTGGCGCGTCACCAGATCGCTGGGATGGGTCATCCTGGTGGGTGTTCCCATCGGCGTCCTGATGGGCGCGTTCTCCCCGATAGACGCCTTTCTCCGCAAGATCGTCAACGGCGGCAAAAGCATCCCGACTACCGGCATCGTCGGGCTGATCGTGCTGTGGTTCAGCATTGAGGAGCGCGCCAAGATCGTCTTCCTGTTCCTGGGAGCGATCTTCTACATGATCATTCTGGTGAAGAACGCGATCCTGAGCGTCAGCGAGGACTACGTTCGAGTCGCCCTCGACATCGGGGCTAATCGCTGGCAGATGATCTGGCGCGTCCTGCTGCCGGGCGCACTGCCGCAGATATGGGATGCTATCGCGGTCTGCAACGGCATCATGTGGACGTATATCGTGCTGGCGGAGTTCATCAACAGCAACGAAGAGCAGTTGGGATTAGGCTATCTTCTCTATCTCGGCAGTCGCACGCAGGAATCGGGCAAAGTCTTCGGCGTCCTCATTTTGATCGCCTTGATCTCCTCCCTCACCGACTGGGCGCTGCAAACGGTGCGGAAACGCTACCTGAACTGGTAAACACGATGGCAGACAAGCCTCCGGTCATCGAACTGAAAAATGTCAGCAAATGGTTTCCCGACCCGCGCAACGGCGAGCGCCTGGTCACGGTCAACGATGTCAACCTGACGGTCACCGATGAAGAGGCGGGTGAGTTCGTCGTACTGCTCGGGCCTTCCGGCTGCGGCAAAAGTACCGTCCTGAACATGATTGCGGGCCTGCTGGCGCCGGATTCGGGCGAAGTGCGTACCTTCGGGAAACTGGTCAACGGGCCGAACCCG